>CBDUCL010000335.1:0-1565 GCA_965365625.1 uncultured Chromatiales bacterium | reverse complement strand
GCCGGCGCCGGCGGGATCGGACGCCGCTCCCGCGGCACGCCGCGCATCGCCAACCGGCTGCTGCGGCGGGTGCGGGATTATGCCCAAGTCAAGGCCGACGGCCGGGTCAGCAGCGAGGTCGCTGATCTTGCGCTGGGCATGCTCAAGGTGGACGCCAACGGATTCGACATCATGGACCGCAAGCTGCTCTCGGCGGTGATCCAGAAGTTCGACGGCGGCCCGGTGGGGGTCGACAACCTGGCAGCCGCCATCGGCGAGGAGCGCGGCACCATTGAGGACGTGCTCGAACCCTTCCTGATCCAACAGGGATTTCTGATGCGCACCCCGCGCGGGCGGGTGGCCACCCAGGCCGCCTACCGCCACTTCGGCCTGGCCCCGCCCGAACACGCCTTGGGCGGCACCCCGGACCTGTTCGAGTAACCCGGAACTCAGCCCCCGAAACCCAGTCTCAGGATGCACTAGCGCGATGGCGAGCGAGTTTACTTGGCCGGTGCGGGTCTATTACGAAGACACCGACGCCGGCGGCGTGGTCTACTACGCCAACTATCTCCGGTTCATGGAACGGGCGCGTACCGAATGGCTGCGCGCCAAAGGCTTCGAGCAGGACCAATTGCGGGACCAAGAGGGGGTAGTTTTTGTGGTGCGCCAGGTCCAGTTGGATTTCCTGCGCCCGGCCCGTTTTAACCAGTTGCTGGAGGTCAGCGTAGCGATGTGCGAAACCCGCCGCGCCAGCCTTTCCCTGGAGCAAGAGGTGCGGGGCCCGGACACCAAACCCTGCTGCCGCGGCCGGGTCAAGTTGGCCTGCGTCGACGCCCAGCGGTTTCGCCCCGCCCCGATTCCGCCGGACCTAATGAGGAAGTTGCTCGATGTCGAATGATCTGTCGTTCCTGCACTTGGTGCTCAATGCCAGCGCAGTGGTGCAGTTGGTGATGCTGCTGCTGGTGTCGGCCTCGCTGATCTCCTGGACCATGATCTTCGACCGCGCCCGGGTTCTGAAGCGGGCCAAGCGCGACGCGGACGAGTTCGAAAAGCGCTTCTGGTCCGGCGGCGACCTGGGAGACCTGTTCCGCAAGCTCGAAGGCAACAGCGAAGGCGTCAAGGGCATGGCGGCGATATTCCGCGCCGGCTTTCGGGAGTTCGCCCGCCTGCGCCAATCGAGCCGCATCGATCCCATGGACGTGGTGAGCGGCGCCCAGCGCTCGATGCGGGTGGTGCTGAATCGCGAGATGGACCATCTGGAGGCGAACCTGCCGTTCCTCGCCACCGTCGGCTCCACCAGCCCCTATGTTGGGCTGTTCGGCACTGTCTGGGGCATTATGAATTCGTTCACCGCCCTGGGCAACGTCAAGCAGGCGACCCTGGCCCTGGTGGCCCCGGGCATCGCCGAGGCCCTGATCGCCACCGCCATCGGCCTGTTCGCGGCCATCCCGGCGGTGATCGCCTACAACCGATACGCCAGCGACGTCGAGCGCCTCAATAACCGCTACGACGACTTCCTGGAAGAGTTCTCCACCATCCTGCAGCGCCAGGCCCATGCCTGATATCGGCTCCAACCGAAGGAGCAG
>CBDUCL010000334.1:0-1580 GCA_965365625.1 uncultured Chromatiales bacterium | reverse complement strand
TATTGCCGCTGAACGCCAGCCGCGAGCACACCCGCCACCACAAGGACCTGCTGCCGGTAGTCTACGTCACCGGCGACATGGCCGGCAGCACCGACAGTCCCCTATACGGCCTGTTCGAGATCGGCGCCGGGCTGAGCCGGGAGGGCTTCCCCCAGTGGTTCCTCGGCCAGCCCGAGAACCCCTACGAGTACAGCCTGAAATGGGACGGCGAATGGCAGGTCACCTACGAGACCTTCCGCGACATGGGCCTGGCCTACAGCGTCGGCCTGCTGCTGATCTACCTGCTGGTGGTGGCCCAGTTCCGCTCCTACTTGGTGCCGCTGGTGATCATGGCGCCGATCCCGCTCACCGTGATCGGCATCCTGCCGGGCCATGCCCTGCTCGGCGCCCAGTTCACCGCCACCTCCATGATCGGCATGATCGCTCTGGCCGGCATCATCGTGCGCAACAGTATCCTGCTGGTGGACTTCGTCAACCAGCAGGTGCAGGCCGGAATGAGCCTGGAGCGGGCGGTGGTCGAATCCGCAGCGGTGCGGGTCAAGCCCATCGCGCTCACCGGCCTGGCGGCCATGGCAGGGGCCTTCTTCATTCTGGACGATCCGATCTTCTCCGGTCTCGCCGTGGCCCTGATCTTCGGCCTGCTGGTCTCCACCGCCCTGACCCTGGTGGTGATCCCGGTGGTCTACTATGCGGTAATGCGCACTCGGGTGGAGCAGATTCAGGCTGCGGCCCAGTGATTGTGCGGCGGGTCTAGTCTCCCTCCGGGAGCGTAGCACCGTCGTTGGGTGATGCGCGGCCCTGGGGCTCGGATCTTTCTCTGCCGCTGCGGGGCCAAGCATGGGGGCCTTGGGGTCTTCTGGAGGACGCGGGAATAGTGTCGAGAATAGCTACCCAAGAGGGCATTGATATTCGAGCGCGATGGCAGTCCAAGCGAGCGAGCTGGCGGGCCTGCATCGGGCGGGTCGCGGTCTATCTGCTGGTATCGGTCTGGGTTGTGCCCGCCGGTGCCGACGGGCTCTGTGAGCGCCTGCAAGACTTCGAGCCGGATAGCCTGCCCGGGCTCCTCGGCGAGTACGATTTGATCGGTCGGGTGCCGGGGTCAGCGGAGGCCTATGTCGGGCGTTTGCACATCGGTTCTGGAGAACAGGGGTATAGGCTAAGACGGACCCTGGACGGCGAGCGGACGGAGGGCAGCGCCTGGGTCGAGTATTGTTCTGCGGACCGCTACCCGGTGCTCGTGTTATCCCTCGATACGCCGCGCGGCCCATTGCTGGGGCGCTGCTTCTTTCGCACCAATGGCGACAATTATTACCTGCTGTCTTGCTATACCCGGTATCGGGACGGCGGGGATCTGGAGGGGCTCGAGGCGATGTTCCAGTTGCCCGGGGCGGCGTGAGAGGGATGATTCGGGCGACCGGTTGCGCGCCCTGCCACCAGGAGCCCAAAGCCGCCGGGGCTCCGTTTTAGTACAGGTAAGTCGAGCCCTCCAGCAGTTGCTCCAATACGCCGCTCTCGGCCAGCAGGTAAATCAGGCCGCCGGCCGCCGACAACCCCAGTAACAAGGCCAGCACGATCTTGAG
>CBDUCL010000333.1:0-1757 GCA_965365625.1 uncultured Chromatiales bacterium | reverse complement strand
GGTGATCTGATCCGCGTAGGCCTTGGCCACCCCGGCGGCGATGGTTCCAACGCCGGGTTCGGCTACCAGTTTGACCGAGACCCAGGCGTCGGGGTTGACCTGCTTGAGGTCGAAGATGAGTTGCGCCAGGTCCTCGATCGAGTAGATGTCGTGGTGGGGCGGCGGCGAGATCAGGGGCGTGCCGGGGCGGGTATAGCGCAGGCGGGCGATCAACTCGTTGACCTTGGCCCCGGCCAGCTGGCCGCCTTCCCCCGGCTTGGCGCCCTGGGCGATCTTGATCTGCAGCACCTCCGCATTGACCAGGTACTCGGGGGTGACGCCGAAGCGACCGGAGGCGACCTGCTTGATCTTCGATACCCGCTCGCTGCGGTAACGGGCCGCGTCCTCGCCGCCCTCGCCCGAGTTGGAGCGTCCGCCGAGCCCGTTCATGGCGAGGGCCAGAGTCTCGTGGGCCTCGGGCGAAAGGGCCCCCAGGGACATGGCGCCGGTCTCGAAGCGGGGTAGGATTGCCTCCACCGGCTCGACCCGGTCCAACGGCAGGGGCCGCGCGGCCGAGCGCAGCCGCAGCAGGTCGCGCAGGGCTGTGGGCGGACGCTGGTTGACCAGCCGGGCGTAGCGGCGGTAGCGCTCAGGGTCGTCGCCAGCCACTGCTTGATGCAGGGCATGCACCACCTCCGGATTGAAGGCGTGGTATTCGCCGCCGTGCACGTATTTGAGCAGGCCTCCGGGGGACAGGGGTGCCTGGACCCGCCAGGCCTGGCGGCTGAGCTCGGCCTGCTCCGCTTCCAGCTCGGCAAAGCCCGCTCCACCGATGCGCGACGGGGTACCGGTGAAGCACAGATCGATGACCTCGGGATGCAGGCCGACCGCCTCGAACAGCTGGGCCCCGCGGTAGCTGGCGATGCTGGAGATGCCCATCTTCGAGAGGATCTTGCGCAATCCCTGGTTGATGCCTTGGCGGTACTTGGCCAGGGCGTCCAGCCCGAACCGGGCCAGGCAGGCATAGGCCAAGTAGGGATAGACCGCAGTGGCGCCGTATCCGATCAACGCCGCGAACTGGTGCGGGTTGATGGCGCAGCCGGTTTCCAGCAGCAGATTGGCGTCGCAGCGCAAGCCCTCGCGAATCAGCCGCTGGTGCACCGCCCCGACCGCCAACAGAGCGTGCATGGGCAAGCGCTCGGGGCCGATCTCCCGGTCCGACAGCAACAGCAGGGTGCGCCCGCCGCGCACCGCCGCAGTGGCTTGACTGCACAATGCGGCCAGGGCTTCGACCAACTCCTGGCCCCGGGGGTAGTTGAGATTGAGCCGGGCGTAGGCGTAGCGCGGGTCGTTCTGCAACCGAATACGATTGAACTTTCCGGCGGACAGCACCGGGGTGGCCAGCACCAGGCGGGCCGCGTGCTCGGTATCTTCGAAGAACAGGTTCTGCTCGCGGCCCAGGCAGGTCTCAAGGGACATGACGATGGACTCGCGCAGGGAGTCGATAGGCGGATTGGTGACCTGGGCGAACTGCTGCCGGAAGTAGTCGAACAGCGACCGGGGCTGGGACGAGAGCACCGCCAACGGGGTGTCGTCGCCCATCGAGCCCAGGGGCTCCTTGGCGTTCTCCCCCAGGGCCCGCAGCACCTGCTCGAGCTCTTCCAGGCTCAGTCCGAAGGTCTTCTGGTAGCGCGCCAGCTCCAGATTCGGCAGGCGCACATGATCCAACCCCTCGGGCTCGTCCAGGCAGGCGTCCAGGCGGCGAGCGTGGGCCTGCA
>CBDUCL010000332.1:0-1758 GCA_965365625.1 uncultured Chromatiales bacterium | reverse complement strand
GGTTGCGGCGTGGTTGTTCCAGTAACCGAGCATGGCGCCGGGGGTTTTGACCAGCAGTTCGTCGTCCTCGCCAATGCGCACCTCGATGCCGCGCAGGGGCACCCCGACGCTGGCGGGATGATTGTCCTCCACCGGATTGACGCTGATCACCGGGCTGGTCTCGGTCAGGCCGTAGCCCTGCAGCAGAGGCACGCCGAGGGCGATGAAGACCTTGGCAATCTCCGCCGACAACGGCGCCCCGCCGCTCACCGCCAGGCGCAGGCGCCCGCCCAGGCGGGCGGTGACCTTGTCCGCCACCAGCCGCCGCAGCAGCGGCCAGGCGAGCAGTGAGGGACGCCAGCCGGCACGTCCCTGCTGGTGTTCGAAGCGGCGCCAGCCGACCTTGACGGTGGTATCGAACAGCCATCGCGCCGACGCCGGGCGCTTGCTCATCTGGTCCTGAATGCGGCCGTAGACCTTCTCGAAGATGCGCGGCACCGCGATCATAGCGGTCGGACGGGTCAGCTTCAGATCCTCCGCCAGTTGGGCCACGGAGCGCGAATAGGCGACGCTGGCCCCGGCCATTATCGGCAGGTAGTAGCCGGCGGTGCGCTCCAGGGTGTGGGACAGGGGCAGGAAGGAAAGAAACAGGTCCTGCTCGTAGACGTCGATCACGGTCAGCCCGGCATGGGCCACCGACAGCATATTGTGGTGGCTCAGCATCACCCCCTTGGGGCGGCCAGTGGTACCCGAGGTGTAGACGATCGAGGCCAGGGAATGGGGATCGCCGCGGCGCTTGCGTAATTCGCTGCCGGCAGCCGGCAGCCAGTCGGCGGCCACTACCACCCGCTCGTCCTCCGCCGCCAGTTGCCGGGCTTGCTCGCTGGAGTCCAACAGCACCACCCGCTTGAGGCCTTTGCGATCCCCTAGCGCCGGGGCCAGTCGCTTCCAGCGGCCGGCGTCCTGTATCAGCAGCAGGCGCACATCGGCGTCAGACAGGATGTAGTCCACCGCATCGGCCCGATCGTCGGTATACAGGGGCACCACTGCCAGCCCCAGGCCCAAGGCGGCCTGGTCGAACTGCACCCATTCCGGGCAGTTACGCAGTTGCAGCGCCACCCGGTCACCGGGCTCCAGGGCCTCGCCGGCCAGGGCGTCCTGCCAGCGCGCCACCTCGGCCCCCACCTCGCTCCAGTTCAGGTCAACCCAAGACTTGGCGAAGCGGTCGTAGAAGCGGTAAGCGAGCCGTTCCGGGGAGCGGCGGACGCGCTGCACCAGCAGACCATCCAGGGTGCGCGCGCTTTCTTCGGAGATCAGGTCTTCGTTCCACTGACTCAAGGCGGTGGCCCCCTTTTGCCGCATCGTTCTGTAGTGTTATTGGGGTTTGGTATAGAATTTACTGGTTTTTACCATCGATGCACAGGGCCCAAACATGCAGATTTATATCAACGGCGAGGCGCGCCAGGTCCCGGACGGGACCGATATGGCCGGTTTGGTCGAGCTGCTGGAGCTGGGCGGGCGCCGCATCGCGGTTGAGGTCAACCAGGAGCTGGTGCCGCGCAGTAGCTTCGCCGCCCACCCCCTGCGCGAGGCCGACCAGGTGGAGATCATCCACGCCGTTGGCGGTGGTTGAGCCTCCTCCACCAGCCCTAGCTTCCCACCGCAGTCCTAGCAATCCCTCAAGAGAAACTCCCTAAAAGATGTCGAATCAGAACACAGATACGTTTACCGTCGCCGGCCGCGAGTACCGGTCGCGGCTGCTGGTCGGTACCGGCAAGT
>CBDUCL010000331.1:0-1853 GCA_965365625.1 uncultured Chromatiales bacterium | reverse complement strand
GGAGCCCGAACCCGAACCGGAGCCCGAACCCGAGCCGGAACCCGAGCCGGAACCCAAGCCCAAACCCGAAGCCAAACCTCAGCCCAAGCCCGAAGCCAAACCTCAGCCCAAACCGAAACCTCAACCGAAGCCGGAGCCCAAACCGAAGACCAAGCCCAAGCCTCAGCCTGCGGCCGAGACCGCCACCCCCAGCCCACAGCCGGCCGCCACCCGCACCCAAGCCGAGGCCGAGCACCCGGAGGCACGCCAGGCGGGCGATACCATGGACGCCGGCCAATCCCAGGCCGCCTTGGGCTTGGCCGAGATCGCCGCCTGGGAGAGCCGTTATCTGGACGGCCTGCGCCGCGCCATCGAAAAGAACCGCTACTACCCGCGCAAGGCCCACCGCCGGGGCCGGGAAGGCGAGGTGCTGGTGTCCTTCGTGGTGCAGGCCGACGGTCGCATCACCGCTATCCGGGTCAGCGAGGGCTCGGGCTGGCGCTCGTTGGACAAGGCTGCGGTGGAAGCCCTGGAACGGCTCGGGCGCTACGAGCCGATTCCCGCCGCCTTCGGCCGCAAGCAATGGGCGCTGCGGGTGCCGATCAACTTTGCGCTGAAATAGGGCCCGTCAAGCGCTGGCCTCAGCCCTGCTGTTCCTCTAGGCATTGGGCCAGGGAATGGCGCCAGTCGGGCAGGGCCAGGGCGAAGGTATCCTGGAAGTGCTGATTATCGAGCACCGAATAGGCGGGTCGCCGGGCCGGGGTGGGATAGTCGGCACTGGGGATTGGAGCGAGCTTCGCGCGGTAATCGCCGGCCTCCCAGATGGCGCGGGCGAAACCGTACCAGCTGGTCTGGCCGCCACCGCTGAGGTGGTAGAGACCGCGCACCGCCTGCAGATCGAGGCGGCCGGCCAGTGCCTGGGCCAGAATCTGGGCGCTCACCTCCGCCAACATGCGGCTCCAGGTAGGCGCGCCGATCTGGTCGTCGACCACATTGACCTGGTCACGTTCGCGAAACAGGCGCTGCATGGTGAGCAGGAAGTTCTGCCCGCGGGCACCGTAGACCCAGCTGGTGCGCAAGACCACTGCAGCGGCCCCGGTCTCCAGCAGTTGACGCTCGCCGGCGAGTTTGGTCTCGCCATAGACCCCCAGGGGAGCGGGCTCGTCGACTTCCCGGTAGGGCCGTTGGGCATCGCCGGCGAACACGAAATCGGTGGAATAGTGCAGCACCCCGGCCCCCAGACGCAACGCCTGCTCGCCGATCACTCCGCAGGCGTCGGCATTGATCCGGCGCGCCAGATCGGGTTCGGCTTCGGCCTTGTCCACCGCAGTATAGGCAGCGGCGTTGACGATCAAGCTTGGCTCGATCCCGGCGATCAGGCGCTCCAGAGCGACGGCGTCGGTCAGATCCACCACCGGCCCGTACTTGCCGCAGATGGAGGCAGCCACCACCTCCCCCAGTGGCGCCAGCGTGCGCATCAGCTCCCAGCCCACCTGGCCGGTGCTGCCGATCAGCAGGATCCGGGGGCGCGTGCTCACGCCGAGGCCTCGAATCGGGGCAGGCGCTCGGCGGTAATCTGGCTCAGGGGCGGGGCCTCACGATCCTTGTCGGCGAGTTGGGGCTCGCCTGGGTAGTGCCAGTCTATCCCGAGATCGGGATCGTTCCAGAGCACGCTGAACTGGGTCTCCGGATGATAATAGTCGGTGCATTTGTAGGCGAACAAGGCCTCCTCGCTGAGCACGCAGTAGCCATGGGCAAAGCCCTCCGGGACCCAGAACTGACGGTGGTTGTCGCCGCTCAGGTGCACCCCGACCCATTGCCCGAAGTGCGGCGAGCCCCGGCGGATATCGACCGCCACGTCGTAGACCTCGCCG
>CBDUCL010000330.1:0-1864 GCA_965365625.1 uncultured Chromatiales bacterium | reverse complement strand
GCATCCAGGCCGACCTGGTAGATCTCGCTGCCGAAGCCGCTCAGGTAGGCCTGGTCGAAGGGCACCAGCTGTTGCAGGTCCCAGGGCGCCAACGGGTCGGTGAGTTGGCGCGGCAGGGTGGTGCTGGCGCCGATCAGTACGTCGTCGAAGTGGCGCTGTACCTGGCCGCTGACCGGGGTCCAGCGGATGCGTGGCACCCGCTTGGTCTGGCGCACGCTACGCCCGTTGCGCACCGTGGTGAAGGTCTGGTTGACGTAGTAGACGTCGCCGCGTTGGCCGCGGAAACGGGTTTGGGTCTGGCTGTCGTAAGTCCAATAGGGGATATAGACCCCCTTGAGCCGCGATTCGCCTCGGGCATAGCGTTTGAGCGACCCGGGCGCGAACCAGAGCGAGCCGAGCCATTTTCGAAAGCCGTCCCAGGCCTGGCGCTGGTCGAGATTGAAGGGCAGCAGGGATTCCGGTCGAAACGGCTTGAGCAGCGCCGGGTCCACCACCACCGGGGTACCGCAATAGGGGCAAGCCCCAGCATGTTCGCCGGGCGGCAGCTCGAAGTTGGCGGCGCAGTTGCTGCACTTCAGCGCCAAGGGCTCCGGGGTAGCGGCGCCCGAGCTGGACAGCCGCCGCAGGGCCTGGGCGAAGTCGTGCTCCAGGATCGGCCGGTCGCTGGGGACGATCGGCTGGCGGTGGCCGCAATGGCTGCACTCCAAGGCGCTGCTACCCGGCGCGAACTTGAGCAGCGCCCCGCATTGCTCGCAGGGGAAGCGGTGTTTGCGGTGGGGTTTGCGGGGTAGGTTCTGCATTGCTTGGGCCGGAGCGGCCAGCCATTACCCGTTAACGTCCGATCCCTTTCTGCTCACTTCTTGCCCCTCGTTCAGGTCTTTGGGGCCCTTTCGATGCCGGAGCATTGCGGCCGCGGCCCGCGCAAAAACCCTCGGCGGCCGGTACGGGAATGTAGGAGCGCCGCCTCGGCGCGATTCGGCGTCGGTGCCACTACCAGCGCCTAATCGGCGCGAGGGCGCGCCTCCTACCGAATCGTTATTCTCGAATCTGGGCGCGGGCACCACGCCGCTACTCTCAGTCCTCAGTCCTCAGTCCTCAGCCCTTTCAACCCCCCGGCAACGGCGGTGGCCCGGCACTGCGGAACAGTGGCGCCAGCTCGGTCACCTTACTGGCCGCGCTCCAGCCGTCCATGCCTTCGGCCCAGACCAGGCTGTCGGGTCCGAGGCGCCCGGCCGCTTGTTCCTGCCTGAGTGCGCTGAGGGTGAAGGGGCCGGTGGGTTGGTTGTTCACACCTACGTAGTATTGGGTGCCGCCCGGAAGGGGCGGCGGGCTGGGGGCTGCTGTTGGTGCGGGTGCCGTGGACGGGGCCCGGCGCAGGGAATCGCTCATCTGCTGGCCCACCGCCAGACCCAGACCCATGCTCATGGCGTCGGAGATGCCGCCACCGCCGCCGGGGTTGTTGGCCCCGTTGGCTACCGCTTCCGCGGACTGGTACTTGAGGTAGGCGTCGAGGTTGCCGACGATGCCCATGCTGGAGCGCTTGTCCAAGGCCTTTTCGACTTCCGGTGGCAGGGAGATGTTCTCCACCAGCAGCTTGGTCAGCTCCAGGCCATAGGCGCCGAACTCGCCGCCGATGCGGCCGTGGATGAATTGGCTGAACTGGTCGTAGTTGCCGGCCATGTCCAGCACCGGGATATTGGCGGTGCCGACCACGCTGGCGAAGCGGCTGACGATCAGGTTGCGCAGCTGATTGCTGATCTCGTCGACGGTGAAGTGGCCGTCGGTGCCGACGATCTCACGCAGGAACAGGGCCGGGTCGCCAATGCGCACGGCGTAGGTGCCGAAGGCGCGCAGCCGCACCGGG
>CBDUCL010000329.1:0-1890 GCA_965365625.1 uncultured Chromatiales bacterium | reverse complement strand
TTCTCCTGCGCTTGGGTTGGTGTAGCCGAACCCGCCGCCCTCGCTACCGCCAATGCTGGAACTCCCCGTCGCATGCATGCGCCAAGGACGCGAGGCCGGCGAATCGTTACCCTCTGTAGATAAGTCTAGCCGCAACCCGCGCCGTCGGCAGCGGCTCTGGGCCGCGGCACCGGCGGACCCCGTGTGCGCGCCCGGCAATCTATCTGATCATTAGACCCCTGGCGGCGCCTAGCGGCCCAAGTTGCGCTGTCAAAATTGCTTCCCTCCGCGTGGTATCGATATCATTGAGGCAACCCTTCCCGATCCCGAAAACCACGCCCAGATGGATTTGCCCCCTGCCCCGCAACGCGCTGAGCCGGCGGTGAAAGCCGGTATCCAAACGCTCGCGTTGCGCCGGCTCGATCCCTTCCGCGGCGTTATCCAGTTGGTGATCGCCGGACCGGCACGGGCCGCCAGCAGCGACGGCTGGAACTGGGAGATCCAGGTGTATGCCGACCGCCCCCTGGACCTCTGGGCCAGCGAGGCCGGACCGCGCCAAAAGGGACTGTTCCGCTTTGGCCGCTGGAGTCCGGAACGCGGCCTGGAACGGGTGCCAGTGAACCCGATCCTCGACAATGCCCGCATCATCCCGGCGGCGGAGCGGCTGCTGGGGCAGCTGGAGGCGGCCCGCGCTGGGCTGCCTTTCCCTCTTGCCGACCATTGGGAGCAATGGCTGCTGGACCAGGCCGGGGAGCCCCTGGCCCAGCTGGCCAGTTCCCTAGAAGCGCCGCGGGCGGAAGCCGATGGCGCGGCCTGGTGGCGCGCGGACCCAGCCGATCCTGGCTCGCCCCACCTGGAGCGGGCGGTGGCTGCCGCCGCTGGCCCCGAGCCCCGCGCCCGTTGGCTGCAGCGCCCCGGCGCAGGCGAGCCTGCACCGGGCTGCCCCCGGCTGCCGCTGAGGCAACCGGACCCTAGCCCGGAGACCACTGCCGCCTACGGCGCCTGGCTGGCCCGCCTGGCACCCCGCCTGTTGACTTTGCCAGATCTGGACGACGCCCTGCGTGTTCGCCTCGAGCGGGTCGCTGCGGACCGGCCCCTGGAACTGGCGCGCTACTGGCGCCTGTACCCCAAGGTCATCGACCCGGAGCGACTGAACCAAGCCAGGGTCGAAGCCCGGCTGCGCCGCGCCAACAGCCCGAACTGATGCCAAGCCGCCGGCCGCAGGGTATATTGAGCGCCGATAGCCGAACCAAGCCGAAACCCGAATAGGAACCCCCAGCATGCCGAAGAAATACCAGGACCTGCCCCGCTACGACGCCGACCGTCCCAGCAAGCTCGGGGTGCTGCTGGTCAACCTGGGGACCCCGGACTCGCCCGCGGTGGGCGATGTCAGGCGCTATCTTGCCCAGTTCCTCGGCGACCCGCGGGTGATCGAGGTGGCGCGCCCGTTGTGGTGGCTGATCCTGCACGGGGTAATCCTGCGCATCCGCCCGCCGCGCTCCGCCAAGGCCTATCGTGAGGTATGGAGCGACCAGGGCTCGCCCCTGCTGGCGATCTCCCGGCGCCAAACGGCGGCCCTGCAGCAGGAACTCGACAACCGCCTGCAAGGACCGGTGCAGGTGGAGCTGGCCATGCGCTACGGCAACCCCTCGATCCCAGATGCCCTGGCCCGGCTGCGCGAGGGCAATGCCCAGCGAGTACTGGTGCTAACTGCCTATCCGCAGTACTCGGCCACCACTACCGCCTCGGTGTTCGACGCAGTGAGCGAAGAGTTGCGCCAGCGGCGCTGGCTGCCCCGGCTCCGGCTCGAACGTGTTGTTGACGATGCGATCGTCCATATCGGCCAGCCCCACTGGTATTCCGAGGGCGGCGACATGAGCCCGGAAGAGTTCGGCCTGATGCGGGCCCGCG
>CBDUCL010000328.1:0-1905 GCA_965365625.1 uncultured Chromatiales bacterium | reverse complement strand
CATCAGAATATTCTCCCGCTCCACCCCGAGGTCCAGGAGCATCTTGATCACGGCGGCGGTCATCATCGGCGGGCCGCATAGGTAGTACTCGCACTCGTCCGGGGCCGGGTGCTCGGCCAGGTAGTTGTCTAGCAGCACCCGGTGGATAAAGCCGGTGTAGCCGGTCCATGCGTCCTCTGGCAGGGGGTCGGACAGGGCCACGTGCCACTGGAAGTTGTCGTGGGCCTGGCGCAACTGTTCGAAGTCCTCTTGGTAGAAGATCTCGCGCTTGCTGCGGGCGCCGTACCAGAAGCTGATCTTGCGCTGGGAGTCCAGGCGCTTGAGCTGATCAAAGATGTGCGAGCGCATGGGGGCCATGCCGGCGCCGCCGCCGACGAAGATCATCTCGTTTTCGGTTTCCTTGGCGAAGAATTCGCCGAACGGGCCGGAAACGGTGACTTCGTCCCCCGCCTTGAGGCTGAAGATATAGGACGACATGACCCCAGGCGGTACCTCCGGGTTGCTGGGCGGTGGTGTCGCCACTCGCACATTGAGCATGACGATGCCCTTTTCCCCCGGGTAGTTGGCCATCGAGTAGGCGCGGACCACCGGGGACTTGACCACCGACTCGTAGCGCCAGAGGTTGAAGCGGTCCCAGTCGCCTCGAAACCTTTCGGGAATATCGAAGTCCTGGTATCGGATCTGGTGCGGCGGGCATTCGATCTGGATATAGCCGCCGGCGCGGAAGGCAATGTCTTCGCCTTCGGGAAGCTCCAGCACCAGCTCTTTGATGAAGGTCGAGACGCTGTCGTTGGAACGCACCCGACAGCGCCACTTCTTGACCCCGAACACCTCGCGCGGGATCTCGATCTTCATGTCCTGCTTGACCACCACCTGGCAGGCCAGGCGCTCGCCGTGGGCGGCCTCGCGCTTGTTGATGTGGGAGGTCTCGGTCGGCAGGATGCTGCCGCCGCCTTCCAGCACGCGCACCCGGCACTGGCCGCAGCTGCCGCCGCCGCCGCAGGCCGAGGCCACGAACAGCTTGGCCTCGCCCAGGGCCCCCAGCAGCTTGACCCCGGCCGGGGAACTGATGGTGCGCTCTTCGTTGATCAGGATGTCCAACTCGCCGCTGGGCACCAGGCGCGAGCGGGCGAACAGGATCACCCCCACCAGAGCCAGCACGATGGCGGTGAACAGCATTACCCCGAGGCCGATTTCCAACATGCTTCAGTATCCTATCCGGGTAGGTCTTGAGTTATCCGCGGCAGCGCACGGCTCGCGGTCAACCGATCGAGCAGCTCCGCAGGGAGGCGGAAAAACGGAGTTCAACTTGGCTTGATTCATTGCGCTGGTATCTTCTTGGGGTTTGATCCGGTCCTGGAGTCGACCCGTCGCAAACTGCGTTCGCTATATTGCCTGCGCCTCTGTGGTGAAAACGCCGGCATCGAAGCCTTACAGCTGGATGCCCGAAAACGACATAAAGGCCATCGCCATCAGTCCGGTGCTGATAAAGGTTATGCCCAGCCCCTGCAGGCCGGCCGGTACGTCGCTGTACTTGAGCTTTTCGCGCACCCCGGCCAGGGCCACCAGGGCCAGGGCCCAGCCGAAGCCGCTGCCAAAGCCGTAGACCAGGCTCTGGCCGAAGTCGTAGCCGCGCTCCACCATAAACAGCGAGCCGCCGAGAATGGCGCAATTTACCGTGATCAGGGGCAGGAAGATGCCCAAGGCGTGATACAGCGGCGGAAAGTAGCGGTCCAGCACCATCTCCAGGATCTGCACCATAGCGGCGATCACCCCGATATAGGTGATCAGGCCGAGAAAGCTCAGGTCGACCTCGCTGAGGCCGGCCCAGGCCAGGGCCCCCGGGGCGAGCAGGAAGGTGACAATCAGGTAGTTCACCGGCACCGTGATGGTCTGCACCACCAC
>CBDUCL010000327.1:0-1973 GCA_965365625.1 uncultured Chromatiales bacterium | reverse complement strand
TGGGCGATCTCTGTCTTTCTAGGCCTTCAGTCCATACCCCTGGCGAGCGTGAATGAGGTGCAACCAGGCAGCGCTGATGAGCAGTTGGATTTCGGCAAATCGAACAACGCCCTTGCTCAGGCGCCGGGCGCGCGACCAGGTATCATTGGGGTGCCGCTCTCCACCCCGGCATTCTGCCCGCGCTGGCGCAGCAGGTGGTCCATCAACACGATGGCCAGCATGGCCTCGGCGATGGGGGTGGCGCGGATCCCCACGCAAGGGTCGTGGCGGCCGTGGGTAACGACCTCGACCGGACTGCCGCCGGTGTCCACAGTGCGGCCGGGCAGGCGGATGCTCGAAGTGGGCTTCATGGCGATATGGGCCACGATGTCCTGGCCGCTGGAGATGCCGCCCAGCACCCCGCCGGCATGGTTGCTGAGGAAGCCCTCGGGGGTCATCTCGTCGCGGTGCTCGGTGCCCTTCTGCTCGACACAGGCAAAGCCGTCCCCGATCTCCACCCCCTTGACCGCATTGATGCTCATCAGGGCATGGGCGATCTCGGCGTCCAGGCGGTCGAAAATGGGCTCGCCCAGGCCGGGCGGAACGCCGGTGGCCACCACCGTGACCTTGGCGCCGATGGAGTTGCCCTCCTTGCGCAGGGCATCCATGTAGGCTTCCAGTTCCGGCACCTTGGCGGCGTCCGGGAAGAAGAAAGGGTTCTGCTCCACCTGCTCCCAATCGAATGCCTGGGCGCGGATCGGACCGAGTTGGGGCAGGTAGCCCCGGATCAGGATGCCGTGACGCTCCTTGAGATACTTCTTGGCGATGGCCCCGGCGGCCACCCGCATGGCGGTCTCGCGGGCCGAGGAACGGCCCCCGCCCCGGTGGTCCCGGATGCCGTATTTTTGCAGGTAGGTATAGTCCGCATGCCCGGGGCGAAAGCGGGCCATGATCTCGGAGTAGTCCTTGGAGCGCTGATCGGTATTGCGGATAATCAGGCCAATCGGCGTGCCGGTAGTGACGCCCTCGAACACGCCGGAAAGGATCTCGACCTGGTCCGCTTCCCGGCGCTGGGTGGTGTGGCGGGTCTTGCCCGGACGCCGCCGCTCCAGGTCAACCTGCAGATCGGCCTCGCTGAGCTCCAACCCAGGCGGACAGCCATCGACGATACAGCCGATGGCCGGGCCGTGACTCTCGCCGAACGAGGTGACGGCAAACAGCTTCCCGATAGAATTCCCCGACATGCCAGCGCTTCTCGAGCCTTACTCGAGCATGCCGTTGACTGCGGCGATATCCTCCGGGCTGAGGGTGCTCGCGCCCAACTTCAGCAACAACCCGCTGCGCACGTAACGGTAGCGGGACTTGGCGTAGTTGCGTTCGGACTCGAACAGATTGCGCTGCACATTTAGCACGTCGATGATGGTACGGGTGCCCACCTCGTAGCCGGCCTCCGTGGCCTCGAGGGCGCTCTTGGACGAGACCACCGTGGCGCTGAGAGACTGCACCGTGCTGATTGAGGTATCCACCCCCCGGTAGGCATCCTTCACGGTGCGGTTAACCGAGCGCCGCTGGGCTTCCAGATTGTCCTGGGCCGCCTCGAAGTCATGCCGCGCCTGGCGCACCGCCGAGCTAACGCCCCCGCCCTGATACAGGGGAAAGTTCAGTTCCAGGCCGATGACGCCGAGATTCGCCCGACTACCGGTGCGGCTGTCGCTGCTGTCCGAGGTGCCGTAGCTGCCCACCAGATCCAGGGTCGGGTAGTGGCCGGAGCGCTGCAGCTCGATGTTCTTGCGCGCCAGTTCGGCGCTGCGCAAGGCGGATTCGATCAGCAGGTTCTGCTCCAGGGCGGTATCCGCCCATTGGTCGAGGTCCGCCGGTTCCGGCATGGCCAGGTCGATGGGGTCCCGGAGCTGGGCCAGGTCTTCGCGCGGGCGGCTGCCGATAATCTCCAGCAGCGCCTCCCAGGCGGTATCGATCGAGTTTCTGGAAACGAT
>CBDUCL010000326.1:0-2014 GCA_965365625.1 uncultured Chromatiales bacterium | reverse complement strand
ACCAGCAGGCCGCGGTCGCTGCCGAAGTCGCGGAATACGGCGCCGACCCGGAACTGGCGCGGCCCGTCGGCGCTATAGAGCTGCAGCGGGTCGCCGGCCTTCAGCCCCTGATGGTAGGCGTAGGGCTCGGAGATCAGCAGCAGCTCGCCGGCGGCAAAGCCGTCCCAGAGGTCCGGCAGCGGCTCGCCCACGAGACTGAAGCCGCGGGGGCTGCGGCTAGCCATGCCGATGGCGAGCAGGTCCACCGGTCCGCGCTCGGTCTCCACCTCCAATCGGCGGCCCGTGCTGAGTTCGGCGATGCCCGGCAGGCCCTGCAGGCGTTGCCGCACCTGGGGGTCGAGCAGGCCGTCGGCGCGGCTGGAGACCGACTGGGGGGCGGAGAGGTAGAGGTCACCCTGCAGGGTCTGGCCCAGCCAGTCCGCCACATTGGCGCGGAAGCTGGTAACCAGCACCCCCATGCCCACGGTCGCCGCCACCGCTACGGTGAGGGCCGCAACCGCCAGCCCGGAGCGGCTCAGTCCGCGGTCGATGCCGCGCACCGCCAAGCCGCCGATGACGCCGAATAGGGCCCGGCAAGCGGGGAACAACAGGCGGGTGAGCAACAGCACCAGGGCCGGCACCAGCAGGGTGTAACCGATAATGAGCAGGAACAGGGCGCCGAATCCGAGGATCAGGTCCCGGCTCGGCAGCTGGGCCAGCAACCAGCCGGCGGTGCCCAGGCCCAGGCCCAGGGCCAGCAGCCAGGGCGCGGCCCGGTGCGCCCGGTGTTCGATCAGGGAGCGGCGCTGGGCGGCTTGCGGCTGAGTGCGGGCGGCCTCCAGGGCGGGCCCCAGGGCCGCGATCAGGCTGGCGCCCAGACCCAGGACCAGGCCTTTCAGCAGAATCATCGGCTGGATCACCAGCTGGCTGACGGTGAGCACATAGTAGAGGTCGTTGATGGTACGGGTCACCAGCCCCAGCAGGCCGTGCGCCAGGACAATGCCGAGCAGTACGCCGAACAGGGTGCCGGCCAGGCCCAGCAGCAGGGCCTCGCCCAGCACCAGGCGAAACAGCTCGCTCCGGGTCACCCCGAGCACCCGCAAGTCCGCCAGCAGGGGGCGGCGCTGCAGCACCGAGAAGGTCATGGTGTTGTAGATCAGCAGGCTGCCGACCAGCAGCGCCAGCAGGCTCATGGCGCTGAGGTTGATGCGGAAGGCCCGGCTCAGTTGCAGGCTGGCAGCGGTGCGCCCGGCGGCGGGCTCCAGGCGCAGGGCGGGAGGCAGGCGGGCGGCCAGGTCGCTGGCCGCTTCTGGCGACAGGATCAGATCGATGCGGTCGAGCTGGCCCGGACGGCCGAGCAGTTCCTGGGCGCTGGCGATATCGGCCAGCAGCAGGCCGTCGATGGCGGCCGGGTTGTCCGCGTCCAGCAGGCCGATGATCTCGCCGCTCTGACGGCGGCCACCGGCCAGGAGCTCCACCCGGTCCCCCGGGGTCAGGCCAAGGCGCTCTGCGCTGCGGCGAGCGATCAGCAGGCTGCCGGGTTCGGTGAGCAGGCGGCGCATGCTGCCGTCCGGCAGGTCTTGGGTGAGGGGGCGGAACGGGGCCTCGGCGAAGGGGTCGATCCCGAGCAGGCTGAAGGTCTCGCCGTGCAGTTCCATGTGGCCCTCTACCACCGGGGCGCTGGTGCGCAGGCCGTGGCGCAGCCGCAGCTCGGTGTAGAAGGCCTCAGGGATGCCGCCCGCATTGGCCAGGATCTGGTGGCTGGTCTGGCCCAGGATTTGTTCCATGGAGCGCTCGAAAGAGCGTGCGGCGCTCTGGTTGGCGAGGTCCACCGCCACCAATACCGCCACCCCCAGGGCTATGCCCAGCAGCGACATCCAGGTCTGCCAGGGGTGGCGCAGCAGATAGCGCAGCCCAGCCCGGCGCAGGCAGCCCCTCACCAGGCGATCTCCTCGCTGGGGGGTGCCAGCCGGCCTTGGTCGAGCATCAGTACCCGGTCAGCTCGCTCGGCTACCTGCAGGCTGTGGGTGACCAG
>CBDUCL010000325.1:0-2043 GCA_965365625.1 uncultured Chromatiales bacterium | reverse complement strand
ACCAGCACGTGGCCGAAGTCCCCCTTGTGGGCGCTGCGCCGGCGCGGTTGCAGTTGCCCCGCCTGCTTCGCCCAGTCGAGGCGACGGGCGGACAGAATCTCACGGGCATAGACCCGAGCCGGCACCTCCAGGGCGTCAAAGTAGATGTCGCCGCAGCAGTCCGGGCCAACCCCGGTATACATGCCTTGTTTGAGGCCAATGAAGCTGATGGTGGCCGCCGCGCGCACCGCCACCCCGAGTTCCTGCCCGGTGTCGGAGTGCAGGCCGGAGGGGATGTCGATGGCCAGTACCGGCGCGCGCTGGCGGTTCACCGCCGCCAGGGCCTGGGCCCAGAATCCGGTCACCGGGCGTTCCAGGCCGGTGCCCAACACCGCGTCGACGATCAGGTCGCTGACCTCGGGCAACCGCTCGAAAGGCTCCACCCGACCGCTAGCGGCAAGAAAGGCCTGGCACATGGCCAAAGCATCGCCCTGCAGCCGCTCCGGATCGCCCAGCTGCAGCAGTCGCACCTCGAGCCCTGCCTCCCGGGCCAGGCGCGCCACCACATAGCCATCGCCGCCATTATTGCCGACGCCGCAAATCAGGGTGATGCGACTCGCCTGGGGCCAGCGCGCGCGCAGCAAGTCAAAGGCGGCGCTGCCAGCCCGTTGCATCAGCAGGCCGCCCGCCATCCCGTACTCCTCGATGGCGATACGGTCGAACTCCCGCACCTGGGCGGCCCGGTACAGGGCATGCGGCGGTTGCTCCGATTTGGGTAGGGTGCGGACCATGAACGTTTCTCCTCGAACTGACCGGCGCAACATACCGCGAATCACCCCGCCCGCTCCAGTCGATGCTATATTGCCGGCCCATGGAGCCGCGCGATACAAGCATCGACTTCGCCGGCCTGGCCACGCGCATCAAGGGCTGGGGCCGGGAGCTTGGGTTCCAGCAGCTGGGCATCGCCGACACCGACCTCGGCCGGGCCGAGGCTCGGCTGCGGGATTGGCTGGCCAGCGGCTTTCACGGCGAGATGGAGTACATGGCCCGCCACGGCAGCAAGCGTAGCCGCCCGGCGGAGCTGGTGCCGGGAACCCTGCGGGTGATCTCGGCGCGCATGGACTACCTCCCCGAGCCCCAATCCGAGATCGAGGCCCTGTTGGAGCAGCCGCACCGGGCACTGGTCTCGCGCTACGCCCTGGGCCGCGACTACCACAAGCTGATGCGCAAGCGGCTGCAGCGTCTGGCCCAACGCATTACCGCTGAGATCGGCCCCTTCGGCTACCGGGTATTCGTGGACTCCGCCCCGGTGCTGGAAAAGCCCCTGGCGGAAAAGGCTGGCCTAGGCTGGATCGGCAAGCACACCAATCTGCTCAACCGTGAGGCGGGCTCCTGGTTCTTTCTCGGCGAACTGTATACCGACCTCCCCCTGCCGGCGGACAACTCGGTGCAGCCCCACTGCGGCAACTGCAGCGCCTGCATCGAGGTCTGCCCGACCCAGGCCATCGTCGCCCCTTACCGGCTGGACGCGCGGCGCTGTATCTCTTACCTGACCATCGAATTGGCGGGCCCGATCCCGGAGCCCCTGCGCTCGCTGCTGGGCAACCGAATCTACGGCTGTGACGACTGCCAGCTGGTGTGCCCCTGGAACCGCTTTGCCAGCCTCACTGGGGAGACGGACTTCCTGCCCCGCCAGAGCCTGGACCGAGCAGAACTACTCGCCCTTTTCGCCTGGAACGAGGCGGAGTTCCTGGAGCGCACCCTCGGCTCGCCGATCCGCCGCATCGGCCACGCCCGCTGGCTGCGCAATCTGGCGGTGGCACTCGGAAATGCGCCGCCCGATCCGCGGATTCGGAAAGCCCTGCGGGCACGCGCCGACGACCCCCGGCCCCTGGTGCGCGAGCACACACGCTGGGCCCTGGCACGCCAACAGCGCTGATAGCCTGGCTCCCTCCCCCCTTCGCCGGAGAGGCGATCACTGGTTGTTAACTCGGGCTGGTTTTTCAGCCCGGATCGATGTATAATCAAACCCTAATATTGAGATCTTCCCAACCAGCATAGGTA
>CBDUCL010000324.1:0-2098 GCA_965365625.1 uncultured Chromatiales bacterium | reverse complement strand
GATGATATGGCAGACAACGAAGATTTCGCCTCGCTGCTGAGCGAGTTCGAGCAGACGCATCCGGGGGCCGGCCAGCGCGGCCCCAAGGTGGGCGACAAGGTCAAGGGTAAGGTGCTCTCGGTTGGTGCCGAGCAGGTGCTGGTGGATCTCGGCGGCAAGTTCGAGGGGGTATTGCCGCTGGAGGCGGTGCTGGACGGCGACGGCAACCCGAAGGTGGAGGAGGGCGATCGCATCGAGGCGGTCGTGATCCAGGCCGATGAGTCCTCTGGCTCGCTGGTGCTGGGCAGCAAGGACGGCGGCCGGGTGCACGACAGCGCCGAGGTGGAGCGGGCCTATGCCGACCGCCTGCCCGTGGAGGGCTTGGTCACCGCCACCACCAAGGGCGGGGTCGAGGTGCAGATTGCCGGGTTGCGGGGATTCTGCCCCGCCTCCCAGCTGGCGCTCGGGTTCACCGAGGACCTGGAGCCCTTCGTCGGGCAACGCCTGAGCTTTCGCATCACCCGCTTCGAAGGGGGCCGGCGCGGCAATCTGGTGGTGTCCCGGCGCGAGCTGCTGGAAGAGGAGCAGCGCGCCCTGGCGGCAGAGACCCGGGCCCGCATCGAGGTCGGCGCGGTGCTGCAGGGCACAGTCACCTCTCTGCAGGACTACGGGGCATTCGTCGACCTCGGCGGCATCGAGGGCATGGTGCATATCAGTGAGCTGGGCCTCGGCCGGGTCGGCCACCCCAAGGACGTGCTGTCGGTGGGCCAGCAGGTCGATGTGGCGGTGCTGCGCATCGAGCAGACCAATAACCCAAAGCGACCGGAGAAGATCGCGCTGTCGATCCGCGCTCTGGCCCCGGACCCCTGGGAGGATGCCGAGCGGCGCTATCCCATCGGCGCTCAGGTAGCCGGCAATGTGACCCGGTTACAGCCGTTCGGTGCCTTCGTCGAGCTGGAACCCGGGATCGAAGGCATGGTGCACATCAGCGAGCTGGGGGCGGGCCGGCGGGTCGGTCATCCCCACGAGGTGCTGAAGGAGGGCGAGCGAGTCGAGGCGCGGGTGCTGAGCGTCGACCGGGAAAAGCGTCGCATCGGGCTGTCCCTGGACAGCGCCGAGGCGGCCGGGGCCAGTGCCGCCGAAGTGGCGGCCTACAGCAAACCGGAGCCCCAGGGATCCGGGCTCGGCACCCTCGGCGAGCTGCTCAAGGAGCGCCTGGAACAGCAGAAGAAAACGGATTGAACCAGCCAACTCCGTCGCTGGCCGAACACCTGACCTTGGCCGACGGAAGAAGGCTCTGCTTCCGGCAGTTCGGGGACCCCGGTGGGCAGCCGATCCTCTATTGCCACGGTTTTCCCAGCTGTCGCCTCGAGGCGGGGCTGATGGCGGACGCAGCGATTGCCGCCGGGGCTCGCCTGATCGCTGCCGACCGCCCGGGCATGGGTGGCTCCAGCCCGCAACCGGGGCGCGGGATCGGCGACTGGGCAGGGGATCTGGCGGCCCTGGCCGATCACCTGGGCCTGGCGCGCTTCCACCTTCTGGGCGTATCCGGCGGCGCCCCGTTCGCCATGGCCTGTGCCACTGCGCTCCGGGAACGCATCCTCGGCCTGGGCCTGGTCTGCGGCCTGGGTTCCCTCGAGGGCACCGATGCGGGAGCGGGGATGGGCTGGATGCAGCGCAGTACCGTAGGTTTCGCCCGCGCCTGGCCGGCCCTGGCCCAACCCATCTACACCGGCCTGCTGGCCCCAACCATGGCCTGGCATCCGGATCTGGTGTTGTCCTTTCTGGTGCCGCACAGTGCCCGCATCGATCGCGAGGTGCTGGCGCGTCCCGAGGTGCGGGACCTGCTGCGGGCAAATATTCGGGAGACCTTCCGTCAGGGAGGGGCGGCCGCATCCCGGGAACTCTGGTTATTCACCCACCGCTGGGAGCCGGACCCTCGCCGGGTGGCGGTACCGACGCGGCTTTGGCACGGCGAGGCCGACCGCACCGTTCCAGTGGAGATGGGGCGGCGCCACGCTCGCTTGATCCCGAAATGCCATGCCGAGTTTCTTCCCGCCGAGGGGCATTTCTCCCTGCCCGTGCTGCATGGCCGCCGGATTCTGGAGGAGTTATTGGC
>CBDUCL010000323.1:0-2175 GCA_965365625.1 uncultured Chromatiales bacterium | reverse complement strand
ATGGCCCAGGCCCTGGGGGAGACGGCGCCGCTGCTGATGATCGGCATGGTGGCCTTTATCGTCGACATCCCGGGCGGCTTCACCGATCCCTCGACCGTATTGCCGGTGCAGATTTACCTGTGGGCGGACAGCCCGGAGCGTGCCTTCGTTGAAAAGACATCCGGCGCCATCCTGGTGCTGCTGAGCTTCCTCATCACCATGAACGGGCTCGCAGTATTGCTGCGCAAGAAGTTCGAGCGGCGCTGGTAAAAAATTGTTTCGAGAGGTGTAGATAATGGAAATTGCAGTCGATCCGAACCGCCACCGCCTCAAACCGCCGCCGCAAGCGGGTGTAGTGGAAGGGGAGAAGAACCAGCCCAACGTCTTCTACGGCGTCAAGCAGGCGATTATGGATGTTAGCCTGGACCTGGGCCGCAACGAGGTGCTATCCATGATCGGGCCCTCCGGTTGCGGCAAGTCGACCTTCCTGCGCTGCCTGAACCGGATGAATGACACCGTGGACGGCTGCCGCGTCAGCGGTGAGATCCAGCTCGACGGCCAGGATATCTACGATAAGTCCTTGGGCGTGGTGCCGCTGCGCGCCCAGGTGGGTATGGTATTCCAAAAGCCGAATCCGTTTCCCAAGTCGATCTACGAGAACATCGCCTACGGCCCCCGGATACATGGGTTGGCCCACGATAAGCAGGAACTCGATGCCATGGTAGAGAGTTCCCTCCGGCGGGCCGGTTTGTGGGACGAGGTGGCCGATCGCCTGGGCCAGCCTGGTACCGGCCTTTCCGGCGGTCAGCAGCAGCGCCTGTGTATCGCCCGCACCATTGCGGTGAATCCGGAAGTGATTCTGATGGACGAGCCCTGCTCGGCCCTGGACCCGATCGCCACCGCCAAAATCGAGGAACTGATCGACGAACTGCGCGAACAGTACAGCATCGCCATCGTCACCCACTCGATGCAGCAGGCGGCCCGCGTCTCTCAGCGCACCGCTTATTTTCACCTGGGCTATCTGATCGAGATCGGCGAGACCGATCAGATCTTCACCAATCCCCAGCACCAGCTGACGGAAGATTACATAACCGGTCGTTTCGGCTGATCCCGAGGAACAAGAGATGAATCGCATGACCGAAGGGCACACCGTCAAGCGCTTCGACGGTGAAATGACCCGCCTGCACGGGCTGGTGCTGGAACTGGGACGCGGCGCCGTGGCCCAGATCGAGCAGGCGGTGGCTACTCTGCAGAACGAGGACCCCGGAGCGGCGGTTAAGGTGATCGACCGCGACGGCGAGATCAACCAACTCGACATCCAGGCCGAGGAGGAGCTGTTCAAACTGCTGGCCACCCGCCAGCCCATGGCTAGGGACCTCCGAGAGCTGATCACCGTCCACCATATGGTGCGTGACCTGGAGCGGGTCGGGGACCAAGCCCGTAAGATCGCCCAGCTCACCGTGCACTTCTACGACAACGACACCAGTCCGCCCAACGCTCAGATCCTGCGAGACGTCTACGCCATGGCCGGCTTGGTCGGCCCGATGGTGGCCCGGGCGGTCCAGGCCTTCGACCAACTCGACCTGGACCGAGCCCTGGCGGTGATGCGCCGGGACTTGGAGCTGGAGGCCGAGTTCCGCTCCGCCTTGCGCCGGCAGTCCACCTTTCTGCTGGAAGACGCCCGCAGCGTCGGCCATGTGATCGACGTGGTGCTGGCCCTGCGTGCCCTGGAGCGCATTGGCGGTTACGCCAAAAATATTGGCGGCTATGTGGTGTTTCTGATCACTGGCAAGGATGTGCGCCACGAGTCGGTGGAAGCGGTGGAGGCCCGGATACGCGCCGAGCGGGTCTGAACCCGAAGGCGCGACGAGGCGGATTTCGGCTCTCCTCCGGGCCCGCAGCGCCGCTCGACCTACCCCATAGCCGACACTCTGAAAGTTCTATGATTCGGTGTTACACTTCACCCATGCCCGCGCGTTCCAAGGCGGAGAAAAGGCCGAAATGAACTAGAGCCTGGCGGGGCGACTTCGAACTCCTCTTTTGCCGCCGGGAACCGCCGATGAATGCTTGCCGCCTGCCTAGGCTTCGCCCTTTTTTATTCCGCACCACCCGCAAGCCGGGGGTACTTACCAAGCGCTTGGCGGCGCTGGCCCTGTTCCTGCCGGGGACGGCGCTCGCCGATCCGAGCCTGTCGAA
>CBDUCL010000322.1:0-2337 GCA_965365625.1 uncultured Chromatiales bacterium | reverse complement strand
GTATCGCCGCTCACGATGCAGGCTGGGCGGCCGTTCAGACCCAGGGCGGCGATCAACGGTTCGGTCAGCCAGCCGGGCTTGTTGGTAACCAAGCCCCAGCGCAGCCCTTGTTGCTCCAGGCGATCGAGTAGTTCCGGAATGCCCGGGAATAGTCGGGTGTGGCGCTGGATATTGTCCCGGTAGAGGGTCAGTAGCTCCTGGCGCAGTGGCTCGAAGCCCGCCTGCTCCGGGGTCAGCCCAAAGCCAACCTCGATCAGGGCCCGGCCGCCGTGGGAGGCTGCCTCCCGCACCCGGCGGTAGTCGGCCGGCGGGCGCCCGTGGGCCGCCAGCAGGCGGTTCAGGGCATAGGCAAGATCCGGAGCGGTGTCGGCGAAGGTGCCGTCGAGGTCGAACAGCACGCAGCCGACAGGCCGCCGGCCGCTGGCGCTGCCCTCAGTCATCCTCGAGTTTGCGGCAGCAGAGCAGGTAGTTGACGTCCACGTCCGGCGCCAGCTTGTAGGCGCGGGTCAGGGGGTTATAAACCAGGCCTATGATGTGCTCCAACTCCAGCCTGGCGGTGCGCAGCCAGGCGTCCAGCTCCGAGGGGCGAATGAACCGCGCGAAATCGTGGGTGCCCTTGGGCAGCAGCCCCAGCACATACTCGGCACCGATAATGGCGAACAGATAGGACTTGGGGTTGCGATTGATGGTGGAGAAAAAGGCGCGCCCCCCGGGTTTCAGCAGCTTGGCGCAGGCGCGCACCACCGAGGCCGGGTCCGGCACGTGCTCGAGCATCTCCATGCAGGTGATCAGGTCGAAGGAGTGGGGGCGCTCGGCCGCCAAGCGCTCGACCGGGATCCGCTCGTAGTTGACGTCGAGCCCGGTCTCGAGCAGGTGCAGCCGGGCCACCTGCAGTGGCGCTTCGCCCATGTCGATGCCGGTAACCCGAGCCCCCCGGGCCGCCATGCTTTCGGACAAGATGCCGCCGCCGCAGCCTACGTCCAGCACCTCGCGTTCCGCCAGGCCACCGGCCCGACGTTCTATGTAGCCCAGGCGGAGGGGATTGATCTGGTGCAGCGGTTTGAACTCGCTGTCCGCATCCCACCAACGTGCGGCCAGCTCCTCGAACTTGCTGACTTCGGCGTGATCCACGTTTACCTTTTGTTCTACCGTCATGTCGGGCGCAACCTGGCTTGAAAACTATGCCGATGATTATAACCCGGAGTATTGGGTCGGGTGCGGACTCTCAGGGTTCTTGTGTGCTATGGTCTCCTAAAACCTGTCTGGATTCGGGGTTGCCGACTGTTATCGAGTCGGCCTAGGCGGACGGAGATTCGCCGTGTTTAGCCCGCATACGGGGTTTTAGTGCCTGCACACAAAGGGGAATTCGCCATGCATCGTAGCGGCTCTTGGTGGTTATTGGGTCTGTGTTTGTTGCTGCCGGCATTGGCATCGGCCGCGGAGTTGGAGCAAGTTGAGGGGCAGGTCCTGGTGGATGCGGGCAACGGCTTTGCCGCGGCCGGTCCGGGCCGGCTGGCGCCGGGTCACCGTGTGATCCTGCTGGAGCAGGCTCGGGTCACCATCGCCTACGGTGAGGACTGCCGGGTTCGGATCGAATCGCCGACGGTCTACACGGTAACCGCAACGCCTCCCTGTGCGCGGGGCGAAACAACCCTGTCGATCCCGGGCGGCGCCAGCGCCGCCGGCAGCACGGTAGACAGTGCCTCCCTCAGTGGCTTTGTCTGGCGCGATTTGAACGACAACGGTTCTTGGGAGCGGGCCGAGAACAAGCTCGGCGGCATCAAGATCACCCTGGTCAACGAATCCTGCCGGGTTGGCGTCGATTGCCTGGTGGCTACCACGGACTCCGACGGCAACTATGGCTTTGCCAGCGTGGTCCCGGGTACCTACAGTGTGACGGTGATCGGCGAAGATGATGACGATCGAACCGTAGTAGCGGTGATTATTTTGGATTCCGGCGGATCATACACCCTGGACATAGGGCTCGGCAGTTCCGGCTTCGTCGCCGCCGCCCGTGGTCTGGGGGTGGCGGGCGCCGCTGCCGTTGGTAGTGCCGCCACCGGGGGCGCGACGCTAGCGGGCGGCGCCGGCGTGGGGAATGCCGCGGTCATCGGCTGGGGTCTGGCGGTGGGTGCAATGGCCATTTCGGTAGAAAGTAACGGCCGTGGCGAATTGGATAGCCCCGGACTCAATCGCTAAATGATATGCTCGAGTTTGGTCGATGAAGGCTAAGCTACGTATTGTTTTTTTCTTCGGGCTAGTGTTGCTCGCTGGTTGCCAGGCCAACCCGCCGCGTCCGACGGCGCCGGAAGCCGAGCCGAGCAATGAGTCGATCCG
>CBDUCL010000321.1:0-2338 GCA_965365625.1 uncultured Chromatiales bacterium | reverse complement strand
CCAAGTGCTTCCAACTGGTCGAAGCTGCCGCTCCAGGGGGAGGCCGCGTCCACCTCCTGGAGCGCCACGACCTCGGCACCCAGCTCCCGCAGCAGCCCGGCCGCTTCGGCCACGTTGTTCTGCAACCGCTGGCCGCTTTGCAGCAGCTGGTTGGAGCCATCTTTGCGGCCGTGGGCCAGATTCAGGGTGAGCACCCGCAACGCCGGATCGGCAAAGGCACCCGCCCCTCCATGCGGTTGACCGCATGGCTCCCCTGAGGCAGCCTGTGCCATCAGGAGCACACCTGCGAGCGCCCAGGCGAAACGAAGATGTCCGCATAGCGGTGGGTACACCGAACCTCCAGAACCAGCCGTCATTAGAATGCCCAGCATATCAAAAAGCCCAGCACTCCCACCCGGCCGCCGTCGCCTGGCTGCTCTCGGGCTGTGGCTGGGGCTGGGCAGCGGACCCGGACGACCCGAGTCTGGGCGATTTCCATCGCCCGCGGGCGGCAATCGATCCCTGCAGCAGCCCGCAGCCCCCGGGGCCGCCGACATGCCCACCCCCGGGGGCAGTGGACGACGCGTTCATCAACCGGATCTTCGACGGCCGGCCCTGGGAGTCGCCGGAGCTCCGCATCGACGACCCGCTGGAGTTCGGGATCTCGGCCAATATCCCGACGCACCGGGCGCGGGTAAAACTGATCGGCATCGAGCCCAAGGACGCCTATCGAGCCCTGGCAGCCCGGCTGTGGCTGATCGAACAGGCCGAGCACAAGGTGGACATCGCCTATTACATCTTCAAGCGCGACCTGGTGGGCTACGCCCTGATCGGCGCCCTGTGCGACGCGGTGCAGCGGGGCGTCGACGTGCGGGTGGTGATCGACTCCGTCGGCTCGCTGCACCCCACCCATTCGGAGCTCAAGGCGCTGGAGACCTGCGCTGATGACGCCGGCTACATGCGCAATGCGGCGGGCCAGACGACCAAGCGCCGCGCCCGGGTGCAGGTGGTGATCTTCAACCCGGTTTCGGCAGTGTTCCGCAAGATGTTCAATGCCCTGCGCAATGTTCCACGAGAGCAGCCGGCGGTTGCGGATAGGGAGACGACGGTCCCAATCCGCAACTGGGGCAACCGCCGCATGCACGACAAGCTGCTGGTGGTAGACCGCTTCTTCCCGGACAGGACCGCGGTGATCACCGGCGGGCGCAATATCTCCCTGTCTTACTACGGCTTCGATCGGGAGGGAAAGCCGGACCCGAAGAGCTATCTGGACATGGACATCCTGCTGCGCATGGAACCGGACGACCTGGACGCCAACCCACATCTGGGCAGCATCGCTGAGACCTACTTTCACCTGCTCTTTTCCCACCTGGGTAACAAACGGCTGGAGCCGAATCCACTAGCCGCGGGCCTGGGCGTCTACCGCCGCCAGATCGCCAAGGCCCGACAGAGCTTGGCCGAGGTTAAAGGGTTCGCCGCCATGCAGCGGCGCGTAGATATGCCCGTTTATATGAGCCAGGGCTTCTATCCGGCCGGGGTCCGGCTTGGACACGAGCTAGCGAATCTGCTCAACCGCAATGTGGTGACCAACCTGGCGGAGAACCGCTTTCCCAATCCGAATTCCATCATGCACCTGATCCAACTCCTGGGAGAGGAGGCGAAGGGCGGCGACGTTACCCGCATCGTCTCTCCTTACCTGTTCCTGACGAAATACGAGAGCCCGGACGGCCAGTTGGTGGTGGACGAATACGACAATATTAACGGCTGGCTGCAAGAGGACCCAAAGCGCCGCCTGGAGATCGTCACCAACTCGGTGCTGACCAGCGACAACCTGTTGGCGCAATCGATCATCGACATGGACATGGGACCGCGCCTGATACTAAGTGACGACTACCGGGAGGCCTGGCTGTCGAACCCAACTGCCGGCGAGCACAGGTCGGAGCTGGTGCAATCCCCCGAATGGCGGCGCATGATCGAGCACCTGCAGATTTTCCTCTACCAGACCGGGCGCCTGGACTCCAACCTGTTGCGCGAAGACGGCGTGGTTTACGGCAAGCTGCACGCCAAGTTCCTCAGCGACAAAGCGGTCGGTTTCGTCGGCACCTCGAACTTCGATTATCGCTCGCGGCTGCTCAACAGCGAAATGGGTTACTTTTTCACCGGTGACACCATTCTCGACGACCTGCATCGGGATTTCGAGCGGCTCAAACAGTCTTCCTACCGCTGGGGCTCCCCCGAATGGCTGGAGATGCGCGAACAATACCGCAGCCGTGGCGGTTTGAAAGGCTACCTATCCGGTTGGCGGCGGCCAATCTACAAACTGATGCGGGGGCTCTATCTGGAGTGGTTGATCTAGGGC
>CBDUCL010000320.1:0-2370 GCA_965365625.1 uncultured Chromatiales bacterium | reverse complement strand
CTGGGCATGTCCCAGCACGCGGACGGCGGCCTGCTGGCGTCCAAGCCCTATGCCGCCTCCGGGCGCTATATTCAGCGCATGAGCAACTACTGCCGCGTCTGCCGTTACGCCCCGGAGCGGGCCACGGGCAAGGATGCCTGTCCCTTCACCACCCTGTACTGGGACTTCCTGCACCGCCACCGCGAGCGCTTCGCCAAGCACCCCCGGGCCGCCATGCAGTGGCGCATGCTCGAGCGGCTGGACTCGAAAGAACTGTCCGAGATCACCAGGCTTGCCGATCGGTTCAAAACCCGGCTGGCCGATTAGCGGGGCCGGCGCGGGGTCACTCCCGCCAGGGCTTGTCGCCGGTATAGGCGGCCAGTTGGGGTTGCAGCGCGGCGTGGATTTGGGTGTGTGGCGGCGCCAATGCAACGGCCTTGCGCCCCAGCGTGCGGGCTGCCTCGAAGTCGCCGGTTTCGGCGTAGGCCGCCGCCTGCTGCCCGTAGAGCTCCGCCAGGGCCTCGTCGCTGTAGAGCGGCTCGGCATAGGCGACGGCGGGCGCCAGCAGGGCGAGGGCGCGCTCGCCGTCCCGGCATTCCGCGTCGGGCGCAGTGGCCAGCAGCCAGGCGAGTTCGCCGCGCAGGGCGACCCTGGCCGGAGCCATGGCGCCGTCCGTGGCGTCGAATACCCGTTCGAAGTCCTCTAACGCCGCGTGGCAGTTGCCCTGCTGGCGATGGTGCCGGGCCCGTGCAAGTTGGACGCGCACCAGGCTGGGCGCCTTGCCCGACCACTGGCCGAGTTCCGTCAGGGCCGCGGTGGCGGCCTCGAAATCCGCCTCGGCGATGGCGATATCCGCTTCCAGGAGCGCCAGTTTCGGGTCGTAGCTGATGCCGCGCGCATCCTCCAGATGGGCGCGGGCCTGCTCGGTGTCATCCAGGCGCAGGTAGACCTCGGCCAGGCCGAGAGAGGCTTCGTAGCTGTGCATGCGCTTTTCGATGGTCAGGCCCTTGGCGAAAACCGGGACCTTGGCCGAGCGCCGAAGTTCGTCGAATACCTGGTCGAAATGCTGGATGGCATCCAGGTATTCGCCCCTGAGCAGGGCGCCCTGGCCCGCCGACAGGGGCTTGGAACCGTCCAATTCGCCGACGTAGAAGCCGTAACCACCCAGGGCCAAGCCTGCCGAGAGTCCGAGCGCGGTGATGAGTTTGCTCATCCGAAAGAGTTCCCCTGTTTGGCGACAGGGTTCGACCCTATCACAACTGCTGCGCTGCACTGAAACCGCGAGTAGCGGCTATCGGGTCAACCAGGCTCATCGAAAGGTCCGCCTGTCAGCCCTCCCGTGCCAGCGTAGGGATAGGCCATACTGTCGCAGCATCCGGAGCAACCTTCAGCTCGAGCCCGAGTTGCAGGCTTTTAGACGACGGTGCGCTTGCGGGCAGCGCCACAGTTTCGCCCCTTGGACCGGGTCCCCGAGGGAACCGAACAGCCGCGGGTCCGCGCCGGCATCGATCAGGACCTCGATCAGAGGATAGACCCGGTCTTGCTTGCAGCTGCGCGGCTTTATGTAGCGATCGTTGTAGCCGAAATCCGCACCCACGCCGACCGCTCGCGACAGGGCGGTGTCGCCGCGAAAATCCCGGCGGTTCACCTCGGCGCCCCGGGCGATCAGATGGGCCGCGATGGCCGCTCTCGCCTGGTCTGCGGATCTCATCAGTGGCGTGCACCCGTTGCGGTCCAGACAATCCACTGCTGCCCCTTGGGCGAGCAGCCAGTCGATGACCCCAACGATTTCCGCGTCGGCGATAAGGCTCGATTCCGGGGTGCAGGCGTGGTGGAGGAGGCTTTGTCCGGCCTGATCGAGAACGTCCAGACGGGCGCCTCGTGCCTGCAACTGTTGCAGCGAGTCCAAGTCGGCGCGACGGGCGGCGATGTGAGCGGCGGTTCCGCCGTGGTGGTCGGTGATCTCGGGGTCGGCCCCCGCGTCCAACAGCAAATCCCTGGCTTCGGGACGCTGCCTCCCGACGGCGCTCATCAGTGCGGTGATCAGCACGCCTCCCGAGCGGTAGTCGACGCGAGCCTTCTCCTGTTCCAGCAGCAGGGGAAGCAGGGCGGAATCCCTGGCGCCGACGGCGGCGATCAGCGCGGATTCGCCGCCCTCGGCGGCCGCCTGTACCGGCGCGCCCTGGGCCAGGAGTTCGCGCACCGACTCGACATGAGATTTCGCCGCGGCTTCGACCAGGTTGTGCAGGCGCTCTTCGGGGCTGATCCTGGTTGCTCGCAGGAGAATCTGGCCGATTTCCGGCTGCAGCGGCGAGGCCCAGCGGAAGGCCGTGCGGCCTTGATGGTCCCGGGCCTGGGGGTCCGCGCCGGCTTCCAGCAGCAGCCGGACCA
>CBDUCL010000319.1:0-2371 GCA_965365625.1 uncultured Chromatiales bacterium | reverse complement strand
TTAGTAAGTTGAGAGCGCGAAAAAAGTAAGCTCCGCGAAGCGGTTTAGTTCAACAGTGTATTAGCCTGCACTGGCGTATCTGCCAATACCGACTATATCTTTAAACATAATTGGCACATCTGAGAACCAGATTCACACATCTGCCAACTATAAACTCTAATTCAAGCCCAGAATCCGGTCTTCGAGACCGAGCTCAATGGCCTTCCGGAACTCCAGCCGCCAAGCCTTGCGCCGGACATCCCAGAATCCGCCGGAAGCTTTCACCCGCTCGCGCAATTCGAGTTCGTTGTATCCGACGCGCAGAAACACGGGCTTGTCCATGGCGTAGGAGGTCGAGGGCACCCAGGGAGATTCGTCGACAATCAGTTCGACCGTCTTGTAGCGTTTGCGCCGCACTTTGTCGTAACGGTAGCGAACGCACACCAGTTGGTCGCCGTACTGTCGCAGCAAGGCCTTGGTGCCGTTTTCGCCTGGTCGGAGGGTGGTCTTGATTTCCATATCGGGCTTCTTTGAGGGAGGGCTAGCCTGGGTACAAGCATACGATAACGAAGGTGGCGGGGAAAGTTGGCGCTGCCGAGCGAACGCGAGTCTCTGATTTCAATATCCTGCCAACTCCAAATAACCGCGACCCAACAAAGCTCCCGTAGCGGCATCAACCACTTCGATCGCCCCTTCCCAGTAGCGCACGGTCATCGCCATCAGCTGATCCTCTACCGCCGCCTGAATTCGCCAGCGTTCGCCGGTCGGCGCCAGCGCCAGGTCCCAGCCGATGGGATAGCGGCTGCCTTCGGGGCTGGTCCACCACTCGGTGGCCGTCAGCGCGACGTCGTCGACGCGGAGCCGGCGCAGGCTGCCGTCCGCACCACTCAGGCTGCCCCCGCTGTGGGGGTCGGCGCTGCCGTCGTTCCGCCGCAGTTGGTAGTACATGAGATCGCGGCCGTCTTCGAGCTGGATGGCGAACCAGTCCCAGCCGGCCTGATCGGGCCCCAAGGCGCTGGTGCTCCATTCCCGGTCGAGCCAGCTGAGGCCGGTCACCGGGAGCGTCTCGCCGCCCAGGGTCAGCCGGCCGCTGCTGACGAGGCGGGGCAGGGAGTAGTAATAGGATGCGTTGCCGGGGCTGGCGCTCTTCTGGCTCAGGCCCCGGTCGCCCTGGAGTACCGGGGGCTTGATGGGGTCGAGGTCGAGCTGGAGGGCGAAGTCTTCGCTGGCGAATTCGACCTGCCAGGACCGGCCGTCGCCCGGGGCGCTGAGCTGCCAGTCTTCCAGCCAGACGCGCAGGGGCGCTGCCTCGGCGCCCGCCAGGCCGAGGGCGCCGCGGGCGAAGCGTTCGTCGGACCGGTGGCGGCGATTGCCGATATCGGTGACGGCCGCGTGTCCCATCCATATCTGGCGACTGGCCCAAGCGGAGTCGCGGGGGGGCATGTCCGGGCTCAGGGCGATGCGGAACAGGGTGAACTGGTAGCCGAAGCGGCGGCCGTCCTGGGTGGCCAGGTTGCCGGTCAAATACCACCACTCGTTGCGGAATTCGGGGTGGGCGCCGTGATCGGCGGGAAAGTGGAATTCCCGGGGTGTGATGGCGCGGGCGTAGCCGGCGTCGGGCTCGCCGCCGAGGGCGGCGCCGAGCCGGGTGGCTTGCGGCGGTTCCGGGTCCGGGGCGCAGGCCGTCACCAGGGCGGCGGGCAGGACGATGAGCACCAGCAGATTGCGGAGTCGCATGCTCATTCCTCCCGCAGCGCGGCGGCCGGCTCGATGCGCGTGCTGCGCCAGGCCGGCAGCAGCCCGGCGAGCAGGGCTGCTGCCAGGGCCAGCAGCAGGGCGTCGGCGAACACCCCGGGCGGGGTCAGTGGCTGCAGGCTCCAGCCGAAGGACCGCAGGTTGATGACCTGGATCAGCATCCGGCCCATGGCCAGGCCCAGGGGCAGGGCGAGCAGGCCGGCCATCAGTCCCATCAGCCCGGTTTGCAGGCTCACCAGGCCCAACAGCTGGCCCCGGGTTACGCCGGTGGCTCGCAGTATGGCGCGCTCCCGGCCCTGCTCCAGGAGCATGGCCATCAGGGCGCTGAAGATGCCGACGAAGGCCACCAGCACCGCCAGCAGCCGCAGCACCCGGGTGACGGTGAAGGTGCGGTCGAAGATCTCCAGCGAGAGCACGCGAATCTCTCGGTTGGAGCGCACGCGGGCGCCCTGGGGCAGGCCGGCCACGGCGGCCCGGACGCGGGCCTGGACCTGGTCGAGGTCAGCGCCGGGCAGTAGAAAAACACCGATGGCGGAGAAGCCCGGGTCGTTCCAATGCCGGGCGAAAACGTCGCCGGCCATCACCAGCAGGCCGCGGTCGCTGCCGAAGTCGCGGAATACGGCGCCGACCCGGAACT
>CBDUCL010000318.1:0-2433 GCA_965365625.1 uncultured Chromatiales bacterium | reverse complement strand
GGGCGCAGGCTCACGCCCTGGAAGGCCAGGGGGCCGCGGCGGACCCGGGCCATCTCCCAGGGGCGCACCAGCACCTCGTGGTCGCGGCTGCCGAGGGTGAGCAGGCAACGCTCACCGCGCTCGGCGCGGGTCATGAGGTCTTGGTACAGGGGATGCGCAAAGCCGGGAACCGTCGGAAACAGGGCCGCGCCCTACTCCTTCAGGCGCGCCTCCAGGTTCAGGGCCCGCTGCCGATCGCCGGCGCCGGGGGAACTCCAGGTAGGTCTCCAGGTACCAGCGCAGGTCCTCCAGGTCCTGCTTGGCCAGGGGCAGAGACAGGGGGAATTCCGCCGACCCCTTGCCGTCGGGTCCCGTCCATTGCGCGGCATGGCCCTCCCCGTCGCGCCGGATATCGAGCCGGTATTCCACGCAGGGGGCCGGGGGGCGGGGCGCCGGCTGCTCGCGGATGGCCGCCACCAGCCGTTCCAGCTCCGCTCCGTCCAGGCCGCCGCGCAGGTCCAGTCGACCGGGAAAGAACCGCGTCCCCGCCGCTATTGCACGCAGGCGTTGCGGCTGCGGTTTCAACGCGGCTTCCGGATCACCCCGATTCATCCCATGGCGAATCTTCCATTTGCCCTGGCGCAATAGCGGCGCTAGGCTGCGGGTGGGCATCAAGATCATGCCGAGTAGCCGACGCCCCCAGCTCCGCCGGGTGGCGGAGTCCGCGCCCGAGCGCGGCCGGCCACAGGAACAAACAGAAGCCATATCACCGAATAGGAGAACCCCGATGCGATATTCCATCCCCAGCCTCGCCCTGAGCGCCGGACTGCTGTTGCAGGGCTGCGCCGGCATGGGCGAGCATTCCATTATGATCGAATCCGAGCCGGCGGGGGCCCAGGTGCTCGCCTCGGGGGCGGAGATCGGGACCACCCCCACCCGTATTAATCCGGAGCAGGTATTCCCGCCCCGCTTCGTCAATTTCACCTACCGGGCCGACGGCACCCTGGGCATCGAGCATCCGGGCTGTGAGCCGTACTCCACCCGGGTCGACGACAATTTGCTGTCCAAGGACATCCGGGTGGAGCTCGAGTGCGACCCCTCGGCCCTGGCTGCCGCGGCAGCCGCCCCAGCGGCCCAGCCCACAGCGGCGCAACCGGCAGCTCCGGTTGCCGGAACGGCCGACCGGATTCAGCAACGCCTGGAACAATTGGAGATACTGCGCGAGCGCGGCGCAATCAGCGCAGACGAATACGCCGCCCAACGGCGGCGTATACTGGAAGACCTGTAACTGGAACCGAGACGGCCGGCGCGAGCCCGCCGTCCTCGCCCCCTAATCGCGCCCCTGGGTCTGGGCTAAGAAATCGCTGTTCCCGCGGGCCTTGAAGATCTCATTGCGGCTCTTGCGCAGCAGGTGCATGGCCTCCAGATACGGCACGGTGCCGTTGGCGCTGATAATGTCCATGCCCTCCTTGCTGTAGGCGAACTGGATGAATTTCTTGATCTCTTCGCTTTTCGGCGACTGCTTGTTGTGCACCAGGTACAGGGGGCGATATAGCAGGTAATCGCCGCTACGGACGTTTTCGTAGTTTGGCTCTTTGCCCTCCAACCGGAGGATTTTCACATCCCGCTTGCGGGCACTGCTGATCCCGGTGACTCCAATGCTGTGAGGCGACGCGGCCACCGCTTTTTCCAGCGGTCCGGAGGAGGGGAAACGCTGGTCGGCGGTGTCGAATTCCAGTTCCGGGTCGTTGAACAGCACCTTGCGTAGCGCGTGGCCAACCCCGGAGATCTTGCCCTCCCGCACGTACAACTCTATTTCCGCATCGGGGCCGCCCAGCTCGCTCCAGTTGTCGATCTCGCCCAGCATAACGCCCTGCAGTTGGGCGACCGAAATATCTTCCACTGGGTTGTCTGAGTGGGTGATCGCCACCAAGGCGTCCCAGGCCACCGGCACCAGCTCGGCGGCGGACTCCTCCGACGCCCCGCGCAGCTTGCGCCTGCAACTGCCTCCCACGTCGGCTTCGATTGCAGCCACTTCCCGGATGCCCTTGGTGGCGCCGCCGCCCTGCAAGTCGATCTTGACCCCGGTGCGCTCCTCGTAGGCCTTGGCCAGCGCCGTCACATAAGACTTTTTCGAGATGCCGCAGCCGACCCAGCGCAGCGTAGCCTGCTCGGCCTGGGCCTGGGCCCAGGCCATACTCAGAAGAGCAGTGGTCAGCGCCCAGGCTGCTGCCTTGTTCAGCCTACGGGGGCGCTTCTTGATTTCTGTATGGTGCATCGTTTCCTCCCGACATTTCTCGTTGTCGAACCAAAAAACCTAACGACCGCAGCCTACTAGTCACGCAAGCCCGACCTTCAGCGACATGTAGCGTCTACCCCGAGGCCTCGAACCGCAATTAGTCAACTCCGGCGCTCGAATCCTCTCAAGCTCATTCCTCGACGGTTTCGCTGCGG
>CBDUCL010000317.1:0-2557 GCA_965365625.1 uncultured Chromatiales bacterium | reverse complement strand
ATCGCCCTGGAAGGCGGCAGCCCCGAGATCATCGACATGCTGCAGCGCAACGGGGCCGTCGCCGTACCAGTCCCGTGACCTGATGACCGCTTTCTGGTAACTTCGGCGCCCACTCTTAACCAGAGGCCGGCCCCGCCGGCCCGCGCCGAGGACATCCGTTATGGTCGCCACCGTCGACGAACTCACCGTCAGCTATACCGAGAACGGTATAGAAACCGTCAAGGAACTGGATAAAGAGGTCCTCTCCAAGGGGGCCTGGACCACCATTTTGTTCCGCTACCGGGACTGGGACCGGGCAAAAGGCGAGTATGGGCCGGACAAGTTCACCATCCGCCGCTATCAGAAGCGCGGTGGCGACTACCTGCCGAAGTCCAAGTTCAATATCTCCAGCCGCGATCAGGCCAAGAAGATCATCGCCGCCCTGCAGGGCTGGCTGGACGAAGACTAGCCTGGGGCGGTTCGGCTTAACCCGCCTCGTAGGCTGCCTTCCAGCCCGCGTAACGGTCCACCAGGGCCTGAATCTGCTCCTCTTGGAACTCCCGCAGGCCGCTCAGCACCAGCTTTTTGAAGCCGCTGCCGATGGTCTCTCGGCCCTGTTTCAGGGCGAAATACAACCGCGCTTCACCGCGCTTGCCCCGGACCTCCAGTCGACTATCCACCAACTCCAACGCCGGCGCTTCTAGGTCGAGGCGCTGCAGTTCGAACGACATGCTCTCGTAGACGATCAGCGGGCGTTGGGTATTGATCATTACCCCGTGCTCGCGCATCAGTGGCACCAGAATGTGCGGGAAGTTGCGGCCCGAGAAGCGCACGTATCCGCGCACCAGTGCCTCGATCACGGCCGGGTCGCGGCTAGTCTCCCCTTCCCGGCTCACTTCCAGATAGGTCTTGCCCTTGGCGTCCTGAACCGCCAGACGGCCGGCGCCCGTCTCGGCGATCCGTAGCGGGATTTCCGCCCCTAGCATCCCGGGAAAGCCGAAGGCCATGCGTTGGCTCAGCCCCTGGGTGCTCAGCACCAGGGCGAACAGCAAGTCGCCTGGCACGCAGAAGCGCTTGCTTGCCGCATCGTGAATCGGGTTGAAGTCGCCGGCTACCCGCTTGGCGAATCGGCTGCCCTGCTCGGCGGATATCCAGATGTCGGCGCCGTCGCGGCGGAAATAGGGATCGAGAAACATGGCATCGGGGTTTCGGTGGCTGGGAGGGGGGAGTGACCGCAACCGGCTGGCTACCGGAGGGCACGGGCGGCGATGCGCCAGCACTTAGTATACTCCGGATAGCCCTCGCGATCGACGTTCGACGGGATCAAATGATCGGATTGGCGCAATCGCCAGGTCGGCGGGGTGCGGATTTGCGTAAGGCCACGGAAAAGCCGCAACCCGCCGTCCCTGGCTTCGCGCGGCACCGCTTTCGGTGGCCTTTCTCAACAAAGATCTGATTATCAGCTGGTTAGCATTGTTCGGCGGGCACCGTGGCGAGATGATCGGGTTAGCCGAAGCTCAGCTTGATGGCTTCCACGGTGGCCTCGCAGGCTTCGGCACAGGCCCGGCATTCGTGGTGCTCGTCATGCTTGCGGCATTCCTTGGCGCAGTCGGAGCAAACCGTCTCGCAGAGTTTCTGGTAGGCCGCGGTGTATCCCGAGTTGGCGGCCAGCAGGTAGGAGAACCCATTGCAGACCGCCTGCATCTCGTGGACCTTGGCGGCGCATTCGGCCAGGGAGATATCCCCCTCTTTGAAGCTCACCAGGCAATGGGCGATACAGCGCTGGCCCTTCGCCAGGCAATCGTCGACCGCGGTTAGCAGGTCGAGGTGCTGCGGGGCATGTTTACTGTGGTCGTGACCGGGCATGGCGGCCGTCGCTACGCCCGCGTAGCCCGCGGCCAGCGCGGCGCCCGCACCCAGCAAGAGCTGGCGCCGGCTGACCGCTGGGGTGTCCTGGGCGCAGGTAGGATCTTGTTCGTTTACGGTCATGATCGATACTCCTCCATTGGTTACCCGCGGCAGAGGGTGGTTTTTCGGTGCCGCGGGGTCAGCCAGGATTCTAGTCGTTGGTCGACGAATCTCCAACTAGCGGGTTGCCGTCGGTTTGGGCCGCGGAGGGCGCTGGGGCAGCCAGGGTGGCGGTAGTGCGAGATAGAACTTGGCGTCGTGCGGTGCAGCAAGCCGATGGGTTGTGGTTCCTCTCGAGTCTCCTGGGTTGCAGGGTGAGGCGAGACAGGAGGCTGGGATAGCCATCCCCGGAACAAACGCTAGCTCCTTGCGAACCGGCCGGCTATAGCCCGGAAGCGCTAGTCCCGGCCAGCGAGCCCATAACCAAGAAACCGGCGTTGCGCGCTCTTGGAGCGCTGTTTTGAGGTCATGCCGTTGCCGCATTGGTTTGGACTCCATGTGCGTGCCCTGGTTACTAACCCGAACCCTGACGAAGCCACACTCAGAGTTCCACAGAGGGTCCGAATCAAGGCGCGCTCCGCAGGCAATGGTAACTCCCTTGTCAAGGAGCGCAAGGCGGAGTCGGGCCCTCTGTGGGGCTCCCTTCGGGCGATTCGCTGAGTGAGGCTTT
>CBDUCL010000316.1:0-2621 GCA_965365625.1 uncultured Chromatiales bacterium | reverse complement strand
CAACGAGGAGGGTGAATCGGGCGCAGCCTCATCCGTTACCACCAGAAAGCACCGCAGCTCCGACCCCAGACCTTGCGCCGCGGCCGACGCCTCAGCCCCGGGCCCGATCACCAACACACGTCCGGCTGACTGATACGCAACCAATGGGGTGGGCCGACTGCCCAGGCGTGAAACAGCCGCAATCGCAACCTCCCGGGCTCGGGCGTTGGAAGCATGCCCCGGTGTCTGGTCCGACGTTAATCGCTCCTTGTCCGTACCTATCGTCTCACTGCCAGCATGCGCCATATGGTTTCTAATCACCTAAATTCGCAGTGCGTGCGTTTCGCGCGCTTTAATGCCAATTACTGTAGCTGCTTTCCGACGGGTCTGGGCTGACCCAGGTCAACGAACCTCTCCGGTGTTTACCGCCGCATCCTGCCCGTCGGCCAACGGCTCGGTCGCTTCCGGCGCGGGTTCCTCGACCGGCTCGGCACTCGCGGCAGCGGCTTCCGGTGCCGCCTCCGTCTCCGCCTCGCCGCCCTCCTCCAGGGCCTTGCGGGCGCGCTCCATCATGCGCCGCATCTCGTGGGTCACCAGGTCTCCCAGGGGCTCGAAGCGGGTGTAGTCCTCGGCATAATCGTCAAGCCCGTCAACCGCATTGAAGCGGGATTGGCGAAACAATTTTTGCAGCGCCGCCTTGCGCAGCGCCTCGCTGACCTTCGGGGAGAGAAAACCCCGGTAGTCCGAGCCCTCGCCCAGGCTCTCAAGCGGCGGCATATCGGCGTCGGTCAGCTCGACTTCGGGGGGCTCGGGGCTTTCGACCGAGGCCACCTCCGGCGGGGCAATCTCCTCACTCGGCGGCGTCGCCCCGGTCTCGTCTTCGAGCTTGCGTTGTGACCAACGGGCTAGAAACCCCTGTTCCCGCCCTGCTTCTTCTGTCTGCGTCTCCCGCAGCGGCAACTTCCCGTTTTTCCCGGTCACCGCCGCACCTGCTTCCAGTCGTCGCGCTTGCGCTTCTTCCTGCGCTCCGGCACATAGTGCTCCAGTACATACGCTTCCAGCCAACGGTAAACCTCCGGCGGCATGGGAAGCGAGAACACCGGCTCGTCCACCTCCATGTAAGAGGCGGCCTCGTCGTAGCTCAGGGTGACCCGGAACGGGCGCAAACGCCCCGACCGGCCCCGGCAAAGCACGAACACCCGGGGCTGCTCTCCCATCAGATTCATGTAGTAGCTCTCGGCATCGTCCCGATAAAGCGGCAGCCGAAACCCCCGCCAGAGGTACTGCTCCGAGCGCTCGCCGCTACGCACCAGGGCCGGCTGGTCCGGTTGCTCTGGGGCCGCACCGGCTACCAGGCCGATGACTTCCCCCTGATCCTGCTCGTCGTCAATCTTCCGCGGGTACTCCATGAGCACGGAAACGGGAAAGCCTTCGGAATATGGAATCGTCTGCGCTGTTTGCTGCATCTGCCACTCGATTGGGGCCGGCGCCGCGCCCCCCTGGCTGCAGGTCCCCGGCTATGCTATATCAATCGAACCGAACCTATTGTCGGCACGAACCGTCTAGTAACTATAGACACATTTCCCGAATCCGGGCGCAGAATACCCAGGCGATAATCAATGATGAATTCCCCTCAAGGCTACCGCCCGCAGATGACCGACGCCGGCCTGGCCCCCACCCACGACGCGCTTGCAGTGGACGAATACGGCAGCGAACGCGCGGTGCAGATCGCTGGCGAATCGCCGCTGACGCTTTACGTGGATGGTCGCGAGCTGGTCACCCTGATGACCCTCGGCACGCACCCGGAAGAGCTGGCCCTGGGCTATCTGCGCACCCAGCGCTTCGTCGAATCCCTAGCAGCGATCCGCTCGGTGGAGGTGAACTGGGGCAAGGAATCCGCTCATATCAACACCTGGCACGGGGTAGACGGCTGGGACGACAAGCTCAAAGGCCGTACCGTCACCACCGGCTGCGGCCAGGGTACGGTATTCAGCTGCACCCTGGACGCCCTGTACGCCCAGCGCCTGCCGGAAGTGCGCCTCTCCCAGGCCGGTATCTACGCCCTGCTGGCCAATATCCAGGCCCACAACGACATTTACCGCCGAGCCGGTGCGGTTCACGGCTGTGGCCTTTGTCACCAGGGCAACATTCTGAAGTTCGTCGAAGACGTGGGCCGTCACAACGCCGCCGACGCGATCGCCGGCTACATGTGGCTGGAGGCTTTGGACGGCGGCGACAAACTCTTCTACACCACCGGCCGCCTGACCTCGGAGATCGTGATGAAGTCCGCCCTAATGGGCATTCCGGTGCTGCTGTCGCGTTCGGGGGTTACCCAGATGGGGCTGGAACTGGCCCAGCAGCTAGGCATCGTCATGATCGCCCGCGCCAAGGGCAAGCACTTTCTGGTCTACAACGGCGCCGAGCAAATCAGCTTCGACGCGCCGCCGCAACGGGACCCCCGGCGCCCCCAGACTGGCGTGCACCATACCCGCGCCCCGGATTGACTCCACCCACGGGCGCCGCGACAGTGGTTGCGCGTAGGAGCGCCGCCCTCGGCGCAAACCGGCGTCCGAATCAGCTCCAAACGCAGGATCAACTCGCTCCACCAGCGAAAAGCCGGGCAGGAATCCCAGCTACGCATC
>CBDUCL010000315.1:0-2633 GCA_965365625.1 uncultured Chromatiales bacterium | reverse complement strand
TGGGAGCGCGGATGAGAACCGATATCAGGTCTTTGCTCTGTTTGGATGCCGCCATCGAAGATCAGACAGGGAAATTGACCGCGGTCAAACCCGCCTCAGCGCCTTCACCCCAGCTTAACCGAAGCGACTGGCATCCGCATAGGGTAACCGCAGCGACCCGCTGAGACCAATGCACCCGCACGCCGGGAATCCTGCGTTCCGACGCCACGAGCTCTTACCAGACGTCAATCGGGTGTATGATATGGCCCCAGCTTCGGGCCGGCCAGCAGGCTCGCGCCGGCTTAGCGCAGATTCGCAGGAATGAACGCCTCCGATTATCAGACCGCATGCGTCAGCCTGACCGGCGATCGCGAGCTTAACCAGGACCGCTATGCGACCCTCGGTAGCGGGACCCACCGATTGCTGTTGGTGGCGGACGGCATGGGCGGACACCCGCGCGGAGAAATCGCGGCCGAGTTGTTGATCGAATACGCCGAGCAGCGCTTCGGGGCGGGACCGGTGCAGGAACCAGAAGCATTTTTACACGACCTGGTCGCTGGTGGTCACCGCCGGATCCTCGATTTCGGCCGCAGCCAATCGCCGCCGATCCGACCCGGCACCACCATGGTGGCGGTACTGGTCCAACCGCAGGGGTTGCATTGGGTGCATGCCGGGGACAGCCGCCTGTACCGGCTGCAAGCCGAAGTCTTGACTTGGACCCGGGACCATTCCTATGTGCAGCAACTGGTGGACTGGGGCGAGTTGTCTCCGGCGGAGGCCGAGAACCACCCCTTGCGCAACTACGTCACCCAGTGCCTGGGCGGCCCCGGCCCGGCTCCGGAAGCCAGCTTCGGCAGCGCCCGAGCGCTGGCCCCCGGCGACGCCCTGCTACTGTGCACGGACGGCTTCTGGGGCCACCTGGATCCGGTCGCGATCGAACATTTCTTGGCGAGCGCTGAAGCGCCGCTGCAGGTCGAACTCGAGCGGCTGGCGGGCCGTGCCGCTAGCGCCGCGCACCCCGAAGCAGACAATGTTACCGCGCTCGCCTTGCGCTGCTGACCGGCAACGAACGCACCCCATAAAGAACCGTTTCAGGAGCCCCAAAATGAGACCATCAAGCCGCAGACCGGACCAGCTCCGACCGATCCGTATCACCCGCAACTTCACCCGCCACGCCGAGGGCTCGGTGCTGATCGAGTTCGGGGACACCAAGGTATTGTGCAATGCCAGCGTCGAGGAACGGGTGCCCCGCTTTCTGCTTGGCCGCGGCCAGGGGTGGGTCACCGCCGAGTACGGCATGCTCCCACGCTCCACCAACGAACGCATGGGACGGGAGGCGGCGCGTGGCAAGCAGGGCGGGCGCACCCTCGAGATCCAGCGCCTGATCGGCCGCTCCCTGCGCGCAGCCCTCGACCTGCAGGCCCTGGGCGAACGCAGCATCACCCTGGACTGCGACGTAATCCAGGCCGACGGCGGCACCCGCACCGCCTCCATCACCGGCGCCTTTGTGGCGCTCAGCGATGCCATCGACGGCCTGTTGGCCACCGGCAGCCTGGAGCGCAATCCCCTACACGGCCAAGTGGCCTCGGTGTCCGTGGGCATCTACAAGGGCACCCCGATACTGGACCTGGATTACGCCGAGGACTCCAATGCGGAGACCGACATGAACGTGGTGATGAACGACGCCGGGGCCTTTATCGAGGTCCAGGGAACCGCCGAGGGCCACGCCTTCCACCGCCACGAACTCGACGCCATGCTGGCCCTGGCCGAGCGCGGCATCGGTGAACTGATGCAGATCCAGCGCCAGGCGCTGGGGCAATAGGAGGACCCCCTATGGGCAAGAGTCACCAGGGCGAGCACATCGTGCTCGCCAGCAACAATGCCGGAAAGGTGCGCGAAATCAATCAGTTGTTGGCCAGCCGGCAGATCCAGGTGGTCCCGCAATCCGAATTCGGGGTGCCGGAGGCCGAGGAAACCGGCCTCAGCTTCGTAGAAAACGCCATCCTCAAGGCCCGCAATGCGGCAGAGCACAGCGGCCTGGCCGCGATTGCCGACGACTCCGGGATCGAGGTCGACGCCCTGCGCGGCGCCCCGGGGATCTACTCGGCCCGTTTCGCGGGCGCCGGGGCCTCGGACGCGGCGAATCTGGAAAAACTGCTGGAAGAGCTCCAAGGGGTGCCGGAGAGCGAGCGTGGCGCCCGCTTCCAGTGCCTAATGGTGTACATGCGCCACGCCGAAGACCCCACCCCGATCATCTGCCAGGGCACCTGGGAGGGGGTGATCGCCAGCTCCCCGGCGGGAGCAAACGGCTTCGGCTACGACCCGGTGTTCTGGGTACCGAGCCAGGGCTGCACCGCCGCCCAATTGCCCGCGGAGGTCAAGAACGGCCTTAGCCACCGCGGCCAGGCCCTTCAGAAACTGCTGCTCGCGCTCACGGGCTGAACGCCGGACACCCCGGTTGGCGGTCAAACCCAGCGCTTTCCTCCCAGCGGGGCAAAGGCCGCGCCCCGCCGCGCTCAGTCGTAGACCACGCCGGGCAGCCAAGTGGCCAGCTCCGGCCACAGCGCCAAGGCCCCCAGCATCAGCAGCTGGATGACGATGAAGGGCGCCACGCCGCGGTAGATCTGGCCGGTGCTCACTTCCGGCGGCGCCAC
>CBDUCL010000314.1:0-2671 GCA_965365625.1 uncultured Chromatiales bacterium | reverse complement strand
CTAAAGAGGAGACGCTCCCGCATGGCAAGCAATCCCCGACCCACCGACATCCAACTGCACCAGAAATCCCGAGTCCTGGAGATCCGTTACGACGACGGCGCCCACTTCGAGCTGCCCTGCGAGTACCTGCGGGTACTATCCCCTTCGGCGGAGGTGCGGGGGCATCTCCCGGGGCAGGAGAAACTGCAGGTGGGTAAGGAACAGGTGAACATCACCGACCTCCAGCCGGTCGGGAATTACGCCATCAAGATTTTCTTCGACGACGGACATAAGTCCGGGCTGTACGACTGGCGTTACTTGTATCAGCTGGGAAGCAAACGGTCGGTGCTCTGGGCCGACTACATAGATCGTCTGCGCGCCGCCGGACACCAGCGCCAGGGGCCGGACCCTTTCCTGGCTCTGAAGGAGTGACGCCCGCCCAAGCTCACCGTCGGATGGGGAGGGCTTCATCGCATGCAAACAGCATGCGTGCCAGCCCTTAACGCAGCGGCGAGGCCCCTCCCGCAACACGCCTCCGATCTTAAATCGCTGACGCTGACTCTCAACGAAATCGAAACGTCGCGGAGCTCTTGGCCGCGAAACACTCGCTTCGGCTACCCGGCTAAGCTGCCCCAGCTTTGCCTTCCCCCAGAGAGCAGTCCGAGCCACCAATAACGTGAAAAAAAAGGGGGCCTGAAGCCCCCAGAGGTGCTACCAACCAATCGCGCTCACCCTTCGTCAATCCCCTCGTCCCAAGGATTGTTGATGATTTCGTGCAAGCGGCTACCCGGCACGTCGCTATAGAGAACTTCCTCGTTTTCCTCGATCTCACGAATCTGGTCGTCGAACATGATGCGCTCCGCTCGGGTTGTTGGGTCGCTCTGGTGTTTCGATCATTCCTGAGCATTATGGTCAGGAATTACGTACAACTATGGCATCGATTTTGAGGCTGTCAAGGGTAATTTGTACAGATTTTTTGGCCTGAAAGAAATTCAACAGTCCACGGCACCTTGATGCGGGCCTTGGCTTCGGGGGTGAGGGGTGAGGGGGCACAGGCGCCAGGGGAGAGAGGATAGAGCGGTGTTGTGCTCGCAGACCTCCAATCCCGGCTTGTAGGAGCGCCGCCCCGGCGCGATTCGGCGCTGCCGCAAGTGCCGGCAACCAATCGGCGCCAGGGCGCGCCGAAGCCGATTCGCCAGCAGCACGCCCGGGCGCAGGGACCAGACTCCCGCGCTCAGCCCGCAGACCCCTGCCCTCAATCCACCAACTCGGCTTCCACCACCTGCGTGAAGTGGAGCCCAGCGTCGGCCAGGTCCACCTGGATGGCGTCGCCGGGGCCGAAGCGGCCGGACAGGATCTCCTGGGCCAGCGGATTCTCCAGCTGGGCGCGGATCGCCCGCTTGAGCGGCCGAGCACCGTAGACCGGGTCGAAGCCGGCCTCGCCGAGATGATCGAGGGCGGCATCGGAAACCTCGAGACGCATCTCGCGTTCGGCCAGCCGGGCCTGCAGGTAGCGCAGCTGGATGCGGGCAATGGCCCGGATCTGCTCCCGGCCCAGCGGGTGAAACACCACCAGTTCGTCCAAGCGGTTGATGAACTCAGGCCGAAAGTGGGTGCCGACGATCTCCAGCACCGCCGCCTTCATGCGCTCGTAGTTCTGCTCGCCGGCCAACTCCTGGATCAGCTGGGAACCCAGATTGGAGGTCATGACGATCACCGTATTGCGGAAGTCCACGGTGCGGCCCTGGCCGTCGGTGAGGCGACCGTCGTCGAGCACCTGCAGCAGCACGTTGAAGACGTCCGGATGGGCCTTTTCCACCTCATCGAGCAGCAGCACGCTGTAGGGCCGGCGCCGCACCGCCTCGGTCAGGTGGCCGCCCTCCTCGTAGCCGACATAGCCGGGAGGGGCGCCGATCAGGCGCGCCACCGAGTGCTTCTCCATGAACTCGGACATATCGACCCGTACCATGGCCTCTTCGCTGTCGAACAGGAACTCGGCCAGGGCCTTGCACAGCTCGGTCTTGCCGACCCCGGTGGGGCCCAGAAACAGGAAGGAGCCGATCGGCCGGTTCGGGTCCGACAGCCCGGCGCGGGAGCGGCGAATCGCCTCGGCCACCGCCCGCAGGCCCTCGTCCTGGCCCACCACCCGCTTGGCCAGGGCCTGCTCCATCTGCAGCAGCTTCTCTTTCTCGCCTTCGAGCATCTTGGACACCGGGATGCCGGTCCACTTGGACACCACCTCGGCGATCTCCTCGTCGGTGACCTTGTTGCGCAGCAGGCGCATCTCCTGGTGCTCGGCCTGGTCGGCGGCCTTGAGCTGGCGTTCCAGTTCCGGAATGCGCCCATAGGCCAGTTCGGACATGCGGGCCAGGTCATTGGCGCGGCGCGCGGTCTCCATCTCCAGGCGCGCCTGCTCCAGGGCCTCCTTGACGTGGGCGGTTCCCTGCACCGCGGCCTTTTCCGACTTCCATACCTCTTCCAGGTCGGAGAACTCGCGCTCCAGGCGCTCGATCTCCTCCTCCAGGTCCGCCAACCGGCGCTGGGAGGCATCGTCCTTGTCCTTCTTCACCGCCTCGCGCTCGATCTTGAGCTGGATCAGGCGCCGATGCAGACGGTCCATGGACTCCGGCATCGAGTCGATCTCCATCCGGATGCGCGAGGCGGCCTCGTCCACCAGGTCGATGGCCTTGTC
>CBDUCL010000313.1:0-2675 GCA_965365625.1 uncultured Chromatiales bacterium | reverse complement strand
GTGCTCGCCAGCGAACGATGAGTCGCGTGTGCCCTACATCCTGTTCCTCCAGAAAGAACAGCCAGGTGGTCGCCGCACCGGCCTCTCGGAAGACCTGGTCCAACCCCTCCTGCTCGGCCTGCTGCTTGACCAGGCCGGAGCCCGGCACCACCATCGCCAGGCGAACGTTTGCCGCCACCTTTCGGCCTTTGGCCACCTCAGCGGCAGCACGCAGGTCTTCGATCCGGGAGTTGGTGCAGGAGCCGATAAACACCTTGTCGACCGCGATCTCGCGGATCGGAGTGCCCGCCTTCAGGCCCATGTAGTCCAGGGCCCGGCGCATGCCATCGGCCCGCACCGAATCGGCCTCGGCGGCGGGATCCGGCACCCGGCCGTCCACCGCCACCACCATCTCCGGCGAGGTGCCCCAGCTCACCTGGGGCTTGATGGACGCGGCGTCGATGTGTATCTCCTTGTCGAAGTGCGCCCCGGGGTCGCTGTGCAGATCCTGCCACGCGGCCACCGCCGACTCCCACTGCTCGGGCCTCGGGGCATAGGGGCGGCCCTTCACATAGTCGATGGTCTTTTCGTCCACCGCCACGATACCGGCCCGGGCCCCGGCCTCGATGGTCATATTACATACCGTCATCCGGCCCTCGATCGACAGATCACGGATCGCCTGGCCGCCGAATTCGATCACATAACCGGTACCCCCAGCGGTGCCGATCTCACCGATAATGGCTAGCACGATGTCCTTGGCGGTGACGCCGGGCCCCGCCGGCCCATCGACGCTCACCAACATGGACTTGGACTTCTGCTGAATCAGACACTGGGTGGCCAGCACATGCTCCACCTCGGAGGTGCCGATGCCGAAGGCCAGGGCCCCGAAGGCGCCGTGGGTGGAGGTATGGGAATCGCCGCACACCACCACCATGCCCGGCAGGGTGGCCCCCTGCTCGGGCCCGATCACATGGACGATCCCCTGGCGCGGATCTTCCATGCGAAACTCTGTGATGCCGAATTCCACGCAGTTGCGGTCCAGGGTCTCCACCTGCAATCGCGACACCGGGTCTTGGATGCCGGCGGCGCGATCCACGGTGGGCACGTTGTGATCCGGGGTCGCCAGGTTGGCCCCCGGGCGCCAGAGCTCGCGGCCGGCGAGGCGCAGGCCCTCGAAGGCCTGGGGCGAAGTGACCTCGTGCACCAGGTGGCGGTCCACGTAGATCAGCGAAGTGCCGTCAGCGTCGGCCCGCACCAGGTGCTGATCCCAGAGTTTGTCGTACAAGGTTTTCGCGCTCATGTTTGCCTCCGTGGGCGCCGCCCGGGGATTGATCTAAGAGCGCAAGCATAGGTTGAGCTCACCTATAATACAAATTCATATTTCTCATAGTTTCTATTACCATTCCGCATAACAAACGGGAGCCCGGTAACTCCTATGCTCGACCTCAACAACCTCCAAGCCTTCGTCGCGGTGGCCCGCAAAGGTTCCTTTTCGGTGGCCGCCGAACACCTGCACCTGACCCAACCGGCGGTGAGCCGGCGCATTGCCTCTCTGGAGGCGGAGCTGGGGCTGCGCCTGTTCGACCGCATCGGTCGCCTCACCAGCCTCACCGAGGCCGGGCGCATGCTGCTCCCAAAGGCCGGGGCGCTGCTCGACCAGAGTGCCGATATCCGCCGCAGCCTGGCCAACCTGGCCCAGCAAGTGAGCGGCCCGCTGGCGATCGGCACCAGCCACCATATCGGCCTGCACCGGCTGCCGCCGGTGCTGCGACGCTATCACCGGGAGCACCCCGAGGTGCAGCTCGACATCCGCTTTCTGGACTCGGAGAGCGGCTGCGCCGAAGTCGAACACGGCAGCCTGGATCTGGCCATCGTCACCCTGCCCAACGCCCCCCGTCCCAACCTGGAACTGACTCCCGTCTGGCCCGACCCCCTGCACATCGCCGTCGCCAGGGACCATCCCCTGGCCGGGCACGGCCAGCTCCCCCTGGACCGATTGCTGGCACATCCCGCGGTCCTGCCGGCCCGAGGCACCTACACCCGCCAAATCCTGGAACAGGCCCTGGGTCCCAACGCCGACCGGGTGCAGGCACGGCTGGCCACTAACTACCTGGAGACGCTGCGCATGCTGGTCTCCATCGGCCTCGGCTGGAGCCTGCTGCCCGCCACCCTGCTGGGAGATGACCTGGAAGTGGTGAGGATCGAAGGCCTGTCCCTGAGCCGCGACCTGGGGTTGGTGCGTCACCGCGGTCGCACCCTATCGAATGCGGCCCAGGCGTTGATGAAGGCCTGTTTGGAGACTGTCGGGAGCGGGAGTTGAGATTGGGAAGGCGTTTCCTCTAATGGCAGCTACGCCGCGGAAGCCGCCGCTCAAATCCCGACAGGTGAAGGCTAGCAGCCGGCCAAGAGCAATCACTCGGAGTAGCGGATGATCCACAACTAAGTGGGTTCCCGTTTACGCTCCGAGGGCAAAAGGAAAGACCCGCCCCCAATTCGCTTACTCCCCACGGTGCCGAGAAGGCTTCGATTCTAGGCCTGATCCCGGCTCCGCACGTTCGCCCTTCGCATGACCTCGCGGTATTGGGTTCGACAATCGGACGCCGCAGGGCAGCGGTCACGCGGCCAGGCGGCGCGCCGGAAGAGTTCCTCGAATTATAGAATCGGCGATGATGTGAATCAACGGGGTCTCGTGTTGT
>CBDUCL010000312.1:0-2677 GCA_965365625.1 uncultured Chromatiales bacterium | reverse complement strand
CTTTTGCCTCGCCAAACTCGGCAATAGACACCCAGTCGTCCGCACCGCAAATCACCCCACATATCGCGATCACAAGAATGTCGATTAACTTGTGCCGACTCCTCTCTAGGACTCTCGGATCTTCCAGTGACGCAAAGTGATGAACCAAGGAGTGGGGGCTTGGTGGCTGCATAATTTGTCCTCTTTTGAACGTAGTTACCCACGCCATCATGAGGACATCGCCTGTTAATGTCCAGCCCTTTCCGCACTATTGCTAAGTCATCGTTATCGTAACCTCCCTGAATTCATGAGGATTTTGATGCGATTGCCCTGCCCACCTGAGCCAGGGCGAAAAGCAGCGGGCCGCCATCTCGCGGGCGCTGCTGCCCGGTCCCAAACTGATCCTGGCCGACGAGGCCACCGGCAATCTGGATCCCCGCAACAAAGGCCATATCCTCGATCTGTTGTTTCGCAGCCAGGAAGCCGAAGGGGCCAGCCTGCTGGCGGTGACCCACGATCACGAACTGCTGCCGCGCTTCGACCGGGTGCTCGACTTCGAGGATTTCCGGGCTTGATCGACAGCCTCTATATCGCCTGGCGCTACCTGGCCTATCACAAGGCCCGCAGCCTCACTCTGGTGGCCTGCGTGGCCCTGATCGGCGTATTGCCCCTGGCCCTGGAACTGCTGCTGGCGGAGAGCCAGCGACAGTTGCTTTCCCGGGCCGATTCCACGCCCCTGCTGGTGGGCGCCAAGGGCAGCGCCCTGGACCTGGCGATGAACAGCCTCTATTTCAGTGAACCGGTACCGGAACCCATCTCGATGGCCGAGGCGGAGGCGGTGCAGGACTCCGGCCTGGCCCTGCCGGTGCCCCTGTACGTGCGCTTTCGCGCCCGCGGCTTCCCGATTGTCGGCACCAGCCTGGATTATTTCGAGTTCCGGGGCCTGCGCCTGGTTGCCGGTCAGGGACTCGCCCTGCTCGGAGACTGCGTGTTGGGGGCCGAGGTGGCCGAAGCTCTCGGGTTGCGGCCCGGGGATGCCCTGCTGTCGTCTCCGGAGACCCTGTTCGACCTGGCCGGCGTCTACCCGCTGCGGATGCGGGTGGCGGGGGTGCTGGCACCCAGTGCCAGCGCTGACGACCGGGCGGTGTTCGTGGACGTGAAGACCGCCTGGGTGATCCAGGGTCTGGTGCATGGCCACCAGGATCTGAGCGGCGAGACCGACCCGACGCTGGTGATGCAGCGCAAGGACGGGAAGGTGACGGCCAGCCCCAAGCTGGCCCGCTACACGGAAATCACTCCGGACAACATCGCCAGCTTCCACTTCCACGGCGACCCGGCGGGCTATCCGTTGAGCGCCGTGCTGGCGCTACCCCTGGATGAACGCTCGGGCACCCTGCTAAGAGGCCGCTATATCGGCGACGGGGTAAACCAGCAGATCCTGCGGCCTAGGGAGGTGATCGACGGGTTGATGCAGAATATCTTCCGCATCAAGCGGGTGCTGGATGCGGTGATCCTTTTGGTGGGCAGCGCCACCCTGCTGGCGCTGGTGCTGGTGTTCGCGTTGTCACTGCGGCTGCGCCAGCGGGAGTTGCAGACCATCTTTCGGCTCGGTTGCAGCCGCGCCACCATCGTTCGCCTGCTGGGGGCGGAGATTCTGCTGATCCTGCTGGCGGCGGCGGCCCTGAGCGCCCTGGTATTGCTTGCGTTGCAGGGTCACCAGGCGGCGCTGGTGCGGCATTTTTTCCTGTGACGGTTGAGAGGCGAGCGGTATGCGATACGCGAAAACTTGGTTCTGGCTGCTGACGACCGCGCTCTGGCTGCCGGTGGCCTTGGCCGCCGAGCCGTTGCGGATCTACACGGTCAATTACCCTTTGCAGTACTTCGCCCAGCGCATCGCCGGGGAGCATGCCGAGGTGGTGTTTCCGGCCCCCGCCGAGGTGGACCCGGCTTTTTGGATGCCGGACTCGGCGACTGTTACCGCTTACCAGCGGGCCGATCTGATCCTGCTCAACGGGGCCGGCTACGCCAAGTGGACCGAGCGAGTGAGTCTGCCCCGGCTGCGCACGGTCGACACCTCTCGCGCGTTTCGGCAAAGCTATCTGGTTGCGGATGCGGGACCGATCCACAGCCATGGGCCGGCCGGCGACCACTCCCACGCCGGCATCGCGTTTACCACCTGGCTTGACTTCGATCAGGCCACCGACCAGGCCCGTGCGATTCTGGAGGCGCTGGTACGCAAGCGTCCCGAGCTGAAGCAAGTCTTCGTGGCCAACTTCGAGCCCCTCGAGCAGGAGCTGTACGACCTGGACCAGCGCTTGAGCCGAATTGGGCAGCGATTGACGGATCAGGCAATACTGGCGTCGCATCCCGTATACCAGTACCTGGCACGTCGCTACCGACTGAATTTGCACAGCCTGATGTGGGAACCGGACGTGTCGCCCTCGGCGGAAGAATGGGACCGGTTGCGGTCGATGCTGCAGCAGCATCCCGCCCGCTGGATGCTATGGGAGGATGAGCCGATTCCGGCCATGGGCGAACGTCTGCAGGGGCTGGGGGTTTCCCCGTTGGTGTTCTCACCCGGCGCCAACCGGCCGGAGGAGGGGCATTTCATGAGCCTAATGCGCCGAAATATCGCGGAGCTGGAGAGAGTCTTGCTCTAAGAAGCTCCAGGATTCTGTTTCGGCTGGCTTCGGACTGG
>CBDUCL010000311.1:0-2691 GCA_965365625.1 uncultured Chromatiales bacterium | reverse complement strand
CCCGAAGTGCGGCGAGCCCCGGCGGATATCGACCGCCACGTCGTAGACCTCGCCGCGCAGGACCTGCACCAGCTTGCCTTGGGAATGGGGGTTCTGCACGTGCAGCCCGCGCAATACCCCCTGGCGGGAATAGGCCAGGTTGTCCTGCACGAAATCGAGCGCGAGCCCGGCCTCCGCCATGCGCTGACGTTGCCAGGTCTCGGTAAACCAGCCGCGCTCGTCGCCAAAAATCCGGGGCTCGATAATCAGCAGGCCGGGGATCTTGGTCTCGACGATGTTCATGGAGTCCTGCTCCGCCGCGCCAGGTCCAGCAGGTACTGGCCGTAGCTGTTCTGGCGCAGCGAGTCACCCAGGGCCTGTAGCTGCCGCTTGCTGATCCAGCCGGCACTGTAGGCGATCTCTTCCGGGCAGCAGATCTTCATACCCTGACGCTGCTCGATGGTCTCGATGAAACTGCCGGCCATCATCAGGGACTCGTGGGTACCGGTATCCAGCCAAGCCACGCCCCGCCCGAGCCGCAGCAGGTGCAGCCGACCTTGCTCCAGGTAGATGCGGTTGAGGTCGGTGATCTCCAGTTCGCCGCGCTTCGACGGCTGCAGGCCCGCCGCCAGCTCGGACACCTGACCGTCGTAGAAATAGAGGCCGGTGATGGCATAGTTGGACTTGGGCTCGCTGGGCTTCTCCTCCAGCCCGACGACTCGGCCATCGGCGTCGAACTCGGCAACTCCGTAGCGCTCGGGGTCGCGCACCCGGTAGCCGAAGATGGTAGCGCCCTGGCTGCGCTCGGCGGCCTGCCTGAGCTGCTCCACCAGGCCGTGGCCGTAAAAGATATTGTCACCCAGGATCAGGCAACAGGCGTCGCCGGCCAGAAACTCGCGTCCGATGATAAAGGCCTCCGCCAGTCCGTTGGGCTCCGGCTGCACCGCGTACTGGAGACGTACGTTCCACTGGGAGCCGTCGCCCAGAAGTTCGCAGAAAGCGCCAGCGTCATGGGGGGTGGTGATGATCAGGATGTCGCGAATGCCCGCCAGCATCAGGATGCCCAGCGGGTAGTAGATCATCGGTTTATCGTAGACCGGCAGCAACTGCTTGCTGACCGAACGCGTGAGGGGATAGAGCCGGGTGCCGGAGCCGCCGGCCAGGATGATGCCTTTGGTATTGCTCATGCGAAATCTCTGCTGCGGGGTCGGGGGAGTCAGCCGGTGCGGCCCAGACGCTCGCCTTGATAGCTGCCATCGAGCACCCGTTGGCACCAGTCTTGGTGCCCCAGGTACCAATTCACGGTGCGGCGCAGGCCGCTCTCGAAGCTTTCCAAAGGCTCCCAGCCCAACTCCCGCTTGAGCTTGCCGGCGTCTATGGCATAACGCTGATCATGGCCCGGGCGGTCGGCGACGAAGGTCTTGAGCTGAGAGTGGGGGCGATACGGGGACTCGGGCACCAACTCGTCGAGGGCGGCGCACAAGGCGTCGACCACCTCCAGGTTGGTCTTTTCGCTGTTGCCGCCCACATTGTAGACCTCACCCGGAGTGCCGGCCTCGAGCACCCGCCAGATCGCCCGGCAGTGGTCCTCCACATACAGCCAGTCGCGCACATTGGCGCCGTCGCCGTAGATCGGCAACGGCTTGCCGCTCAGGGCGTTCTGGATGAACAAGGGAATCAGCTTCTCGGGGAACTGGTAGGGCCCGTAGTTGTTCGAGCAGTTGGTGGTGAGCACCGGCATCCCGTAGGTGTGGTGCCAGGCCCGCACCAGGTGATCGGAGGCCGCCTTGGAGGCCGAATAGGGGGAGTTGGGGGCATAGGGGGTGGTCTCGGTGAAGAGTCCCTCGGGCCCCAGGGAACCATAGACCTCGTCGGTCGACACGTGCAGGAAGCGGAACCCCGCCTTTTCCTCGGTGCCCAGCCCGCTCCAGTAGCTGCGGGCACAATCGAGCAGATTGAAGGTGCCGAGCACGTTGGTCTCGATAAAGGCCGCCGGGCCGTCAATGGAGCGATCGACATGGCTCTCGGCGGCGAAGTTGACGACGGCATCCGGCCGCTGTTCGGCCAGCAGCCGGGCCACCAGTTCCCGGTCGCCGATGTCTCCCTGCACGAACTGGTGCCGCGGATTTCCCTCTAGCGGGGCCAGGGTGTCGAGATTGCCGGCATAGGTCAGGGCGTCCAAGTTGATCACCCGAGCCTGACTGTCTCGGATTACGAAATGCACGAAATTGCCCCCGATAAAGCCGGCGCCGCCGGTCACCAAAATCGTTTTCACCTGCACCGCCTTACGCTAACTTGGTTTGAAAATTGGACCCGGTCGAGCCGCTAGAACGGAATGTCGTCGTCGAAGCCGCCGTCGGGATCGCCCGCCGGGGCCGGTGCTCCACCGCCACCGCCCGCAGCCGGTCGCTGGGGCGCCGGAGCACCGCTGCGGGAACCGGCACCGGCGCCGGCATATTCGCTGCTCCCGCCGCCACCGCGGCTGTCGAGCATCTGCATCTCGTTGGCGACGATCTCGGTGGTATACCGGTCCTGGCCGTCCTGGCCCTGCCATTTGCGGGTGCGCAGGGAACCTTCGATATACACCTTGCTGCCCTTGCGCAGGTATTCGCCGGCGATCTCGCCCAGGCGATTAAAGCACACCACCCGGTGCCATTCGGTGCGCTCCTGCATCTCGCCGGTGTTCTTGTCCTTCCAGGACTCGCTGGTGGC
>CBDUCL010000310.1:0-2743 GCA_965365625.1 uncultured Chromatiales bacterium | reverse complement strand
AGGGACTTGCCGGCGTCCTCCTCCAGGTGAGCGCGGGTGACGCCGATGCGCTTTTCGTCGCCACCCTCCAGTTGGATGGTCACCGCGCCCTCACCCACCACCGGCAGCTCGTACTGGCTGATCTGGTAACCCTTGGGCAAGTCGGGGTAGAAGTAGTTCTTGCGCGCGAACACCGAGCGCCGCGCCACCTGGGCGCCGATCGCCAGGCCGAAACGGATCGCCATGCGCACCGCTTCGGCATTGAGCACCGGAAGCACCCCGGGAAAGCCCAGGTCAACCAAGCAGGCCTGGGTATTCGGCTCGGCCCCGTAGGCGGTGGAGGCGCCGGAAAAAATCTTGGATCGGGTGGCCAGCTGGACGTGGATTTCCAGGCCGATGACGGGTTCCCACTGCATGGCTAGTGACTCTGATTTGCGATATGAAAGGTCATTCAGTCGAGCCCGGGCGGCCGGGCGCGATGCCAATCGGTGGCCTGCTGCAGGCGGTGGGCCAGGTTCAGCAGACGGGCTTCGCCGAAATAGTCGCCGATCAGCTGCAGCCCCACCGGCAGGCCACCGGCAGGGGCCACTGGGATCGACATCCCCGGCAGCCCAGCCAGATTGACCGCGATGGTGTAGATGTCCGACAAATACATGGTGATCGGGTCGTCCGCCTTCTCGCCTAGGCGGAAGGCGGTGGTCGGGGTGACCGGGCCGACGATCGCGTCCACCTGCTGGAACGCCTGGCGGAAGTCGTCCGCGATCAGTTGGCGGATCTGCTGGGCCTTGAGATAGTAGGCGTCGTAATAGCCTGCGGACAGGGCATAGGTGCCGACCATAATGCGGCGCTTGACCTCGGCGCCGAAGCCCTCGGCCCGGCTGCGTTTGTAGAGATCCTCCAGGTCCTTGGGGTCCTTGCAACGGTGGCCGTAGCGCACGCCGTCGAAGCGAGCCAGGTTGGAGGAACACTCGGCCGGGGCCACCACATAATACGCCGGCACCGCGAGCCGGGAATTGGGCAGGCTGATCTCCACCAGCTCGGCCCCCAGGCGCCGATATTCGTCGATCGCCTGCTGCACCGAGGCAGCCACCCCGGCATCCAGACCGGCGTCGAAGTACTCCTTGGGCAGGCCTATGCGCACCCCCTCCAGGCTGTCCTCGAGGCCGGCCCGGTAATCCGGCACCGGCTGCTCGGCGCTGGTGGAATCGCGCGGGTCGAAGCCGGCCATGGTCTGCAGCAGGATGGCGGCATCCTCGGCGCTACGGGTCATGGGACCGGCCTGGTCGAGGCTGGAGGCGAAGGCGATCATGCCGAAGCGGGAGATGCGGCCATAGCTGGGCTTGAGCCCGGTGATCCCGCACAACGCCGCCGGCTGGCGGATCGAACCGCCGGTGTCGGTGCCGGTGGCGGCTGGGGCCAGTCGAGCCGCGACCGCCGCCGCCGAGCCGCCGGAGGAGCCGCCGGGCACCCGCTCCCGGTCCCAGGGATTGCGCACCGGGCCGTACCAGCTGGTCTCGTTCGACGAGCCCATGGCGAATTCATCCATGTTGGTCTTGCCCAGCAGAACGGTGCCGGCCTGCTTGAGGCGCTCGACCAGGGTGGCGTCATAGGGCGAGACGAAGCTATCGAGCATCTGCGAGCCGCAGCTGGTGCGCACGCCCTGGGTGCAGAAGATGTCCTTGTGGGCAATGGGGATGCCGGTCAGCGGACCGGCGTCGCCGCCGGCCAGGCGGGCGTCTGCCGCCTCGGCAGCGGCGAGCGCGCTGTCGTCGAGCACACTGATGTAGCTGTTGATCTCCGGGTCCAGCTCGCGAATGCGCTGCAGGTAGGCCCGGGTCAGCTCCAGGCTGGAGAACTCACCGGCCCGCAGGCCCGCTGCCAGCTCGGCAATGGTCTTTTCAAACATGTTTCGGCAACAATCCTGGGGTTGACTGGCGGCGAGGCCTCACTCGATGACCCGCGGCACCAGGTAGAGACCGGCCTCGGTCTGGGGCGCAACCTCTTGGAAAGCGTCGCGCCGGTCGGATTCGGTGACCTCGTCCGGGCGCAGGCGTTGGCTCATCTCCAGCGGGTGGGCCATCGGCTCGACGCCGGCGGTGTCCACCGCGCTCATCTGGTCCACTAGATCCAGGATGCGTGACAGGTCCTGGGCCAGCCCCGCAGCCTGCGCCGGCTCCAGGGCCAAGCGCGCCAGGTGGGCAATCTTCTCGACCTCGGCAGGGCTCAACGACATTGGTTCTAGGCTCCTTCGGGGGTTCAGGCGGCAAACGAAAATCCGCTAGAAGGTACCATATCCCGAGGCACGGTGCTAAGGCTCGGCGGGCCGCCGGCGGTGGGAAAGCCTTGCTCGAGACCGGTCGCGTTGCTAAATTAGTCGTTTACCTCGGGGCGTCCAAAGCGGTCTCGGGGCGCAACCCCTTAATTATAACCGGCGCCGGCCCCTCTACCTGGAAGCAGCTCGATACCATGTTGTTCAGACGCATTCGCGGGATCTTTTCCAACGACCTGTCCATCGACCTGGGCACCGCCAACACCCTGATCTATGCCCGCGGCCAGGGCATAGTGCTGAATGAGCCCTCGGTGGTGGCGATCCGCCAGGACCCAGGGCGCGGCGGCGCCAAATCGGTGGCGGCAGTGGGCGAGGAGGCCAAGCAGATGCTGGGCCGCACGCCGTCCAATATCACCGCCATCCGGCCCATGAAGGAGGGTGTGATCGCCGACTTCACGGTGACCGAGAAGATGCTGCAGTACTTCATCCACAAGG
>CBDUCL010000309.1:0-2791 GCA_965365625.1 uncultured Chromatiales bacterium | reverse complement strand
TGGTGAATTGCCAACTCAAAGCGAACGGGCCGGGTGGCTACCTGGTGCGGTTTCAACTGCTCGACGTCTTCCGCGGCGAACAGCTGGCCGGCTTCCAGGTGCCTACCACCGAGCGCAACCTGCGCGCCACCGGTCACCAGATCAGCGACATCGTCTACGAGAAGCTGCTTGGCGAGCGCGGCGCCTTTGCCACTCGCATCGCCTATGTCACCTCAGTGGCCAAGGGCGACCAGCGCCAGGTGGAGCTTCGCATCGCCGATGCCGACGGCCACGCCCCCCAGACCATCGTCCGCTCCGAGGAGCCGCTGATGTCTCCGGCCTGGTCCCCGGACGGCAAGCGTCTGGCCTACGTTTCTTTCGAGAAGGGGAAACCGGCGATCTATGTGCAGGAGGTGCTCACCGGCGGGCGCGAGCAAGTGGCGGCCTACCCGGGCATCAATGGCGCCCCGGCCTGGTCCCCGGACGGCCGCAAGCTGGCGCTCACCCTGTCCAAGGACGGCAACCCGGACGTCTTCGTGCTCGATCTGGCGAGCCGCCGACTCAGGGCCGTGACCCGTCACTACGGCATCGACACCGAGCCCGCCTGGTCGCCGGACGGCCGCCACCTGGTGTTCACCTCCGACCGCGGCGGGGCGCCCCAGATCTACCGGGCAGCCGTCGCCGGCGGTAGCGCCGAGCGCCTGACTTTCGAGCACCCCTATAATGCCAGCGCGTCCTACAGCCCGAACGGCAAATCCCTGACCCTGGTGACCCGGGTCGGCGGCGACTACCGGATCGGCCTGCTGGACCTGGCCAGCAAGAGGCTCCAGGTGCTGACCAAGGGCCGGCTCGATGAGTCCCCCAGTTTCGCCCCGAACGGCGGCATGATAATTTACGCAGCCAAGACCGATTCCCGCGGCCTATTGGAGGCCGTGTCGGTGGACGGCCGGGTACGTCAACGCCTAGCCCTGGATGCCGGCGACGTGCGCGAGCCGGCCTGGGCGCCCTATTCCCGATAGACGGAGACACGTCGAAATGAAGCGAATCTCACTTTCCCTGGCCCTGCTCGGTGCCCTCTTGCTGGCGGGCTGCGCCTCTACCCCGACCGAGGACGAGGCCGGTGGCGCCCCGATCAGCGACACCTACGGCGGCGCCGGGAGCGGCGGCGAGGGAGGCTTCGGCGCCAGCACGATGGGCGCCGCCGGCGCCAGCACCTGGACCGGCAGCCCCCTGGACAACCCGGACAGCCCCCTTTCGACCCGGGTGATCTACTTCGAGTACGACAGCAGCGACATCCGCAGCGAATTCCGTCCCGTGCTGCGGGCCCATGCCGAGTACCTGGCCGCCAACCCGGACCAGGCCCTCGCCCTGGAAGGGCACGCCGACGAGCGCGGCTCGCGGGAATACAACATTGCGCTGGGCGAGCGGCGCGCCGATGCGGTCAAGCGCCTGATGGTGGCCGAAGGGGCCGCCCCCGGCCAGCTGTCCGTTGTCAGCTACGGCGAGGAGCGTCCGGCCTCCCTGGGCACCGGCGAAGAGGCCATGTCGCTGAACCGCCGAGTCGAGATCCTTTACTGATGCGCCGGCGAGGTTCGGCAGCGCTGGTGCTGGCCCTGGGGGTGGTCGCGCTGCCGGCATCGGCGGGCGAGCTCGAGCGGCGAGTCGAGCGGCTGGAGCGGACCCTGGAGAATCAGAATCTGGCCGACGTGATACTGCAAATGCAGCGCCTGCAGCAGGAGGTTCAGGAACTACGCGGCCAGCTGGAGGTGCAGACCCACCGGCTGGAGGCCCAGACCAAGCGCCAACGCGACCTCTACCTGGACCTGGACCAGCGGCTCAATCAGCTCGGCGGCGGAGCGACGCCGCCCGCTGAGGAGATCCCGCTACCGCCCACTGCCAATGTCGAGGCTCAGACCCCGGTCGAGCCGCCGCCCGCCGGCGACCCGGCCCAGGAGGAGGCGGACTACCAGCAGGCCTTCGAGCTGTTGAAGGAACGCCGGTACCCGGAAGCCATCGCCGCCTTCGAAGCCCTGCGCCAGCGTTATCCCGGCGGCCGCTACGTGGACAATGCCCAGTACTGGCTCGCCGAGGCGCACTATGTGACCCGGGACTTCGAGCGCGCCCAGGCCGAGTTCGATGCGCTACTCGCCCAATACCCGGACAGCGCCAAGGTGCCCGGGGCCCTGCTCAAGCTCGGCTACATCCATTACGAGCAACAACAGTGGGGCCAGGCGCGCCAGCTGTTGGAGCGCCTGAGGCGCGATTACCCGGGCTCCACCGAGGCCCGCCTGGCCGCTGCACGCCTGGACAAGATGCGCCAGGAGGGGCGTTAGCGCGGGCCGGCAGGCTCCCGGGCCTTACCTTTGTCTCGCTTGCGCAACCGGCCCTGGGCGAGAGCCCCTGGCACTTGGTATTCGGGGACCTTGAGGAAAAGTCCGACCACCCCCTTTGGTCGGCGCTTTGATGACGCCGGTCGCAATTTCGGTAAAGACTCACGATCCACGGTTGAATTTCCCCGCCCATGAGATAGAATCGATTGAAAAGAATTCCGTTAAGTTACCGAATATAAGAAATTTCTCGGACAGGCTGTCGTCCGACGGAGCATCGACCGAGCCGCCACTACCCATACGCGGAGATCCCCGCCAATCCCTCAGGAAGTCGCCATTATGCAAAAACTACTCAAGCACCTGATCCTGGCCCTTGCGCTGACCGCGTTCCCCACTTGGTGTCTGGCAGGCGTCACGCTACCTGGGGAACCACCTACGGACCCAACGGACCCCACGGATCCAACGGACCCCACGGATCCAACGGA
>CBDUCL010000308.1:0-2812 GCA_965365625.1 uncultured Chromatiales bacterium | reverse complement strand
GCTATAGACCCGAGGGCTGGTCTTGCCGAAACCGATCGCGGTGTAGCCGCCGTTGGTTTCGGCCTGCTTTTGCTTGATGATGTCGGCCTCGATGGTGGCGGCCAGGTAGTTGGCCTGGCCCGTGAGGTCGGCGGACACATGGTAGTCGGTGCCCTCGTGTTTGAAGGCGGAGTTGCGCAGGTAGGCCCAGAGCACGGTCACCATGCCCAGCTCGTGGGCATGGGCGAAGGCCTCGCTCACCTCCAGGATCTGGCGCCGGGTCTGTTCGGAGCCGAAGAATACCGTGGCGCCCACCGCGGCCGCGCCCAGCTCGAAGGCCTGATCCACCGCCGCGAACGGGGTCTGATCGAAGCGGTTCGGGTAAGTCAGCAGCTCGTTGTGGTTGAGCTTGACCAGGAACGGGATGCGGTGAGCGTACCTGCGCCCCACCGCGCCGAGCACACCGAGGGTGGAAGCCACCGCGTTGCAGCCACCCTCGATGGCCAGGCGCACGATGTTCTCCGGGTCGAAGTAGATCGGGTTGGGCGCGAAGGAGGCACCCGCGGAGTGCTCCACCCCTTGGTCTACCGGCAGGATCGACAGATAGCCGCTGCCTCCCAGGCGACCATGGTCGAACAGGGACTGCAGGTTACGCAACACGCCGGGCCGGCGGTCGCTGGCCAGCATCACCCGCTCGACAAAGTCCGGTCCCGGCAGGTGCAGTTGATCGCTGGGTATGGTGCTGCAGCGGTGCCCCAGCAGGTATTCGGCTTCGTCGCCCAGGCGGATTGCGATATCGCTCATGGTCTGGCTCCTTGCTTTGACTGGTTCTCTAACAAGGATAGGTCCGGCGGGGCGGATGCGGGTCGAATCGAGCGCGCTTTGCTTGCGGCAGGTCAGCTATCCGCGCTCTCGGCGACAAGTGCCCGCAGCGGTCGGCGGCGGCGCCAGAAACGGCGCATGGCGCCAGGAGTGCTGCGATAGGTTCGGCCCGCCAGCGGATAGAGACTGAGCCGCTCCAGCGGCCCCCGACCCAATGCAGACAGTAGCGGCTGGATCCAGTCGGCTTCCAGGGTCTCGACGCCCCGACGCCATCCGGCAAGATCGCCGTCCAATAGCGGGCCTTGCAGTCGGTCGAGCAGCACCAGCAGCTCGCCGCCAGCGGCCACTTCCAGCAACTGCGCCAGGTCCCGAGGCTGGGGTCGGGGTTCCAGTCCAGCGTGCTGGGCCAGGCCCCGGCTCAGCGGGTCGTCGGACCAGACCGCCGTGAATGGCGCCTCCAGCGGGGTTGGCGGCAATACCCCGGCCCCCCAGTACCAGAGACCGTTGACGGGGCGCAACCCAGTCGCGGCTCGCTCCTGATTGACCGCCGCGGCGTGAAGCAGCATCTGGGTCTCGTTTAGGCGGAAGCGCCAATTGCGGGCGGCCTCGCCCTCCGGTAGGTAGGGTTCGATATGACGCCCGACCACTGCTTCCAGAGAGTGGGTACGCAGGGCAGGCGGCTCGGGCAGGCGCAGGTACCAACGTTCCGGGCGAACCATTTCCAGGCGCCAGCCGTCCTCCGCATAATGGGCCTCCACCTCGTCCGCCAGGCGCCGGGCCTGCTCCATGTCCAGCTCGAGGTGGCGGGCGTCGAACAACAACACCCGGTCGCGGTCGGCATGCAGGTGGACCGGGTCGGCGTGCATCCAGCAGCCGGCATCCGCCGCCAGGCCCTCGCCCAATCGACACAGCGCCGCGCTGGGCAGTTCGCCGCCGGGCGGCAGGGTCAGGCCGAACAGCCGGAACAGGCAGGTACCGAGAGAGTCGTTGTCGGGGTCAGCGCGGCTTCGGGCCAGCAACCGCTCCAGGGCCGGGGCTACTGGCCAAACGAAGCCCGGATCTTGGGCCTGCCGCGACAGCGGACCCAGCAGGCCGGGCACCAGCAGGTGCAGTCGCAGCCCCGTCATGGCGGATATCCGGTCCGGCGCGGATCAGCAGGCAGCGCTCAACCGTCCAGCGGCTCCATACGGATGCGAGTAATCGCCCCGTTGACGCACTTCAGAGCCTCGATCTGGGCGATCGCGCTATTCATGTAACGCTCGCGCACACTGTGAGTGAGCATCACCAGGGGCACGTGGGTCTCGCCCTCGCCCGGCTCCTTCTGCTGCATCGCCTCGATGCTGATGCCGAGTTCGCCGAGGATACCCGCCACCTGGGCGATCACCCCGGGGCTGTCCTCGACCTGCAGGCGCAGATAGTAGGCGGTTTCAACCTCTTCCATGTCCAGAATCGGGTGGTCGTGCAGCTCTTCGGGCTGGAACGCAAGGTGTGGAACCCGGTTCTCGGGATCGGTGGTCAGAGCCCGCACCACGTCCACCACGTCTGCCACCACCGCCGAGGCGGTGGGCTCGGACCCGGCACCGGCGCCATAGTAGAGGGTCGGGCCCACCGCATCGCCATGCACCAGCACCGCGTTCATCACGCCGTCCACATTGGCAATCAGCCGGCGTTCCGGGATTAGCGTAGGATGCACCCGCAGCTCAATACCGTCTTCGGTCTTGCGGGTAACGCCCAGGTGCTTGATGCGATAGCCCAAGGCATTGGCATAGGACACGTCTTCGCGGGTGATCTTGGTGATCCCCTCCGTATACACCTTGTCGAACTGCAGCGGGATGCCGAATGCAATGGAGGCAAGAATGGTGAGCTTGTGGGCGGCGTCGATGCCTTCGACGTCAAAGGTGGGATCGGCCTCCGCATAGCCCAGGGCCTGGGCCTCCGCCAACACCTCGCCGAAGTCGCGGCCCTTGTCGCGCATCTCGGTGAGGATGAAGTTGCCGGTGCCGTTGATGAT
>CBDUCL010000307.1:0-2829 GCA_965365625.1 uncultured Chromatiales bacterium | reverse complement strand
GCCGCTGTTCGACCTAATGGTGTGCCTGGGGCTGTCGTCGCTAACCCTATGGGTGGTGGAGTTGGAGAAATGGCTGATCCGGCGCGGGCTTCTGTATCGGAGACCAAAAGCAGCCTGGGGTAGCCCGTAGGAGGCGCGCCCTCGCGCCGATCGGACGCAGAAAGCCCCCCCCGACAACGGCTCGCGCCGAGGGCGGCGCTCCTACAGACCGACGGCAGGAAACGCGGCCGGCGTCGCCTTCCGGGCCCCGGGCATCGTCTGCGATCCGGCGCCGCAGCCAATGTAGGAGGCGCGCCGCCGAGCCGAGCCGTCGTTGGCTAGCGCCCCCGCCAGGCCCCGATATTCTTGCAGCGCAAACGGCACCGAAACCCGGAGGGCAATCCATGCGCATCGAGCACGAACTGATCGAAATCGACACCGGCGAAGGCATCGCCATCAGCGACCTCACCCCCGAGATCGAGGCCCGGCTCGCGGCCAGCGGCATCCGCCAGGGGTTTGTTGTGCTGAGTTCCCGCCACACTACCACCGCCCTGACCATCAACGAGCACGAAGAGCGGTTGCTGGAAGACATCAGAGGCTTCTTCCAGCAGCTGGTGCCGGCGGATGCCGGCTACAAGCACAACGACATCCACCTGCGCGACTGCCCGCCGGACGAGCCGGAAAACGCCCATTCCCACCTGATTGCCCTGCTCTTGGGCGCCAGTGAGAATATCCCGGTGGTAGACGGCAAGCTGGGTCTCGGCCAGTGGCAATCGGTGATGCTGGTGGAACTGGACGGCCCGCGGCGGCGCAGCGTGAGTCTGCAGATCGTTGGCGCCTAACCCCACACTCACCCGGCCTCGAAGAACCCCGATCCCTTGGCAACGCCGGCGGAAGCTGTTAGCGTCTGCGCAATTAATAATCGGTGTGACCCCAGCCTGCCCCCTCGCGATTCACGCCAGCATAGATGCCGCCGCCGGCCGGCGATTTATTGGAGAATAACCTCATGTTCCGTTCCCCCCTGTTTGGCGCTGCCTGCGCCTCCCTGATGCTCCTCAGCGGCTGCCAGCAGCAAGCGCCGGAAGAGGCCCGGGAGGCCCCTACCCGCCCGGTCAAGACGGTGGTGATCGACGCGCCGATGAGCGGTGGCATTCGCAACTTTCCGGCCCGCATCGACGCCAACCGCAAGGCGGAGCTGGCGTTTCGAGTGCCCGGCAAGGTGCAGGAAATTCTGGTAAAGGAAGGCGACCCGGTGGAGGAGAACCAGGATGTGGCCCGGCTCGACCCGACGGATTTCGAGATCATAGTCAACGACCGGCAGGCCACTTTCAGCAACGACAAGGCCAACTTCGAGCGGGCCAAGAAGCTGATCAAGGACGGCTTCATATCCCAGGCCGACTACGACAGCCTGGAGGCGAAGTTCAGGAACTCCGAAGCGGCCCTCAAGACCGCCCGCCAGGATCTCAGCTACACCAAACTCCAGGCGCCCTTCTCCGGGACCATCGCTAAACGGCTTATCGAACGCTTCGAAGAGGTGCAGGCCAAGCAGCCCGTGCTATCGCTGCAGGACACCAGCCTGCTGGAGGTCAAGTTCGACGTGCCGGAGTCCCTGATGCGCAGTATCCGCTCGAGCGCCGAAGCGCGCGACCAGCGGCGGGCCGCGGTGAAGGTCACGGCCAGCTTCGAGGGTCTTCCGGGGCAGCAGTTTCCCCTGACCTTCAAGGAGGTATCCACCAAGGCCGACCCCCAGACCCAGACCTTCCAGATTACCTTCACCATGGAGCCGGTGCCGGGTGCCACGGTGCTGCCCGGGATGACCGCCAACGTCACCGTCGACCTTTCGGCCATCGCGCGCGGCGAGGAGTTGGTGTTCACCGTCCCGGTAAGCGCCGTGGTGGGCGACTACAAGCTGGATCCCCGGGTCTGGGTGGTGGATCAAGAGTCCATGACCGTCAGCCCGCGGTCGGTCAAGGTAGGCCGTATGTCGGGCGACACCATCCAAGTCACGGAAGGCCTGGAAGCGGGAGATCGCCTGGTCACTGCGGGCGTACCCTTCCTGGTGGAGGGGATGCGAGTCACCCTGCTTCCGGATCTGGAGCAAGCCGAGCCTCGCCCCGGCGAATGAGCATCGAAACTATTGGCGCTGAGGGCATCCGAGCAACGGATTTAAGAGGCAGGTCATGAATATCGGCGAGTTTTCGGTCAAGAACAAGGTTACCTCCTGGCTGCTGGTCATCATCCTGGTGGGCGGCGGTATCTGGGGCTTCGAAAGCATGGGCAAGCTGGAGGACCCGGCCTTCACCATCAAGCAGGCGAAAGTCATTACCCTGTACCCCGGGGCCACCGCCCAGCAGGTACAGGACGAGGTGACCTACCACATCGAGGACGCCATCCAGCGCATGGAGCAGGTGCGCCACCTCAAGTCGACCATCTCACGGCCGGGCATGTCCGACATCACCATCGAGTTCAAGGACAAGTACCGGGCCGAGGACTTCCCGAATATCTACGACGAGCTGCGGCGCAAGATCGCCGACATGAAGGACAAGCTGCCCCCGGGGGCGGGCAGTCCGATCGTCATCGATGAATTCGGAGACGTTTACGGTATCTACGTGGCGCTCACCGGCGAAGGCTACAGCTGGCGCGACCTCTGGGATTTTGCGGACCAGTTAAAGCGGCAGCTGGTGCTGGTGGACGGGGTGCGCAAGATATCCATCGGGGGCGAGCAGCAAGAGGTGGTGTACGTGGAGATGTCCCGCGCGCGCCTCGGCGAGCTGGGTATCCCGGTGGAGCGGATCGCCAATATTCTGCAATCCCAGAACGTGGTGGCGGACGCCGGCAACGTGTTGGTGG
>CBDUCL010000306.1:0-2903 GCA_965365625.1 uncultured Chromatiales bacterium | reverse complement strand
GGAACACCAAGACTTCGACAAGGCCCTGGTGGTCGTCAACTCCCGGGAACAGGCGGGCGCCCTGGGGGCCTTTCTGGCCGCTCAGGGGCAACGTGCCGGGGTGCTGCACGGCGAGCTCGACCAGCGCGAGCGCAATCGGGTAATGGGCCTGCTGCGCAGCGGCCAGATCAGGGTGCTGGTCGGTACCGATCTGGCGGCTCGGGGATTGGATCTGGAAGGCCTCGACCTGGTGGTCAACTTCGAACTGGCCCGCAGCGGCGACGACTATCTGCACCGCACCGGCCGGACCGGCCGGGCCGGCCAGCAGGGGTTGGCAATCTCCCTGGTCTCCGCCCCGGAATGGAACCGCGCCGGCAGTATCGAGCGTTACCTGCGGCTGACCTTCGAGCGCCGGGCGATTCCCGGCCTGGAGGCCAGGTTCCAAGGGCCCAAGCGCCAAAGGGGCTCGGGCCAGGCGGCGGGCAAGAAGCCTCCGCAGCGACTGCCGGCGAAGAAGTCCAAGGCCCGGCCCAAGCAGCGCGAACGCGACCGCAAGGACAAAGGTAAGCCGCGGCGCCTGAAGCGGGGTGATCACGAGAGCTGACCTCGGGCATTCAAACTCCTTTGGGCCGAGCCGGATTTTACCGGCGAGGCCGAACGGCGGCCTCACCGCGGCCTACTGCTGAATCTCGCCGACACCCGGCTCCTGCTCCGCCTGGGTTGATCAGGTGGCAAAAGGCGTTGCGGCCTTCGCTCCGGAGCTCAATTCATGGGTTTCCAGCGGAGCGCACGCTGCTGGATAGGGGGCCGGGCAAAAGAACCCCGCCGGCTAGGGCGGGTCTCCGGGAAGACGGGGTCAGGGGCGAGAATCAGCTGTCGTCGTCCTTGAGCTTGCACGGCAGCAAGGTCGCATCGAAGAAGCCTGCTTCGGTGCTGGCGCCGAGCCCTTCGTCGTAGATGGTGGTGATCGCCTTGGCCGTGCCGTCGAGGGTCTTCGGGTCCAGTTCCAGGGACCAACTGGTGGGCCAGACGCTTCTCTCACCTTCGACGGCTTCCGGCAGGCTGCCGCCGGTTTCCAGCAGGCTGGCCTTATAGGTGCTGCCCGAGTCCGTCGCAGCCCCGGTCAACGCATAATCCATGCCACCCAACTCGCGTACCCCGCTTAGCACGAAATGCTCGTTGGCGATTGAATGGACCACTCGGAGACGCAGGGTACCGGCGTCGGTGTCGAGGTTGTCGATCTTCCAGCAGATATCCTTGTCGGCCATGGCCGCAATTACTGGCAGGAGGGCCAGGGTCAGAGCAATGAGCAGGCTTCAAATGGCGCGTCGCATGGGCTGGTTGCCTCCTGGCGGGTTTTAAATAGCGGGCCGACCTTTCCGATCCGATCCGTTGTCCTGGTTGATGTGGATCTCCACGTCGTGACAGGTGTAAGATTAGTATTATTTACGCCGCTCGCGTCGGCGCTTTGACTGCTGAGCCAGAATCCGCGGCACCAGCTCCGGGTAGGGCAGGTCGTCGATACGGGCCCCGTCTGCCGTAGCGCTGGCGATCAACTCGCTGAGATCGGCGATCCTGCCCTCTGCCTCGCCGCCGTTCATGGCTTGCAAGCCCAGCAGACCCCCCATCTGAACCTTGAGATAGACATTGTGCGGGGTGGTGGCAAGGTCGTCCTCCATTCCCAGCGCGGGCAGGCCCACCGCCTTCAGATGTTCATATACCCGCTGGCAGCTCGCCAGCGCCCGCTCCGAGCGACAATGAATCTGGGGCGTATTGCGGGCGGTCACAGGCTGGCCCAGACTGCAGGCGAAGTCGTTGCTGATAATCGGGGTCTGAAACGGACACTTCGGGGCGGGCATTGGTAGGGTTACTCCATCGAGGTCATTCCCGCCTATCCTAATCGGTGCGCGGAGCCCCGCCAAGCGAACGGGCGGGTGGAGAATGGCTGGGCCGGCGAGCGAGCCCCCGTCACATCGAATAGCCTGGCGAACTCGGAGGCTCTGGGATAGTGGGAACAAGGGATATCTGACCCACAGATTTAACCATCCCGGCGCTTAATACTCGGAAGGGTGGTTTTCCGCCCCTCGGGCTTCGGCTATATTAGTATCTTGACCGAAACACCCTTCAGTTGCTTAAGCCTTATCCCAATTACCGCGCCGGCCGGATTCATTAGCGGGTAGACGGGTAGCGGAGATTGTAAGCCCAATGGACATTCTCGGTGAACTGCGCGCTAAGGCTGAGCAAGAGCAACAGCGCCTCGATGAGGAACAGGCCCGTCAGGAACGCCTGGAACGGCAGTATAAGGAGCAGATTCGGCCCGCCCTGCTTTCGATCATGACGTATCTGGACGAGTTCGTGTCCCATATCACCTTGGTCGGCCAAGAGGTTCCCCATCGCTTCGAAGTGCCCGGTTACGGCCCAATCACCGATCTGGAGACGCGGGAACACGCGGTGACTGCCGATAGCCGGCAGCGCATTACCAAGGTCCTGTACAGCTACCGGTGTGTTAGCCCAGTTCCGGTGAGCTTTCGGGTCGCGGGCAAAGAGGTTGGGGTGGAGTGCCAGGAATGGCTCGCTGGCCTACAACAAAAGTTCATCGACTGGTCGTTACGCAATGCCCGCGACGAAGTGATCGGCATCAATTTCGAAGTGGAATTCGCGATTCCGGTCTCCTTCCGCTTCCTCGCCGATCGTGAAAACGGCCGAATTCTGGTCTCCTTCACCAATTTCCGGGGCATTGGGACCGAACGCTTTCCCGTGTCGGCGGACCGAGTGGACCAGGATTGGCTGAATAAACTGGGTGCTTTCCTGCTCAAGCGCAACGACGACCTGGTCAAGCTCCCGGTGGAAGAAGACGACCGCGCCCGCATCCAGAGCATGGTCAGGCAGGAGGAGATGGCGCGAAATTTGGAGTTGCTGGAAGC
>CBDUCL010000305.1:0-2933 GCA_965365625.1 uncultured Chromatiales bacterium | reverse complement strand
GGGCCGCCGTCTTCTGCTCGGCCTGCTTCGGGCGCTGCGGGTCGAACCGGACCTGAAACAACTCCACCAGCAGCCGGGCTATTTCCGGATTGCCGACCAGCGCCTCCTGCATGTACTCCTGACTGAAAGTGAGCGTGGTCTGGCGCAGATACTTGGCATAGGCGCGGAGCAGCGTGATCTGGCGCCAGTCGAGGCGGGCATTTAGCGCCAGGGCATTGAAGCCGTCGTCTTCCATCTCTCCCCGCCAGATGCGGGCGAAGGCATCCTGGAACAGGCTGCGTACCTCGGAGGTGTCGGACGCCTCGGGCACCGCGTAGGACAGGCCGAAGTCATGCACCCAGAGCGCCGCAGACTCCATCGGTTCGATCCGGTACGGCCGCTCGTCCTGCACCTGCACACCCATGCGCTCCAGGATCGGAAAGGCCTGCCACAGCGGTAGGGGTTGCCTGTAGCGGAAGACCTTGAATCGGAGGTGCCCGGGAGCCGACTCCAGGGGCCGATAGAGACTCATGCGCAGCTCCTCGGTGGCGCTGAGCCGAGACAGTTCGGCCACGTCGTGCACCGCCATGCGCGACGAGAAGTCCTCCCGATAGCCGGCCGGAAAGGCTTCGCCGAAACGCTGCTCCAGGCGGCTTCCGAGCCCCTCCCCCATCTGCTCGAGCAGCGCCGTGTGCAGGTGATCGCGCCAACTGAGCGTCGCGTCCAGCAAACGGGACTCGATCGCCCGCACATCGTAGTCGACGATCTTGTGTTCCCGGACGCGCACGGTGAACAAGATGCGAGCCAGCGGGGCCTCGGTCAGGCTAACGGAAAACTCCACCTCTTCGGCATCGAAGGCGTCGCGCAAGATACGCTGAATGCGCTTGCGCACCTGGGTGTCGTAACGCTCCCGAGGTACATAGAGCAGGCACACCAGGAAGCGGGCATAAGGGTCTTCACGCACGAACAAACGGGTGGTCTGGTGCTCACCCAGTTGCAGGATACCGCTGGCGATGCGCTCGAGTTCCTCCGGCTCGACTTGAAACAACTCATCCCGGGGATAGGTTTCGAGGATGTGCACCAACGCCTTGGCAAAATGGCTTTCGGGCTCCAGGGCGGCGCGCTGCAAAACCCATTCGATCTTGCGGCGGACTACCGGGATATCCTGGGGCAGGCAACTGTAGGCTCGCGAACCGTAAAGGCCGAGAAAGCGATGCTCGCCGATCACCCGACCGTCCGGCGAGAAGCGCTTGACCCCGACATAGTCCAGGTTCACCGGGCGGTGCACCGTGGCCCGGGCATTGGCCTTGGCCAGGATCAGCGGGCGCGGCTCCCGCGCCAATGCCCGCAGCTTCGGCGGCAGCTCGGCAAAGGCCTGGGAATCGGCTGCCTCTCCGCTTTCGCGCAGAATACCCCGGCCGGTGCCCGGTTGGATGCGCAGCGTCGCCTCGCCGGCCTCGTCCTCCAATTCGTAGACCCGATAGCCGAGCAGCGTAAAGTGGCCATCCAGCATCCAGGTCAGAAACGCCCGAACCTCATCCAATTCTTCGGTAGGCACCGGCGGTGCGCCCTGCCCGAGTTCATCCATCGCCCGCTGCAGTCCCTCGCGCATCGGGCCCCAGTCCTCCACCGCCCGACGCAGGTGCTCCAGCACCCGCTGGAGCCCTGCCTGCAGACGGCGCAGTTGAGCGCTGCCGGTCTGGCGCACCATTTCGAAGTGCATCATCGATTCGCGCTGGAGGTCGGCACCGGCATGGGGCCCGGCCAGCGCCTCAATCACACCCTCCTCATCTCGCTGTAGATGATAGATGGGGTGCACCACCAGCAGCACCTGCGCGCCCTGACGGTTGAGCTCCATGCGCACCGTGTCCACCAGGAACGGCATATTATCGGTGACCAGTTCCAGCACGGTGTGCGGGCATTCCCAGCCATCCTGCTCCAATTCCGGATTGTAGACCCGGACCCGAGTCTCTCCGGGCGCCCGGCGCCGCGCAAAGCGCCAATGGGCGAGCGCAGCCCCGTACAGATCCGATAGTTCCTGTTGTTCCAACGCCGATTCGGGAACCCTGGCGTAATACTGGCTCACGAAACGGGCGGCGTTCTCCGCCTCGGTCCCGGACAGCTTTTCTCGTACCATGGCCGCCAGGCGGTCCGCGATGGTATCCAGCATCGCGTGCTGGTTATTCGTATTCATGCGGTCTCTTCGGCTCACTGCGAAAGACCCGGGCGCAATGCGGGCAAGCACCGGGACGGGAGGATTCACATAGCAATTGTAGACAGCCCAGCGCCCGCTCGCCGGGGTTGCATCTCGGATCTTCGCCGGCGCCGGCGAGATAAATAAGCCGAGGCCGCGTCTAATCAGGAGGGTCGGCGTAGCGCGCCAGCAGCCGATCATATTCCGGAAAGCCGACGATTTCCTGAATACCTCGAAAATCCACTCGCCGCTGTGGCGTGCGGCCCGCCTTCAGCTCCCTCAGGGCCTCGCGCATCGCGTGGACGGCGGTGCTCAGCAGGGTGAGCGGATAGGCTGCGATCTTGTAGCCGATTGCGGCCAAACGCTCCGGCGGGAGAATCGGCGTGATCCCCTCCTCCAGCATATTCGCCAGCTTGGGCCCAGGCGCGGCGGCGCAGAAGGCGGCCATCTCGGCCTCGCTGCGGGGGGCCTCCAGAAACAGGATGTCGGCTCCCAGGTCGGCAAAGGCGCGGATCCGCCACAGGGCCTCGTCCAACCCGAGCGCGCTGCGGGCGTCGGTGCGGGCCATGATCAGGATGTCCGCCCCAGCGTCGCGGGCATCGCAGGCGGCGCGGATGCGGTTCAATGCTTCGTCCCGATCGACTACCGCCTTCACCCCGGTGTGGCCGCAACGCTTGGGGGAAAGCTGGTCCTCGATCATAATGCCGGCGAACCCCGCAGCGGCATATCCCTGCACGGTGCGCCGAACGTTTATCGGGTT
>CBDUCL010000304.1:0-2979 GCA_965365625.1 uncultured Chromatiales bacterium | reverse complement strand
GTCCGTATTGGCGCCATCATAGGCGGCCTGGGTCTCGTACACGTCGGTAATGGCGATCAGGCCCACCTCGAAACGCTGCTTGGCCTGCTCCAACTGACGGGCAGTCGCCTTCTTGTTGGCCTCCGCGGCGCGCAGATCGGCCTCGGCGTCGAGGATACCGAAGTAGGCGTCGGCGACCCGGAACATCAGGTCTTGCTCGGCCGCGGCGTACTCGGCCTCGGCGCTGGCGATCAGGTCGTCGGTCTGATCCAACTGCACCCAGCGGTCGCGGCGGTAAACCGGCTGCACCAAGCTAATCGATAGTGCGTAGTCATTGTAGTTGTCTGTTCCAGTGTTCCCCGTGAACGACTCGCGGAGATCATTGTGGACCCGGCTTGCGTCGCCCCCCACCCCAATGTTGGGCAGCAAAAGGGCCTTGGCCTGAGGCCGGCTCTCGCGGGTGGACTCCAACGAGGCCAGGGCCGCCTTGATCTGGGGGTCGGATTCGGTGGCGAGTTCGTAGGCCTGTAACAGGTCCAATGCCGATGCCCCCGGGGCCCAGGCAGTCAGTGCCAGTACAGCGCAGCGGATTATTCTTTTCATCTGCTTGTTCCTCAGGAAAATTCGGGTCGAAGTATACCACGCCGAACCCGGGTTCAGCGGCGCTCGGCCAAGGTCTCGGTCGTGGCCGGCATGGGGCCCGCCAGCAGTTGGGGATCGATACGCTGTTCGAACCAGTTCATGCGCCAATCCAAATGCGCCCCGGTGACCCGCCCGGTGGCGCCAATCTCGGCAATCGGGTCGCCCTGCTCCACGCGCTGTCCTTCCTGCACCAGGATGCGGCTCAGATGCAGAAAAGCAGAGGACAATCCATGGCCGTGGTCGATCACCAGGGTGCCGCCCGAGAAATACATATCGGGATGGGCCAAGGTCACCACCCCGCCCGCCGGGGCGACCACCGGGGTACCCACCGGGCCCGCCACGTCGACCCCGAAGTGGGGCCGGCGCGGCTTGCCGTTGAGGATCCGCTGGCTGCCATAGACCCCGGAGATGAGCCCCTGGGACGGCCATATAAAGCCGTCAAGAAAATCGGTGCGCGGGGCGTCGAGCTTGCGGGTGGCCTTGACCAGGGCCGCCTCCCGGCGAATGCGCTCCAAATCCCGCTCCGGCGGCGTCACCTTGCTCGGGGGGAGGCCGTCGATACGCTGGATCTGGTAGTCCCGGCGCGCCACCTCGAATTGGAGCCGCTCCGCGCTGCCGTCGGCGTAGGTCAGCTTCAGCTCCGCAGTTGCCGGCTCATCGCGTCCGAACCCCACCAGGAACACCCCCTGCGGCGAGACTCGAAGCGGTTGGCCGTTAAGCGCTACACGGGCATCCGGGGCCGTGCGCCCGATCAACAGACCGCCCTGGGTATAATCGCCCTCCAGGCTCACCCCGCCGGCGCCCCCCTGCGCCCCTGGCATCGCCAGCATACCGACCGCAATCGACCCGATGATCCGCAACAACCGCTTCATGTTCACCCCTAGCTTCTTGGTACCCCTCGCATAGTAACCGCTGGGCCGGCGGCTGCAAGCCCGCCGTGCCGGCCGGGTCCGATCTGCTACAATCATCGTTCGCCCTGCCGCCCAGGCACCCGACCCTTGCACCTCAATACCGCCATCAGCAACGCCACCGACACCAAGCTTCAGGTCCGCAGCCACAGCTATACCTGGCACGAGCTCACCGAGATGGTGCTCAGCAACCGCCGGGAGCTGTTCTTGGCCAACCTGATCGCCGTGCTCGGCACCCTGGTCAGCGTGCCGGTGCCGCTGCTGATTCCGCTGCTGGTAGACGAAGTGCTGCTGGACAAGCCGGGACCGGCGGTAACCACCATCAACGGGATATTCCCCGCCGACTGGCATGGGCCGGTACTCTATATCCTGGCCATGCTGGTGCTGACCCTGCTGCTGCGCCTGATCAGCCTGGTGCTCGGGGTCTGGCAGATGCGCCAGTTCACCGCCATTTCCAAGGACGTGATCTTCCGCATCCGGCGCGCGCTGCTGCTGCGGCTGGAGCGGGTCTCCATGTCCGAGTACGAGACCCTGGGCAGCGGCACCGTGGCCTCGCACCTGGTCACCGACCTGGACGCCATCGACCAGTTCGTGGGCACCGCCACCAGCAAGTTCCTGGTCGCCGTTCTCAGCATCCTCGGCACCGCCCTGGTGCTGCTGTTGATGCACTGGCAACTGGCCCTGTTCATTCTGCTGCTCAACCCGCTGGTGATCTACGTCACCACCGTCTTCGGGCGCAAGGTAAAGGAGCTGAAGCGGCGCGAGAACAGTGCCTACCAGCTGTTCCAGGAGAGCCTGGCCGAGACGCTGGATGCCATCCAGCAGATTCGCGCCAGCAACCGAGAACGCCACTATATCCACCGCATCGTCGACAGCGCCCGCGACATACGCCTCCACTCCACCGCTTTCGCCTGGAAGAGCGAGGCAGCCAGCCGACTATCGTTCGTCATCTTCCTATTCGGCTTCGACATCTTTCGCGCTCTGAGCATGTTCATGGTGCTGTACTCGGACCTGACCATCGGCCAGATGCTGGCGGTCTACGCCTACCTTTGGTTCATGATGGGCCCGGTACAGGAGGTGCTCGGCATCCAATACGCCTGGCACAGCGCCCAGGCCGCCCTGACCCGCATCAATCGACTGGTGGATATCGACCTGGAGCCGCGTTATCCGCATAAGGAGAACCCGTTCGAAGGTAAGCATACCGTGGCCCTGGAGTTGCGCGATCTGTGCTTCCGCTACGGCGACGGGCCCCAGGTATTGGATCGGGTCTCGCTGCGCATCGTCGCCGGCGAAAAGGTCGCCTTGGTGGGTGCCAGCGGCGGCGGCAAGACCACCCTGGTGCAGATTCTGCTCGGGTTGTACACCCCGGCCTCCGGCGAGGTCCTTTATGACGGAGTGCCGGTGAGCCGCATCGGCATGGACGTGGTGCGCGACCACGTAGCCACCGTGC
>CBDUCL010000303.1:0-2982 GCA_965365625.1 uncultured Chromatiales bacterium | reverse complement strand
GCACCACGAAATAGTCGTCGCCCAGGCCACGGCTGAAGGCCAGGATCTGGGCATCGGTATAGCGCACCTCCAGCTTGGCCGGTCCCTTGAGGGCGTTGCTGGCGCGCAGCCGGCACAGGCGCTTCCACCAGTCGCGCACCCGTTGCAGGGCCGGATTGCGACGGTACTCGTCGAGCCCCAGCACCTCGGTCGCGCCGAACCGGAACTGGCGGTGCTCGCCGGCCTCGGCGCCCATAAAGAACATCGGGATACCGCGCCCCAACAGGCTGGCGGCGGCCGCCACCTTGGACATGCGCAGCCCACGCCCGTAGCCCGCCACATTGGCGATCCGGTCGTTGACGTTGCCCACCTCGTCGTGGCTCTCCGAGTAGTTGGTGACGTTGTACCACTGCTGGCAGCGGTCGTGGCTGAGGCGCAGGGCCTCGGCCAGGCGCGGCATCACCAGCCGGCCGCGGCAGGCGTCTACCAGGCGGTCGTGAAAGTCGTCGCACCACTGGCTGTCCATCGGACCGCCGTAGTTGGTCAGGCCCCATTCGTTGGGCAGGTGCTCGGCGCTCAGCAGGGCGCGGGCATCGGCGTCCCGGTGCAGGGCCCGGCGCAGCCCGTGCAGAAACGCCCAGCCGCCGCCGGACCCCGCCTCCCGCACGAAGCCCCCGGCCTGGTGGGAGTGGACGATGGTGTGGGTATGGTCGAGCCGGAAGCCATCGATATGGAACTCGCGCTGCCAGTACACCAGGTTCTGTTCGAAGAAGTGGCGGCACTGGGGCTGATCGAAGTCGATCATGGCGCCCCAGCGGGTATCGCCGTCGAAGTAGCTGTCCTTGGCCACCCGCCAGAGGATATTGCCGTCGCTGCCGGCATGGTTGAACACCAAGTCGATCAGCACCGCCAGCCCCTGGCGATGGCAGGCATCCACCAGCCGTTTTAGGGCGTCGGGACCGCCGTAGTCCCGCTCCACCGCATAGAAATAGGTGGGGTCGTAGCCCCAGGAGTTGTCGGAACTGACCTCGTTCACCGGCATCAGCAGAATTGCGGTCACGCCCAGGTTATGCAGGTAGCCGTGGGACTCCTCGATCTCCCGCGCCACCGCAACCAGGGGCGGATCGTCCGGAAAGCGGTCGCTGAAGCGCTTGGGGTGCAGCTGATAGATCAGCAGCCGGTCCCAGTCCGGGATGCGCCAATCGGCGTCGTCCCACTCGAAGGCATCCTGGCGCACCAGTCGGGACTTGCCGGCGGCGTTGGTGGAGTCCACCCAGCCAGCGGCCGGGTCCTGGACCGGCTCGCCGTCGTTGAGCAGGAACTGGTAGCGGCTGCCGTGGTAGTCGCCGCCGGCGCCCGGCGGCAAAGCAGCGGTCAGCTCGGTCAGGTCCTGCGCCCCCCACCAGTAGCTGCCGCCCCGGGTCAGATGCAGTTCCAGGGGCCGCTGTTCCCAGCCGGTCCAATCCGCGCTCAGGCGGGCGCGGGCAGCTTCCGGGGCATGCAGGGCGAAGCGCAACTGACCGCCCTCCTCCCAGACCCCCGGGCGGAGAATCGGGAACGGCGGATCCCGGAACAGCTCGGGCAGTGGATTCGGCGCCTGCAGCAGGTCCGAACGGCCGAACACCGCGTGGCGCACGAGCGGCGCCGCGTCGTCCGGGACCCAAAGCCGATGCCGGGCTACTGGCTCCCAACGTACCCCGTCGGTGAACTTGAACGAGCTGGTCACCCCGGCGTAGGTGTTGAAGCGGTAGAGTCCTGGCTCCGAGGGGTCCGGGGCCAGCCGGGCGTGCAGCGGGAAGCGGGCACGGTCGATCCAGACGTGGACGAACAGGGGAGACGAAAGCCCGGTGTCCGGCGGCCGCTGACCGAGTTGGATGCTGACTTCCCGCTCCGGCTTGGGCTCGTCGCTCAACAGTTGGGGCGCCCCTTCGAGGGCCCAGACCTCAAACGGCCCGTCCAGCACCAGGCTGCGAGCCGCCGCCCGGTGCTCCCAACGCCGATCCTCCGGCAAGCCGGGATCGTGAAACAGAAGCCGATACGGCAGGCCCGGATAGAGGGGAAAGCGGAAACGCCGCCAGCCGCCGCCAGCCGCCTCGCCGTCGACGTCGATGCTAAAATCAGAGGCCTCTTGCCAGAGGTGCATGCGGGGCGGCTGACCGCTGTTGCCCTCCTGGCGAAAATTCACCACCAGGTCCTGGGGGACCGGCTTGCGGCTCACTACCGCCAGGCCCTCGCTGTGGGTCCAGACCTGGGGGCCATCGCTGCCGCCCAGGATCCGGTTGGCATAGTCCGGCTCGAAGCGGTCCTTGCCGTCGACCTGGCGCAGGAACTTGAAATTGACCAGCTGGCGCCGCCGGCCGCTCAGCTCCAAATCCCAGAATGGGCCTATCGAATCCACGCCATCCGGGTCCAGACGCTCGCCGCCGTCCTCGTCGGGACGCCAGAGAAACAGCTGGCCTTCGCGGTAACGCCTGGCGGTGATCAACTGAATACGTACCCGGTCCTGAGACGCGGCCCGGGGGTCGTCCACCAACACCCGGGCAGAGCCTTGGGCGCACCAGACCTGATCGGGGAAGCCTCCGTCGCCACTGCGCGGCAGCAGGCGGTCGAAGGCCGCGTCTTCCCAATCCTCCGGAGCATCGCTGCTTTCGGCCCGCTGATAGAGCTTGAAACCCACCTCCTGTTCCAGGCAAGGGTCGAGTTCGCATTCGAAGTGGTGCCAACCGTCTGCGTCCGCCTGCTCGTCGAGGGGGCGCAGGTGGCGCCGCACATTGGCGCCGGGGCGCCAGATGTGCAATCCGGGCCGGGAAAAGCCGCAAACGACGGAAAAGATCATGGTTGCCCTCCTTGATGGCGATCCTGGGTCAGCGCTCTGGAAAACGCCGAACAAAGGCGTCCTTGCTCTCGTTCAGCATGGCTTACGAAAAACCGGCTTTCGAAAGCCTTCATTTTCAATCGGTTGGAGCAATCGAAAACACCGGGGCATCCTGCCCCGGGCTAGAA
>CBDUCL010000302.1:0-3011 GCA_965365625.1 uncultured Chromatiales bacterium | reverse complement strand
TAATGGCCAAGGTCAGGCTCGCCGACAGGATGCTGGTGCCGAAACCGAAGAACAGCACGAAGGCGCCGACTCCGAACAGGGCGTGCACAATGGACGGCACGCCGGCCAGGTTGATAATGGCCAGGTTGATGATGCGAGTGAACCAGTTGTCGCCGGCATACTCGCTGAGATAGATGGCCGCCGCGACCCCCAGGGGCACGGAGACCAGCAGGGCCACGGTGACCAGCCAGACGGTGCCGAACAGGGCCGGGAAGATGCCGCCCGCGGTCATGCCGTCGGTAGGCTCGGTAAACAGGAAGTCGATGGAGATGATGCCGCCGCCCTTGTAGATCAGCATGCCGAGGATGATGACCACCGGCAGGATCAGCAGCAGGGTCATGAGCAGGAACAGGTACTGGAACAGCCCCTGGACCTTGCGGTTCTTGGTATTTAGTGTGGTTTCTTGAAACATGGTCGTGTCTCTAGGTTGGTGGCTGCGGCGGCGTCTCGGCCGCCGGCGGCCGGCCCTTATCCCTTACGGATACCGCGCACGATCAGGTCCGCGGTAAGGTTGATCACGAAGGTGATCACAAACAGGAAGATGCCGATGGTGAACAGGGCCTGGTAGTGTTCCGAGCCCACCGCGGTCTCGCCCAACTCGGCGGCGATGGTAGCGGTGAGCGCCCGCACCGAGTCGAACACGCTGCCCGGGATGTTCACCGCGTGGCCAGTCGCCATCAGCACTGCCATGGTCTCGCCGAAACCGCGGCCGACACCCAGCAGCACCGCTCCCAGCAGTCCGTTCTTGGCCGCCGGCAGCACGGTCTTGCGGATTACCTGCCACCGAGTGGCCCCCAAGGCCTCGGCGGCCTCGCGGTAGCGGTCGGGTACGGCCTTGAGCGCGTCCTCGGCGATCGAGGTCATGATCGGCGCCGCCATCAGTCCCAGAATCACCCCCGCATTGAGCACATTCAGCCCCACCGGCACGTCGAACACTTGGATGATCAGCGGGTTCATGATGGTCAGACCGATGAAGCCCCAGACCACAGACGGGATCGCGGCCAGCAATTCGACCAGGATCTTGAGGAACTCGCGGGTCTTGCCGGTGGCGAACTCGCCGATATAGATGGCGGCCCCGAGGGAGAAGGGGATGGCCACCACCATCGCCAGGCCGGTCACGCTGGCGGTGCCCGCGATCAGGGCCAGGATGCCGTATTCGGGGGCGTCCTCGTCGCTCGGCTCCCAGTAAGGGGAGAGGAAAAACTCCTCGAAGCTGAAGCCCTCCAGCAGGAAGCCGAAACCATTGTAGGTGATGAACAGGAAGATCCCGATAATAAAGACGATGGCGGAGATGCCGCCGATGAACACCAGGGACTGGACCAGCTTGTCGATATACCAATCGGCATTGCGGCGGTCGAAGTCGGCCGCCAGGTTGGGCGAGCCAGACATGTCAGGACGCCTCCTCGCCGCGCAGCAGTTCCATCAGGTCCTTGATCTCCAGCGCCAGGGCCCGGTACAGCTCCTCCTGGCGTTGCTGATCGCCGGCCTCCGGGGGCTCGCCTAGGTCCCACTCCAAGGTCACCGTATGGAAGGGCACTTCAGGCAAATAGCCGCTAACCGGACCCTGCAGGCTGACGATCACGTGCTGGTGGGCCAGTTCCAATTGGGTCAGGTCGAGCCCGCTCGGCGCCATGCCCGCGGTATCGACCCCGTGCGCCTGCAGAAATTCCGCTAGCGCTGGGCTCAACTCCTGCGCTGGGTTGCGCCCTCCGCTGGTATAGCGGCCACTCTCGGGATAGGCTTTGGCCGCAATCGCCTGCGCCATCTGGCTCATGTGGCTATTGTCTTCGTCGACGAACAGGATGTTGTAGACCTTGGGCGCCTTTTGCTCGCCGGTGGCGGCGAACACGGTCTCTTCACAGATGTTCTTGGCCTGGTCGGCTACCCGCTTGAGCTGGGTGAAGATCACGAACACCGCCAACAGGTCTTTGATTGCCTGCTGGCCGGTATTGGCCATCAACTCGCCGTAGACCGCGTCCATATTGGCATCTAACTGGCTCACCACGCGGATGGTCGCCCGTGCGGCAGACGCATCCAGCCGCTCGAAGGCATCGATCGACTGGCCCAGGGCGAGCTGTGCCTCGCCAGCCAGTCTCTCGAGCTCGATAGCCATATGGCCGGACGGCGGGGCCGCGAGCTGAAGGGACTCGCGGGAGATGGTCACCGCATAGTCGCCGATGCGCTCCAGCTCGATATTTACCCGGATCGCCGAAGACAGCAGGCGCAGGTGCCCTGCGCTGGGCAGATGCACGGCAATGAACTGGTGGCACAGGCGGTCGATCTTGCGCATCCGGCGGTTGATCGGGTGATCGCTAAGGACAGTGGCATTGGCCAGCTTGCGGTTGCCGGTCTGCAGGGCGTGCACCGCATCGCGGACGTTTTGGGCGACGGTTTTGGCCTGTTTATGGACCAGGTCGCGGATCTGGTTGAGGTCCTTCTCCAGGCGGGCTTCTAAGTGGGACATGACTTGGGGTTCCTGGGCCGGATTGAACTACCGCAACGGGGCCGGGGCCCCGCTGCGGGGGAGGCTTTAGTTACACTGGACGTCGCGCATCGGCGCGTATCCCTTCTTCTTCAGGATGCACTGGCCCGTATCGCTCAGGATCCAGTCCATGTATTCCTTGATCTTGCCCGTGGGCTCGCCGTTGGTGTACATGAAGAGCGGGCGGGCGATCGGGTAACTGCGGTCGCTGGCGGTTTTCACGCTGGGGTTGACGCAGGGGCCGCCGGTCTTCTCGGAGATGCAGGCCATCTTGATGTGGTCGGTGGCATAGGCCAGTCCGCTGTAGCCGATGGCGCAGGGGGTCTTTTCCACCAGGTCCACAACGTCCTTGGAGCCGTGCATGTCCAGGGTGCCCTGGCGGAACTTGCCCTTGGCCAGCACCGCTTTCTTGAAGTAGGCATAGGTGCCGGAGTTGTTCTGGCGGCTGACCACCACGATCTCGTCGCTGCCGCAACCGGGGACTTTGAGT
>CBDUCL010000301.1:0-3030 GCA_965365625.1 uncultured Chromatiales bacterium | reverse complement strand
CCGCATCGCCGCCCTCCGCGCCTCCCTGGCCGAACTGCTCAGGCGCACCCGGCGCGCCCCGCCGCTGCCCGCGGCCCCGGAGCTGCCGCTGGAACTGCTGCTTGAGGTGGACCGGGAATACCGCGACCTGGCGTCCCGGGGCGAGCTGCCGCGCATCGCCCCGCGCCGCTTCAACCCGAGCGGCGAGGCCTGGCTGCCGGTGCTGCACACGGAGCGCGGCGGCTGGCATTTCAGCGCCATGTTCTCCAACACCGCCCTGGCCCACCGCCTGGGCCGCACCGACGACTGGGTGGTGATCTATTTCTACGACGACCACCAGCAGGAGGGCCAGCACACCCTGGTCACCGAGACCCGCGGCCCGCTGCTCGGCCGCCGCGTGGTGCGCGGCCGCGAGGCCGAGTGCCGGGACTACTACCGCCGCCAGGGCTGAGCCGTCTCTGCCAGCGGCCTCAGCGCGGCGGCAAGGGGCCGCTGGTCAGCTCGCCCTGGTGCAGGTAGTGGGCGCTGTTGGGCAGCAGCAGGGAGCGGTTGCCGATGAGACGCGCAGAGCTGTCCTCCGGCCACCGGTCGGTGATCAGGCTCGCGACCTGGCGAATCTCCGGGGTCGTTTCCAGCTCGACATCGAAGACATAGAGCCCGGCCTGGGTGAAGCCGCAATAATGGGCGTCGAGAACCCATTTACCGTTTTCCTCGTTGTCTTCCACCCGCAGCGGCAAGGCCAGCCGCGCCGGCCGGCCTGGCGCCGGCGGCAGATAGGCCAGGGCCAGGTGGTCGCTGCGCACATTGGAATCGCTGCCGGGCAGAAAGACGCTGTCCACTTGCTCGGGCGCGCCCGGATCGGCCACATTGAACAGCGACAGCTTGACTCCGTCTAGTCGGTCCGACCAGCTGGTGAAACACTCGCCGGCATCGACTTCGACCGAGTCCAGCCCGATACCGAGCAACCAGTCCTCGCCGATCGGGTGCAGGTAGTCGGAGAAACCGGGGACCTCCAGCTCGCCGGCCAAGCGCGGCGCATAAGGATCGAAGAGATCCAGCACATACAGGGGATCGATCCGCTCGAAGGTGACCAGATAGCCGCGGTCGCCGAGGAAGCGCGCCGCATAGATCTCCTCTCCGGGCTTGCCGAGGCCGTCGACCCGGCCCGTTTCCAGCAGACGCCCGCCCGATGCCGGGTCCTCTTGCAGCAAGGTCACCCGATGTTTATCGGTGGTATTGAGACTGGTCGCCACCCGCAGTATCCCTTGATGCTCGCCGAAGCGGAACGACTTCTTGTCCTGCTCCCAGCCCAGATGCCCGGGCAGTGAGGCGCTGCCGCGATAGTCGGGGACACCGTCGGCCAGGGCGTACTTGTGCACCTCGACCCGCTGGTCCAACTCGTAACCGACCAGGGAATCGTACCGGGCGCTGGTGAGGTACAAGGCCCGCGCCGAGGCGTACAGGGCCTCCACCGGCCCCAACAGGCAGCGGCTGACGAAGGCCTCAGGGCCGGAGAGCGGCAGGGCCACCAGGTAGGCCAGGTCGGTCGACAGCGGCCGGGGCTCGTAGGGTGCCGGCAGCAGGCAGCCGTCACCCTGGACCAGGGGATGATCCCTGGCATCGAGCGTCAGCGCCGGCAGCGCCGCTTCTTGGCGCAGAAAGGGAATGGGCGGGCCGCCGAATGTCGACTCCACGACATCTTCGACCATGACCGTCCCCGCGGCGGTCCCCACCGCCAAATACAACACATCGCCGATCACCCGGCTGGCCAGCAGCACTCCGGGGATGCTGATGGCATGGGTGGGTTGGGCGTTCAGGCCCGCTTCGATCAACCCGAACCAATGGACCTCGGTAACCGGGCCCAAAGGGGTCCCGGCTACTCCCGAGCCCAGCGTCAACACCAAATCCTCGGCGCCACCGGGACGCCCGCGCACCCAGTAGATCCCCGAGACCGGGCCGGTGCCGGGCAACGCCAACCGCTGGGCGAGTTGATTGGCGGCCGGCTGGTCCTGGATCCGATAGCGGTCCAGGCAACCGGCAATCGAAGATTCGCATTCCGCCAAGGCCAGCAGCTGTGCACCGTCGCTCTTCAGGCGGTCGGCCTCGTCGACCCCGGCCTCCTGCACATTGGTCCCGGAGACACTGACCCCCGGCCCGGCGGCCGTCGAGCTGTCGGCGGAAAAATCGATACCGTCTTCCCACAGGTTGAGGTTGTAACTCACCCGGGTGTATGCGGGGTTGTCCAGGGCCTCGGTCAAGTGCTTGCGCACCAGCTCGGCATCGGTGAGCCGCACCGGCAGCGGATCGTTCAGATCGAACACCGCAAACCCCAGGGGCACCGGGTTGAACACGATGTCCCCCGCCTCCCCCTCGTAGCCCGCGTAGACCAGGAACTCCCCCGGCAGCAGTCTGCCCGCGTCGAGCGCGGTGAGATGCTCCGTGGCGCCCAGCGGCTTGCGCGCATAGACCGCCAGGGTGCCGGGGTCGAGGTTCCAGGGCCGCCAGCCCGCCTGCGGATCGAAGGTGAACCAGTAGCCGTTGTAGCGGGCCGCCAGATAGAGGTTCCGGGTCTGCCCCTGATCCTCGGCGTCGACCTGAATGGTAAATTCGACCGAGATCAGATCGTCGGCGAAAAACACCGAGCGGTACGGAAGCGCCGCTTCGGAACCCGCCAACCCCGAGATATCCGCGCTGGTCGGCCGGCCCGACAGGGTGACCGCCGGCGCCCCCGCGAGATCACCCACCAGGGCCAAGAGCAGAGCGCCCAATACCCATCCTTTCATCAGCAAAGCCCTCCCGTCTGGTTGCGGGTGTCCATTCTCGATCCCGCTGCCCGCACCCGCATCTTAGCTGCAAACAGCCTCCCTATACTAACTCCCCTTGCCGGAACCGTTTCGGAAATCAGCAGCCCCCCCTCAGGGGGTCCTATCGAACCCACAAAGCCGCGCGTAGCAGCCGCGGCCCCGCGCCGATCCGGCGTTTTTCGATGGGCCCGACACCGGTCCCCGCCGCGACGGCGTTCCCCCAGACCGGCGGACCCGGCTCAACGGA
>CBDUCL010000300.1:0-3055 GCA_965365625.1 uncultured Chromatiales bacterium | reverse complement strand
AAACGATCGTTTAACCCGCAGCCGTCGAGCACCTTCACCATCATCTCGTGATGATCGGGGCCGAAAAAGCGGAAAAACCCAGTCTCGTCGTTGAGTTTTAGCTTTTCTCCGTTCCCCGCGGCATTGGTATCGCCCAGGGTCTTGTCGTTGCCCGCCTCGTCTCGCCAGTCCACCTTCAGCATGAACCGGTCGCCCTGCAGGCAAAGGGTCTGGGCATCACCTACGCAGGTGCCGGCGACGGCGTTGCCAAGCCCCAACAGCAGCAACAAGAACAACAGGGTATCGCGACGGAGCATGGTTGACCTCGCTGGCATGAGGAAGAAAGGGCGGGGGAAAGTCGTTGGGCTTCGCCGAACCACCGTTTAACCATAGAACAGAGGGCTAGTACCGGCAAGGCGCCTGGCCCGCGTCCAGCTCTCCCGCATTGGAACGGATACGGGGTTCCGCTCAGGCAGGTGGCAGCACCAGCCGGGCTCCGGCGAAGAGGTGACGATGGACCGCGGGCGCGTGGTTGCGGAAGCTTGGGCGCCGCAGACTGGGTTGGGTGTGCAGGCTGCCGCCCTTGAGGCTGTAGTGGCCGCGCTCGAAGGCGCGCTGGGAGGTCTCGGGGGAAGGGAAGGGCTCGAAGCCGTCGTAGGGGTGGAAAGGGTTGGCGCACCATTCCCAGGCGCGCCCGAACTGGCTCAACAGGCCGGTGCGGGCGGCCAGCTCCCATTGGTACTCGTGGGGCAGCACCGCGCCGGCGGTGGCCCCGCCCTCGGCAGCGGCCCAGTTGGCGAAGGCCTGGGCTTCATGGCGGCTGATGCCGAGCACCGGCTCGTCCTGGGGCAGGTCGGTGGGGCCGTTGATGCCGACTCCGTACCAGTGGCCCTCGGCATCCTGGCACCAGTGGTCTGGCTGGGTGATATTCCGCGCCTGCCGCCAGTCCCAGCCATCGGTCCCCCACAGGCCCTGGTCCGAGTAACCGCCGGCCTGCATGAAGGCCAGGTATTCGCCGTTGCTGACCGGGTTGACGCCGATGCGGAAACTGCTCAGCTCCACCGCTTGGGGCGGGAGCTCATTGTCATAGGCCGCGGCCTGGCCGCGGGCTCCGATGCGGTAGTGGCCTTGGGGCATCTCCTTGGCCAGTCCGTCCGGTCGGCGCGGCTCCAGGGGCGCGCGCACCTGGTAGCCGAAGCGCTGGCCCTGCAGGCTGCGTTGCACCAGCACCGCCAGCATCGCCTCGTAGTTGCGGCCGTGCTCCTGGAGCAGAAACCAGGCCAGGCGGTCGTCCGCCAGCAGCGGGTGGTTCGGCAACTGGCCGGGGTTGGCCAGAAGGGTCAGGTGCTGGTCCAGGGCCTCATGGGCCCAGTTCAACAGATGGTCGGCAGGAGGCAGCTGGGCGCATTGCTCGGCCAGGGGCAGGAAGCCGGGGGTGAACAGGTGTTTGACCCGGCTGCTGAGATCGGCATCGTTCGATACCTTCTCGCGCAGCCAGAAGAGTTCCTGATAGACGCTGCGTCCCAGATACCAGTTGAGCGAGCCCAGCTCGGGGTGGAACTGGCGCTCGGCATCGGCCTCGGGCAGGGATTCCACCAATTGCATCAGCATCTGGTGGATCGCGCTCAGCGGGCCGAGGATCTGGGGCGAGGTCATGGCTGTTTTCCGGTTGTCGGTGGCGGCCGCAGGGCGGCCATGGTAGCGGATCCGGAGGCGAGGAAAAACCTCAGGGCGGTGGGTCGAAACCCCTCAGGCTCCGAGCTGGCGCACCCGGGCGCGCAGCCGCTCCACCTCTTCCAGCAATTCCAGTACCAGGGCCGTAGCGGGCAGGTCCAGCTCCAGATCCCGCATCAGGCGCGCCGCGCGCTGGGCCCTGCGCACCTGGGGGCCGGGAAAACGCCAGTGGTCTGGAGCCGGACCCCGGGGTTGCAACAGTCCCTCCGCGACCATCTGCAGCAACAAGTCGCGGCTCAGACGGCAGCTGTGGATGAGTTCGCGCAGGTTGAGCTGGCAGTCTTCGTCAAGGATTACGCCGGTGACGATTTTTAGCTCTCGCGTCATCTCACACCCCCAGCTCGGTGCGGGGATTGAAAGCCAGCTGTTCTGCCATTTCCTGATACAGCCGCCTCGCCGCTTCGCCGCTCGCCTCGGGAACCCGTACCTGGAGGATTACATACTCGTCCCCCGGCGGTTTACCGGGCAGGCCCCGGCCCTTGAGGCGCAACTTGTTGCCGGACTGGGAGCCGGCGGGAATCCGCAGGTTGACCGTGCCCCCCAGGGTCGGTACCGGCACGTTGGCGCCGAGCGCGGCCTCCCAGGGCGTCACCGGCAGCTCCAGATAGATGTCCCGGCCCTCGGCGCGGAAGAAGCGGTGCGGAATTAGTTCGACCTCCAGGTAGAGGTCGCCGTTGGGGTGCCCTTCGTGGCCGCGCCCGCCCTGGCCGGCGAGGCGAATGCGGCGGCCCTCAGTGGCCCCGGCCGGGATGCGCACCTTGAGCGAGCGCGGCCGGCGGCTGACTCGGCCTTGGGCGTCAACCTCGGTGCTCTCCAGCTGCAGATTGCGGGTGACGCCCTGGTAGGCCTCTTCCAGGCTCAGGCGGATGCGCGCGTGCTGGTCCTGGCCCTGGGCGTCAAAGCCGCGAAAGTCGGCGCCGCCGCCGAAGCCGGCGTCGAAGCCCCGGCCGCCGAAGATCGAGGCGAAGAAGTCGCTGAATCCGGATAGGTCGTCCGGCCCGATGCCGGCGCCGGTGCTGCGATAGTGAGCGCCGCCAGGGGGCGGCCGAAACTCCTGGCCAGCGTGCCAGCCGCTGCCAAGCTGGTCGTAGGCGGCGCGCTTTTCCGGGTCATGCAGTACCTCGTGGGCCTCGTTGACCTCCTTGAAGCGGGCCTCGGCGTTGGCTTCCTTGCTGACGTCCGGGTGGTACTTGCGCGCCAGCTTGCGATAGGCGCGCTTGATGTCTTCCCGGCTGGCATCCCGGGAGACTCCGAGGATTTTGTAGTAATCCTTGTATTCCATGCTGATGTGCCCTGTTTGATTACCCCAGCGAGATTGGGGCTGGAGCGGGGGATGACAAGG
>CBDUCL010000299.1:0-3056 GCA_965365625.1 uncultured Chromatiales bacterium | reverse complement strand
CACCTGCAGCGGGCTCTTGGCCTTCATCGCCAGCCAGGTGCCGCGGTCGGTGAGGGTGTAGGCGTCGAGCTCGGCGGCGATCTGCAGCACTTTGCCCATGCCCTGGCCCGCTTCCCGATACCACCGCCCCTCGGGCTGGGTGCCGCTGGCCTCCCAAAGGGCCCGCTCCTTCTTATGGGTTCCCGAATCGTCGCCGCGGGAGACGAAGATCTGCTTGGAAGCGTCGATCCGGGCCAGGGCCGCGCCGGCATCGTTCATGCCCTTGACTCCGGCCGGGTCGGCAGCGGGGCCGACGATGATGAAATCGTTGTGCATCACGTCCCGCCGGTCGACCCCGAAGCCGTCTGCAATCAGCTTGTCCTCGGCGGTCCGGGCGTGCACCAGCACCAGGTCCACATCGCCCTCCCGGGCCAGGCGCAGTGCCTTGCCTGTACCGACCGCGATCACGTGTACCTGGTAGCCGCTTTGCTGCTCGAACGGGGGCAGCAGCACCGCCAGCAGGCCCGAGTTGTCGGTGCTGGTGGTGGTGGCCAGGCGGACGATCGACTTCGCCGCCATCGCGGGCAACGCCAAGGTCAGGCTTAGGAGCACCAGGATCAGGCGGAACCGGATACTGCTTGGATTCATTCGCAGGGTCCTATGCGTGGTTGGGATCTCGTCGTTCGGAGCCCGGCACTCTGAAGGCGCTATGGGCCCGGCCAGAATATAGCACGCTCGGAGCGGGATACCGAACGTCGAAGACCGGTTCGGTTATCATTGAACGCCTCGGAAGATCCGAAAGGGTTGACATGCTCCAGGCATTCAGATGGCTTCTGTTTCTGCTGCTGCTGGCGGTGCTCCCAGCCGCCTGGCGGGCCTTGCACCCCGCCCCCGAATTGCTTCCGAGTCCAGCGGGGGCGCGTCTCGAGTGGGTCGATTGCTGGTTCGAATCGCCGCTGTTGCGGCCGCTGCACTGTGGCCACTTCTTTCCCGCCGCTGGGCCGGGCGAGCCCGTGCATCGCCTGCCCCTGGTATACCTGCCGGCCCCGATCTGGGCGCAAGGGCAGGGCCCGGTGCTGTTTCTCAGTGGAGGGCCCGGTTCCGGAAGCTGGCTGGACGCGGACGGCATGGCGGGCTGGTACAACTGGCTGGAAGACATGGATTGGCCTCATGATCTGGTGTTGTTCGACCCGCGCGGCACCGGGCTGAGCCGCCCTCGGCTCGATTGCCCCGAGACCCAGGCCTTTTATCGCCAGGCCCTCGGCGCGGGTTACCCGGTGGAGGAGGGTGCCAGATTGGGTGCGGCCGCCGCCCGCGCTTGCTATCGTCGCCTGCGGGCGGCCGAACACGACCTGCGCGCCTTCGGAACCCCAGGCAACGCCGCCGATGCTGCGGAGCTGATGGCGCTGATTGGGGGCTCGGACTGGAACCTCTATGGGGCCTCCTACGGCACCCGTGTCGCCTTGGAGCTGATGCGCCAGGCCCCAGAGCGGATTCGCTCGGTAATCCTGGACTCGGTGTATCCGCCCCAGATCGACGGCGACCTGACCCAGCCCGGATTGCTGGATCAGGCCCTGCGTCGGCTGCTGGACGACTGCCGGGCCGATCCCGATTGCGCCGCCGAGTATCCTGGGTTGCCCCTGGATCTGGGTGAAATCCTGGCCCGGCTGCAGGAAGACCCTCTGGAATTGGGGGTGCAAGACCCGGCCGGCCCGGGCACCCTGGCGGTGCGGATGAACGGCGAGCGCCTCGCCTGGGTGATCTACGACGCCCTGTTCTGGTGGGAGAACTACCCGCTGCTGCTGGAACTGATGCAGGACTTGGCCGCGGGCCGAGTTCCGCCACAGTTGGAGTCCCTGATGCAGGGGCACCTGGAGATGCTGTTTGACCCCGGCTTCAGCGACGCCGTCTACTTCTCCGCACACTGTCACGACCGCGGCCCGCTGGAACTGGACGCCTACCGCCGAGAACTGGCTCGCTTCCCGTTGGTAGCGCCTTTGTTTCCGGCCGACTTGGAGCACGACGTCTGTAACTTCTGGGACTCCGGAGATGCGGGCGACGGCTTCCGCCAGCCGGTGCGATCGGACCTGCCGACCCTGGTGCTGGCGGGGGAGTACGACCCCACCACGCCGCCGGACTGGGCGGGCGCACCGCTGGCGGGCCTCACTTCCGCTTACGTTTACCTGGCTCCCGGGGTCGGTCACAGCCTGCTCGACAGCGACGAGTGTTCGGTAGACCTGGCCCGGGCCTTTCTTGCGGATCCGTCGAGCGCGGCGCGGGTCGATTGTCTGGCCGGCCAATGAACCGAGCCGGGGCGCCAAGTGGTATATTGCCCTCCCGATGACCGGAGCCACCGCTATGACCGAAGCCTTTGCCGACCTGTTGCTCCCCGACCCGCTATTGCGCGCCGTCGATAAGTTGGGCTTCACCCAGCCCACTCCGGTTCAGCAGCAGGTGATTCCGTCGGCCCTGGAGGGCCGGGATCTGCTGGTTTCGGCCGCCACCGGTTCCGGCAAGACCGCGGCCTTTCTGTTGCCGATGCTCCAGCGCTTCCTCGACCAGCCCCGGCCCCAGGGCGGGACTCGGGCCCTGGTGCTGGTGCCGACCCGGGAGCTGGCGCGCCAGGTGCTGAACCAGTTCATGCAACTGGCCAGCTACACCCGGGCCTTCGCTGGGGTGATCACGGGCGGAGCGCCGATGCGCCACCAGATCGCCGACCTGCGCCGAAATCCGGAGCTGCTGATCGCTACCCCGGGGCGTTTGTTGGACCATCTGGAGCGGGGCTCCGCGGACCTCGGGGACCTGGAACTGCTGGTCCTCGATGAGGCCGATCGGATGCTGGATATGGGGTTTTCGGTGGAGGTGCTCAATATCATCGGCAGCTGCAATCTAGAGCGCCAGTCCTTGCTGTTCTCCGCCACCCTAAACCACCGGGGCCTGAAGCCGATCACCGATCGCCTGCTGCGCGACCCCTTGGTGGTAACCACCAATCCGGTGCGTGAGCAGCACCCGGACATCCGCCACCAGGTCCTGCTCGCCGATGACCCCGAGCACAAGCAGCGGCTTCTGCTCTGGCT
>CBDUCL010000298.1:0-3058 GCA_965365625.1 uncultured Chromatiales bacterium | reverse complement strand
GCTGCTGCCCCTGGAGCATAAAGTCGCTGGCCAGGGTCAGGGCCTCGTCAGCCGGCCCCAGGCGCAATTTCAGGCCCCCGGCGGGGGCGTTCAGCAGCTCGGCGGCGGTCGCATCCAGGTCCAGGTCCTGCAGTACCAACCCGGCGGCCAGCAGCTCGCGGCCGCGCAGCTGCAATGCCAGCTCGGGAGCCTGGGTGCTGCCGCTAATATCCAACTTCAGAGCCAGGTTGCCCGCCATCGGCGAGCCAAGTGCCTCACCCAAGGGCGCCAAATCGGGCACCAGCAGATCGATGCGGCCCGCCAGGGCCTGGGTCTCCAGGTCGGTCTCGGCGTCGCCGCTCAGGGTCAGGCCGGCCGCATCCAGCTGCAAACCTTGCAAGCGGGCCTGGCGGAGTTCCCGCAGCTCGAGCTTTGCGCTCAGCTCAAGCCCGGCCCCGACCAGGACGGCGGCAGCCGGCGGCAACCCCTGCAGGCCGCTGCCCGCGGCCCGGAGATCTACCAGGACCTCCGCCAAGTCGGCCGTCAGGTCGGCGTCCAAGGTCAGCACCAGGGCACCGGCCAAGGGGGTGCCCGTGATCGCGGCAAGCCGGGCCAGGTCGTCCCAGCCGGCCTCGAGGCTCAGTTTTCCGGCCAGGCTGGCGGGATCGATTTCGCCTGCCAGATCGGCATGCAGGGGGCCGCCGCGCAGGCGCAGGTAGCGCAGCTCGGCAGCGCCCTCGGCGGGGGCTTCCAGGTCCAGCTCCCAGTCGAGGCGCTCCTGGTCCAACTCCGGCGCGGCCGCCAGACGCAAGCCCCGGGCACCACCCTGCCCGTCCAGCCGGACCCCGGCATAGCCCTGGTCCGGGGGGCCCAGCAATCGAGCGTGGAACCGGCTCTCGAGACGGGCGATCTCGGCCCCGGGCAATTGCAGGCCGTCGCCGCTGAGCACCAGCTCGGCCCTGGGATCGTCGAGACGCTCACCGAGGGTCAGCTCCAGGGCCAAGGCGCCCGCCAGCTCACTGCCGGTCAGCGGCGCCAGGGCTGCAAGGTCCGCCAGACCCAGGCGAGCCTGGGCGGTCAGGGCGCCGCTGTCCCAGTCCAACTCGGCATCGGCCTCCAGGGTGCTGGGTCCGGCGTCCAGGCGCAGCCGCTGCAACTGCCAGCGCTGGGCTCCGGTCTGGCGCAGATCCAGCACCAAGGTCGCTGCGCCGTCCCACACCGGGGCCAGCTCCGGGGGCAGCAGGGCCGGATCCAGAGTGAGGCCGCCTTCCAGCCCGAGGTAGGGGGCTTTTCCGAGGCCGAGCCGCAGACTGCTCTCGGCCTTCGCCAGACCACCCGCCTCCAGCGCCAGGCGCGCGCTCCAGTCGTCCCAGGGGGCGTCGCCGTGCAGGCCGAGGTGCCAAGGGCCCGCCCCGGGCTGCTGCAGCAGCCCGGCCAACAGGCCCCCGGTCTCCTGGGCATCCAGATCCAGGCGCAGGCGCTCCCGGACCAGATCCAGCACCACCTTGAGACTCAGCTCGGCGGTCGGCTGGTCGAGGCGCAGCAGTTGCAACTCGAAGCCGGCGAGGCCACCGGCTCGCGCCCTGGCCTGGCCAACCAACGAGAACTCGGTCGCCTCGCCAAGCAGGGGGGCACCCAACTGGATCTGGTCCAGCTCCAGGCGCTCGAGCACCAGCGGAGGCCAGCCTTCGGGGAGTTGGGGGGGTTCGGAGGCTTGGGGCTTCGGCTCCGGCTCGGGCTCCGGCGCCGGCGGCAGCTCGGGAACCCGGGCCAAACCGATGCGGCGGGCACTCAGCTCTTCGACCACTACCCGGCCGGTGAGCAAGGCCCCAGGGCTCCAGGCCAGACGCAGGTCGCGCACTTCGAGCCAGGTTCCCTGGCGGTCCGCCAGGTCCAAGGCCCGAAGCTCGATACTGAAGGGCAGAAATCCGTCCAACCCCTGCAGCTCCAATTCCAGGCCTTGCTCCCGCAGGCCCTGCTCGGTCAAACGCAGGATCTGGGCCCGAGCCCAGTCGGTCTGCAGCAGAGCCAGGCCCAGGCCTAGCAACAGCATCAGCACCAGCAGCAGGCCGAGCAGTGTTCCCAGGAGGCGACGCAGCCACTTCTTCATGATTAGAATGCCTGGCCTATGCTGATATAGAGCTGATAGGGGTCGTCCACCCCGTCGCGCCGGTCCAGGGGCACGCCCACGTCCACGCGCAGGGGACCCATGGGGGTGTAGTAGCGCAACCCGCCGCCGACGGCGTAGAGCAGATCCTCTCCGGGCTGGGGATAACTCTTTTCAAACGCGCTGCCGGCATCGACGAAGCCCACCACCCCCAGGGTGTCGGTGAAGTTCCAGCGCGCCTCCAGTGACAGCTCCAGCAAGGAGTCACCGCCAATGGGATTGTCCTCGTCATCCAGCGGGCTGGCCAGCTGGTAGCCGTAGCCGCGGATGGAGCCACCGCCGCCCGCATAGAATCGCTCGTCGGCGGGCACGTCGTCGCGCTCGGCGCCGATGATGCTGCCCAGAGCGATGCGACCCGCCAACACCAGCCGCGGCTCCTCACGCAGTTGCAGGTAATGGCTGTAGCGGCCGAGGAACTTGCCGAAATAGACGCCGCTGCCGAACAGGTCGACCTGAGGCGAGGCGAGAAGGCTGAGGCGCCCTCCGCGGCTGGGGTCCAGCAGATCGTCGCTAAAATCCCAGTTGTAGAGGATCGGCAGGGAAATGAAACCGTAGCTCTCCGTCGCCACCCCGTCCGGCGGCTCGACCCGGCTGTAGCGGAAACCCAGGGCGACAGTGATGTCCATCCCGGGCAACAGGGTGCGCTCGACGCCGCCGGCGATATAGGCGGAGGTGCTGTTGTAGGCGTCGGTATCTTCGTTCTTGAAGGTGAGCTGGCCGATCAAGGCCTGATCGAGGCGGAAGAAATCGGGCTGGCGGTAGTTGCCGCTCAGCTCCGGACCGACCCCGCTCCACCCCCCGTCCAGGGCCAGTCGCTGGCCGGCCCCGAACAGGTTGCGGTGCGTCCAACCCACCCGCGCTCCGGGCCCTCGGTCGGTGTCGTAGGTCAGACTCAGCTTTGCGGTGCGGTGC
>CBDUCL010000297.1:0-3063 GCA_965365625.1 uncultured Chromatiales bacterium | reverse complement strand
GCCGTGGGCGACTCGAAAGCCCCAGCGCCCGAGCCGGGCGGCAAAGCGGGCGATGCGCAGCAGCCGCACCGGGTCTTCGACAAAGGCCGGGGTGATGTGGCGAAGCAGGCCAGCGTCCAGGTCTTCGTGCCCGCCCAGGGGGTCGACCAGCTCGCCGCCTTCGTCCAGGGCTAGGGCGTTGATGGTGAGATCGCGCCGGCGCAGGTCCTGCTCAAGGCTCACTTGCGGGCTGGCGTCCACCTCGAAACCCTTGTAGCCGGGGCCAATTTTGCGCTCGGTGCGGGCCAGGGCGTATTCATCCCCGGTTTCCGGGTGAAGGAACACGGGGAAGTCGGCATTCAGGCGGCGAAACCCGAGCGCCAGCAGCTCTTGCTCCTCGGCCCCCACCACCACCCAATCGCGCTCGCGCACCGGCAGCCCCAGGAGCTGGTCGCGTACCGCGCCGCCCACCAGGTAGGTCTTCACTCGGGTTGCCCCGGGCCCGGGCCCTCGACCTGCTCCCGCTCCTCCTGCTGCAGGCGCCACATCTGGGCGTAGCGCCCGTCTTGCGCCAGCAGTTGCCGATGGCTGCCGCGCTCGACGATGCGCCCCGCGTCCATCACCAGGATCTGGTCGGCGTCCACGACGGTGGACAGGCGGTGGGCGATCACCAGGGTGGTGTGGTCCCGGGCCACCTCGCGCAGGGTGGCCTGAATCGCCTGTTCGGTCTTGCTGTCGAGCGAGGAGGTGGCCTCGTCGAATACCAGGATGCGCGGCCGCTTGAGCATGGCCCGGGCGATGGCCACCCGCTGCTTCTCACCGCCGGACAGCTTGAGTCCACGCTCGCCCACCAGGGTATCGTATCCCTCGGGCAGAGAATCGATGAATTCGTGGATATGGGCCACTTTCGCCGCGGCGATCACCTCGTCGGGGCTGGCGTCGGGACGCCCGTAGGCCAGGTTGTAGTAGATGCTGTCGTTAAACAGCACACTGTCCTGGGGGACGATGCCGATGGCCGCACGCAGGCTCTCCTGGGTCAGGGCGCGCAGATCCTGGCCGTCGATCAATACCCGCCCGCTGGTGACGTCGTAGAAGCGAAACAGCAGCCGCGCCAAGGTCGATTTGCCGGCCCCGCTGTGCCCTACCACCGCCAGCTTATGGCCGGCGGGGATATTGAAGTCGATATCGTGCAGGATCTCCCGGTCCGGCCGGTAGCTGAAGCCGACGCCCTGAAAGCGCACCTCCCCGGCGTCCAGGCGCAAGGGCCGGGCGTCCGGGGCGTCCTGGATCTCTGGCTCCCGTTCCAGCAGCTTGAACACCCGGTCCATGTCGGCCAGGGAGTACTTGATCTGGCGGTAGACGATGCCGAGAAAGTTGAGCGGGATAAACAACTGCAGCAGGAAGGCGTTGACCAGCACCAGGTCACCCAGGCTGAGTTCGCCGTCCGTCACCCCGGCGGCGGCGTAGAACATGACCAGGGTGACGCCGAGACCGATGATCGCCCCCTGGCCGAAGTTGAGCAGCGACATCGAGGTCTGGCTCTTGACCGCCGCGGTCTCCCACTCGGCCAGTGTGCCATCGTAGCGGGCCAGCTCCTGGCCCTCGTTGCCGAAGTACTTGACCGTTTCGTAGTTGATCAGGCTGTCGAAGGCCTGGCTGTTGGACTCGGAGTCGAGGCGGTTCATCAGGTGCCGGTACTCCATGCGCCACTCGGTAATGGCGAAAGTGAACCCTACATACACCAGTACCGTGCCGAAGGTAACCAGGGTGAACACCGGCGGGTACTGGGTGAGCAGGATCACCCCCACCAGGCCGAACTCCACCAGCATCGGCAGAATGCTGAACACCATGTAGTTGAGAATCGAGCTTACCGAGCGGGTGCCGCGCTCCAGGTCCCGGCTCAGGGCGCCGGTCTGGCGCTCCAGGTGGTAGCGCAGGGACAGGGCGTGCAGATGCTCCAGCACCCGGGTCGAGAGCCGCCGCATGGCGTGAAAGCGGACTCGGGCGAACACCGCGTCGCGCAACTCGTTGAACAGGGAGCTGGCGATCTTGAGTGCGCCGTAGGCCAGCAGCAGCATGACCGGCAGCGCCAGCAGGGTGGCCTGGTCAGTCTCCAGGGCATCGACGATGCCCTTGAGCACCAGCGGCACCCCTACATTGGCCACCTTGGCCAGCACCAGACTGGCCAGGGCGAGCAGGGCGCGCCCCCGGTAGTCCCAGATAAACGGCAGCATGGCGCGCAGGTTGTACCAGTCGCGGCGGTCGCCTTGGGGCCGGGATTCCCGACGCATGTATCGTTGCATGGTAAAATTAGAACTCCGGCTCGCCGACTGCGGTCGAATTGTAGCGAATTTGCCGCCCCGGCGCAGAGGGCGAAACCCCGGGGAAACGCCGGTTTTTACTACCGCTGCGGCGCAGAACCCTGCAGCCTTCCGCTTCGAGACGAAGACCAATGACGAAAGATTGCAGCTATAACGAGTTGTTTGCCCTGCAGGTGCTCGGCGACAGTATGGAGCCGGAGTTCCCGGACAAATGCATCGTGGTAATCGAGCCCTCCGAGGTGGCGGCCAACGGCGCCTATGCATTCGTGGAGGTAGAGGGAGTGCGCTGGATGCGCCAATATGTGGAAGATGCCGACGGCGGCCGCAGGCTGGTCGCCCTCAATGACCTCTACCCGGAGATCGACCTGGCGGGCACCGACTGGAAGATTCTCGGCGTTATCGTACAGCGCAATATCCGGCGCCAAATCAAACACTACATGCCCAACGCCGAACAGCGGCCCCAGGCCTGACCCGGATGCCGCCTCGTCTTGGCTGGCCGGCGCTGCTGGGCGCCGTCCTGCTGCTGGCCGGCTGCGACTGGCTGAACCCGGCCCCGGAGGCGGCCAAGCCCAAGCGCCAGCGCGCCGTCCACCCAGTGGAAGTGCTGCAACTGCAGCTGGCCCCCAGCAGTACCAGCCAGGAGCGCACCGGCAGCCTGCGCACCCGGCGCCTGGTGCGCATCTTCAATCAGGAAGAGGGCCGGATTGTCGAGCTGCCGGTATTCGAGGGCGACCGGGTGGCCCGCGGCGACCTGCTGTTGCGC
>CBDUCL010000296.1:0-3065 GCA_965365625.1 uncultured Chromatiales bacterium | reverse complement strand
GGCTCAGGCTGACGTCTCGGGCGTGGATACGCAGGCGCATTCGGCGTCCCGGGTCGAGGTCGTCCCGGGCCGGCACCAGGATCTCCCCGCCGGCGAATCCCAAGCGGACCAAGTCGTAGTCCGCCTCTTGTCCCAGGACCTCCGCCTGCACCAGGGCGCCAGCATCTTCGGCCTGCGCTAGAGGCAAATCGAGGCGGGTCAATAGCTCCGCCAGGGGCCCTTGGGCCAGCACCCTCCCTTGCTCCAGCAGCAGCAGGTGATCGGCCAGCCGCGCCACCTCGTCGGCATCATGGCTGACCAGCAGCAGGGGAATGTTCAGGTGCTCCCGGAGGCGTTCCAGATAGTCCAGAATCTGCCGCTTGCCGGCGGCATCCAAGGCGCTCAACGGCTCGTCCATCAATAGCATTTTGGGACTGGCGAGCAAGGCGCGGGCGATGGCCACCCGCTGGCGTTCGCCGCCGGACAGATCCCGTGGCGCTCGCTCCAGCAGGGCATCCAGGCCCAGCCAGTGCACCACCTGGGCATAGTCCACCCGGCGTTCGGCGGGCGGGGTGCGGCGCCACCCGTAGCCCAGGTTGCCGGCTACGCTCAGGTGCGGAAACAGCCCCGGGTCCTGTGGCACCCAACCCACGCCCCGGCGCCGGATCGGCAAGCGCCAAGCCCCCCGCTGCCAACGGTCTCCGCCCAGTTCGAGTTCGCCGCGGGCCTCCGGTTCCAAACCAGCGATACAGCGCAGCAGCAGGCTCTTGCCGGCTCCGGACGGCCCGAACAGGGCGCTGACTCCGGCTGCCGGCAGCTCGAATGCCGCATCCAGGCGGAAGCCGCCTTTGTCCAGCCGAAAATGGCCCCGCAAGCTCATGGCGCCAGCACAGAGAAGCGCCGATTCACGCCGTACACCAGCACCAGCAGCAGAAACGACAACCCCAACAGCCCGCCGGCCAGCAGGTGGGCGCGGGCATAGTCGAGGGCCTCCACATGGTCGTAGATCAGTATCGACAGCACCTGGGTCTGACCGGGGATATTGCCGCCGATCATCAGCACCACGCCGAATTCCCCCAGGGTATGGGCAAAGCTGAGGCTCAACGCCACCAGCAGGCCGCGTCTTGCCAAGGGCAGCGCGACGCTGAAGAATGCATCCAAAGGCGAGGCCCCCAGGCTGGCGGCCAGTTCCAGGGGCTGGCGGCCGACGCCGGCGAATGCGCTCTGCAGGGGCTGCACCGCAAACGGCAGCGAGTAAATGACCGAACCCACCACTAGGCCGCTGAAGGTGAAGGTCAGCGGCTGCAGGCCGAGCCCTTGGTAGAGGCCGGCGAGGGGGCCGTTAGGACCCAGCGCCACCAGCAGGTAGAAACCCAGCACCGTGGGCGGCAGCACCAGCGGCAAAGCTACCAGGGCTTCGAGCCAGGGCTTGCAGCGGCAGCGGGTGCGCGCCAGCCACCAGGCCAACGGGATGCCGATCAGCAATAGAATAAGGCTGGTCAGCGCCGCCAGCTTCAAGGTAACCCATAGAGCGGCCAGATCAGCGGGCGACGGCATCCGCGGGCTCCGAGCGGTCATAGCCGGCGGCTTGAATCAGCGCGTCGGCGGACGGGTCATGAAGCAGAAAGTCGAGAAAGCGAGCCGCCGCCGGGTTTTCGGCAGACCGCGTGAGCAACACCACCTGCTGTTCGATCGGCGGATACAAGGAGTCGGGCAAGAGCCAGGTAGAACCCTCTCTTCCTGCCAACTGGGAAGCCGCTACCAGCCCAAGCTCGGCGCTGCCGCTGGCTACGAACTGAAAAGCCTGATTGACGCTTTCGCCCCGTACCAGGCGGCCTTGAAGACGCTCCCATAGACCGAGCCGGCGCAAGGCCACAGCCGCTGCAGCCCCGTAGGGGGCAATCTGCGGGTTGGCGATGGAAAGATGCCGGAAATCGCCCTGCTCCAGGGTATTTGGGCCCTGAACGTAGTTCGGGAGCGGACTCCAGAGCACCAAGCGGCCGCGAGCGTAGGTGTGGCGGCTACCCCCCACTGTCAGGCCCTCTGCTTCAAGCCGGGCCGGGCGCTCGACGTCGCCGGCGAGGAACAGATCAAAGGGAGCGCCGTTACGGATTTGCGCATAAAGTTTGCCGGTGGAGCCGGCTACCGGCACCACCCGGACGCCCTCGCCGGCCTCGAACATCGCCGCCAAGCTTTTCAAAGTGGAGAGAAAGTTCGCCGCCACCGCCACCCGCAGCTCCTGCGCCGCCAGTGGCGAGGCCAGCAATAACAGTCCGATCAGCAGAATCGGCAGGGAGCCCAGTGCGCGCAAACGGCAGGCGCAGACCCCGACTTTCCGACGACTCCGGCGAATTGGGCGATTCGATGGCATAGACAGAACAGGGGACGCGGGCGATGGCCCGCGCAGGCGAATCAAAGGCCCATACTAGCGGAATCGGCCGGTTGATCCCACGCCCTGAACGACCGGGGCAGGGGAGCCGCGTCGGGTACGAAAAGGGTCGGCCGAAGGGCGCATGAATGGCGCCCTTCAGACTGGAGTTTCGCCGCTTACTCGTGTACGGCCAGCACCGCGCTGGCGTCCACCTCCGACATATCCGGCAGCGAATGGGCGATACCCTTGTGACAATCGATGCAGGTCAGTCCCTCGTCGGAGCCGCGCACGTGCTGATCCACCGCACGCCGACCCTGCTTGGTGTAGTCCATGGAGATATTGTCGTGGCAGTTGCGGCATTCCCGGGAGTTGGTGCTCTTCATAGAGCGCCAGACATTCTGCGCCAACTGCAGACGCTTGGCGTCGAATTTTTCCGGGGTGTCGATGGTCCCCATCGCCTTATGGTAGAGCTCGTTGGTGGCCTGGATCTTACGCACTATCTTATGCACCCACTCCTTGGGCACATGGCAGTCCGGGCAGGTGGCTCGCACCCCGGTGCGGTTGTTGTAGTGAATGGTATTGCGGTACTCCTTGTAGACATTCTCTTCCATCTCGTGACAGGAGATGCAGAAAGTCTCGGTATTGGTTGCCTCCATGGCGGTATTGAAGCCGCCCCAGAACAGAATACCGCCGATTACCCCGAGCAGCAGTAGGG
>CBDUCL010000295.1:0-3127 GCA_965365625.1 uncultured Chromatiales bacterium | reverse complement strand
CCGAACGGATAGCGCGAGCCTGGACTGACGGAATAGGTCTTCACCGCTACTGCCTCCTGGGGGCGGCCCGCCATGGTCATGGGCCTATTGTAGTCGGTTCAATCCCCGAGTTGCACCGGCACGGGCGCGGCATGCCAGATCTTGTCGCAGTATTCGCGGATCGCCCGGTCCGAGGAGAAGCGCCCCATGCGCGCCAGGTTGAGAAGTGCCATCCGATTCCAGCGGCCGGGATCCCGGAAGGCCTGCTCCACCATAGCCTGGCAGTCCACATAGCTGCGGTAATCGGCGCACAGCAGGTAGGGGTCGTGTTCGCGCAAGTCCCGCGTCAAGGGCCGGAACAGATCGCGGTCGCCGTGGGAGAACAGGCCGGAGTCGATCAGGTCGAGCACCCCGCGCAGTTCCGGATCGGCGTCCAGGATCGCACCGGGACGGTAGCCCTCGGCTTTGGTGCGCATTACCTGCTCGGCGTCGAGGCCGAAGCGGAAGAAGTTGTCCGCTCCGACCGCCTGACGGATTTCCACATTGGCCCCGTCCAGGGTGCCGATGGTGAGCGCCCCGTTCATGGAAAACTTCATATTGCCCGTACCCGAGGCCTCCATGCCGGCGGTGGAGATCTGCTCGGAGAGATCCGCTGCCGGGTAGATGGGCTCTGCACGCTTGACATTGAAGTCCGGATAGAACACCACCCGCAGGGACCCATTGACCTGAGGATCGTGCTCGATCACCTCGGCCACCGAGTTGATCAGCTTGATGATCAACTTGGCCATCCGATAGCCGGGCGCCGCCTTGCCCGCGAACACAAAGGTGCGCGGCATCAGATCCAGATCGGGCGCTTGCTTTAGGCGCTGGTAAAGGGTCAGCACGTGCAGCAGATTGAGGTGCTGGCGCTTGTATTCATGGATCCGCTTGACCTGGATGTCGAACAAACTGTCGGGGTCCACCGCAGTGCCGCTGCAATCGCCGATCAGACCGGCAAGCCGTACCTTGGCGCCCCGCTTCACCGCCTGCCAGTCCTGCTGCAGGCCGGGGTCTTCGGCCCGCTCCTCGAGCACCCGCAGGCGCTCCAGGTCCTTGGGCCAATCGGGACCGACCAAGCCGCTCAACAGCCGACACAGGCCCGGGTTGACCAACTGCATAAAGCGGCGCGGGGTGACGCCGTTGGTCACGTTGTGAAACTTCTCGGGCCAGAGATCGTGAAAATCCGCCAGCACGGTGGACTTGAGCAACTCGCTGTGCAGTTCGGCGACGCCGTTGACGGCGAAGCTGCCGACACAGGCCAGGTTGGCCATCCGCACCGAGCGGCGACCGTCCTCGGCGATCACCGACATTCGGGCTACGCGCTCCTGGTCCCAGGGGAAGCGCACCCGCACCTGGTCGAGAAACCGCCGGTTGATCTCGTAGATCAGCTCCAGATGGCGCGGCAGCAGGCGCTCGAACAGGTCCAGGGGCCAGGTTTCCAGGGCCTCGGGCAACAGGGTGTGGTTGGTGTAGGCGAAGGTCTGGCGGCAGATCTCCCAGGCCGGCTCCCAGTCCAGGTCGTGCTCGTCCACCAGCAGGCGCATCAGCTCGGGCACGGCGATCGCCGGGTGGGTGTCGTTGAGCTGGGCCACGAACTTGCGCGACAGGCCGTCCAGCCGGTCGGATTGCTGCAGGTGCAGCCGGATCATGTCCTGAAGGGTGCAAGAGACGAAGAAATACTGCTGCTTCAGGCGCAGCTCCTTGCCCACCTCCGGCTCGTCGTTGGGGTAGAGTACCTTGGTCAGGTTCTCGGCCACCACTTCCGCATCGACGGCGCCGTAATAGTCCCCCAGGTTGAACGCCTGGAAATCGAACCCTTCGTAGGCCTCCGACTTCCACAGCCGCAGCAGATTGGCGTTGGGCACGCCATAGCCGAGCACCGGCGTGTCGAAGGCGGTACCGTTGATCACCAGCTCCGGCTCCCAGTGCACGCGCAGCCGGCCGTCCTCGCCGCGGCGCTGCTCGGTGTGCCCGCCGAAGCGCACCGGAAAGCGCAGCTGCGGCCGCGCCAGCTCCCAGGGGTTGCCGTTGCGCAGCCAGCGGTCGCTCACCTCCACCTGCCAACCGTCGCGGATTTCCTGATCGAAGATGCCGAACTCGTAACGGATGCCGTAACCGATCGCCGGGATCTGCAGGGTGGCCAGCGAGTCAAGATAGCAAGCCGCCAGACGCCCCAGGCCGCCGCTGCCCAGCCCCGGCTCCTCCTCCTGCTGCAGGATGGCTTCGTAGTCCAAACCCAGGCCACCGGCGGCCTCGGCGGCGGCATCGAAAATGCCCAGATTGACCAGGTTCTGGCGCAGCTGAGGGCCGATCAGGAACTCGGCCGATAGATAGCAGACGGTGCGGGCGCCGGTATCTTTGTAGGTCTGGGCGGTCTTGATCCAGCGCTCGAGCATGCGGTCGCGCACCGTATAGGCGGCCGCCATGTAGTAGTCGTGGGGGCTGGCCACATCGCGAAATCGGCCCAGCAGGTAGAAGAGGTTGTCGAGAAATGCCCGCTGCAGGGTCTCGGCACTCATGCCCGTGCGGGTCGCCTCCCGCTCCGGCCGGATCGGCCGATTCGTCTTATCGCCCATCTTCGATCACCGCTCCGCTAGCCGTCCAACGCCCGGATCAGGGCCGACGCGCGGCCCTACCTTGTTATTGAGGACGATGAACGGCGATATGGCAAGACGAGCGCGAACCTCAAGCGCTGCGCAAAGGCGACAGGCGCACCAACAGAATGGCCAGCATCGGTACGGCGAAGCTGAGCAGGGTAACCGTCACCAACAACATCCCCAACTCGCTGTAGTCGGCGGGGGTGACCAAGGCGCCGGTGGCCCCCTCGCGTACCTCGCGGGTGACGGTGAATATCTGATTCAGATACTTGGTGCCGAGCTGCGACAGCGACAGGGCCAGGTTGGTGAACGAGGCCATCACCGCGAAGAAGGTCGCCTTGAGATGGCTCGGGGCGGAGTTGGCGATCCAGGCCAGCATCGGGATCATGGCGATCTGGCCCAGGGGCGACTCCAGGGCGGTGTCCACCAGGGCGATGAAGCGGGCGTCGACCACCCCGCCCGTCACGGCCGCGGTCCACTCATGCAGGCCGTAGTACATGCCCAGGATCGGC
>CBDUCL010000294.1:0-3161 GCA_965365625.1 uncultured Chromatiales bacterium | reverse complement strand
CCACCCCGAGGATGCGCTCGAAGGGCAGGGCCTGGGCCCGCATCAGGATCTGGGCGTCTTCCTGGGTGTAGATGTCGTTGGTCACCACCGCCAGCTCGTAGCGCTCGCGCAGGGCCTTGCATAAGAGCTCCAGCAGTGCGGTCTTGCCGGAGCCGACAGGGCCGCCGACGCCGACGCGAAGAGGAGGTTTATTGGTGGTCATGGAGGGGGTCCTCAGTCTAAAAAGCGTTGTTGCGGGTCTATGCCGGTGCCCCGAAGCTCGCAGGGCGGAACAAGCGCAGCGGTTTCGCTAACAGCCAGCGGGGGTAGGGTGGAACCGCTGCGCTTGTTCCACTCTACCGGGTAACGCTTTTCTCCGTGCAAGCTTCGGGCTTCCTGCGTCGCCTCAAGCTGGGTCCACTGGCGCGATTCAAGAACGAAACAGCCGGGTGTATTGGGTCTCGTGCCGGGCGCTGGCAATGGCCAAGGCCGGGGCGCCGGCGCCTATGTCTGAATCCGCCAGGGCCAGGGCCCGGTCGACCAGGGCCGGCAGGGCCTCCGCCAGTTGCAGTTGCGCCCGCTGGCCGTCGGTCTGGCCCAGGGGGATCAATTTTACGGCCGCCGCGACCTGGTTCTCCAGCCAACCCCAGGCATAGCCCAGGGCGCTGTCTTCGAGGGCGATGCCCCAGTGCACGCTGGCCAAGGCGTGGGGGGCGGCCTGGCAAAGGGCCAGTTCGGCCCGCCAGTCGGCGGCCCGTTCCATCCCGAGGTCGATCAGCAGGGTGGTCAGGGCCCTGGCTCGGTTGCGTTCTTCCAGCCGCAGTTCCCGGGTCTCGCGGCTGGCGTACAGCCGTTCGCCCCAGTGGCGGAGACGCCGGGGGTCCCGGTCTTCGACCGCTCGGTAGAGGCGGGCCAGGATCGGCAGTTCCAGCAGGGCCAGGCTGTCGTACATCAGGCCGCCGAGCCAGTCGCTCAAGCTGTCCAGGTCGTTCACCCAGCCCGCCTCCACGGCCCATTCCAGGCCCTGGGAATAGGTAAAGGCGCCGATCGGCAGGGTCGGGCTGGCCAGCTGCAGCAGGCGCAGCCGGCCCAGGGGGTCAGTGGGCATGGGTGTGGTGGCTATGGCCCTGCGCCGAACCATGGGCGCTGCCCCCGTAGGCGCCGGGCTCGGGCTCGAAGGGGGCTTCGGCGAAACTGGGTTCCAGCCCCAGGCCGCGCAGCATCTCGTCCAGCACATGGTCGTGCTGATAGCGCAGTCGGCCTTCCCGAATCTGCAGGGCCACGTGGCGGTTGCCTAGGTGGTAGCAGGCACGGGCCAGCAGCAGGGGATCGGGGCAGGTGACCTCGGACACCGGCTCGGCGGCGGCACGCACCTGCACCACCAGGCCGTCGGTGCTGGCCAGGAGGTCGCCGTCGCGCAGCACCTGGCCGCGGTCGAGAAACACTCCGGCCTCGCGTCCGTCGTCGAGGGTCGCCCGCAGCCGGCTGCGGATGCGCTTCTCCAGGGGCAGGGTCAGGCTAGCCTGGGGTTCGGCCCCGGTTTCCCGAGGCTCCAGGCGCCGGGTAAGCTCGATCATCGGCATTCGTTTCTCAGAACAGGAAGTAGCGCTGGGCCATCGGCAGCACCGCTGCCGGCTCGCAGGTCAGCAGCTCGCCGTCGGCCCGCACCTGGTAGGTTTGGGGGTCTACTTCGATCTTCGGCTGCCAGTCGTTGAGGCGCATGTCGGCCTTGCGCAGGCCGCGGCAGCCGCGCACCACCCCGATCAGGGATTCCAGCCCCAACTGGCGCTGCACCCCGGCATCGACCGCGGCCTGGGACAGGAAGGTCATGCGGGTAGCGTGCCGGGCCCCGCCGAGGGCGGCGAACATGGGGCGATAGTGCACCGGTTGTGGGGTGGGAATGGAGGCATTGGGGTCGCCCATGGGTGCGGCGACGATCATGCCGGACTTGATGATCAGGCTGGGCTTGGCGCCGAAGAAGGCGGGCTTCCAAAGCACCAGGTCCGCCAGCTTGCCCACCTCCACCGAGCCCACCTCGTGGGCCAGGCCGTGGGTGATGGCGGGGTTGATGGTGTATTTGGCCACATAGCGGCGGGCCCGCAGGTTGTCGTGCTCGGCCGGGTCGCCGGCCAGGCTGCCCCGTTGCACCTTCATCTTGTGGGCGGTCTGCCAAGTGCGGGTAATCACCTCGCCCACCCGGCCCATGGCCTGGGAGTCGGAGGCGATCATCGAGAAGGCCCCCAGGTCGTGCAGGATGTCTTCGGCGGCGATGGTCTCGCGGCGGATGCGCGACTCGGCGAAGGCCACGTCTTCGGGGATCGAGGGCGACAGGTGATGGCAGACCATCAGCATGTCCAAGTGCTCGTCCACGGTGTTTACCGTGTACGGCCGGGTCGGGTTGGTGGACGAGGGCAGCACATTGGAAAAGCCCGCGGCCTTGATGATGTCCGGCGCATGGCCGCCGCCGGCCCCCTCGGTGTGGTAGGTGTGGATGCAGCGGTCGCCGATTGCGGCCAGGGTGTCTTCGACAAAGCCGGATTCGTTCAGAGTATCGGTGTGGATGGCCACCTGGACGTCGAAGTTCTCGGCCACGGTCAGGCAGTTGTCGATGGCGGCCGGGGTGGTGCCCCAGTCCTCGTGCAGCTTCAGCCCGATGGCGCCGGCTGCGATCTGCTCCGACAGGGGTTCCGGGCGCGAGGCATTGCCCTTGCCGAGAAAGCCCAGGTTGACCGGCAGGGCATCGGCGGCCTGGAGCATGCGCCGGATGTTCCAGGGCCCCGGAGTACAGGTGGTGGCGTTGGTGCCGGTGGCCGGGCCGGTGCCGCCGCCGAGCATGGTGGTGACGCCGGACATCAGGGCCTCTTCGACCTGCTGCGGGCAGATAAAGTGGATATGGGCATCGATGCCGCCGGCGGTGAGGATCTGCCCCTCGCCGGCGATGGCCTCGGTGCCGGGGCCGATGACGATGTCCACCCCCGGCTGGACGTCCGGATTGCCGGCCTTGCCGATGCCGGCGATGCGGCCGTTCTTGATCCCCACGTCGGCCTTGATCACCCCCCAGTAGTCCAGGATCAGGGCATTGGTGATGACCAGATCCACCACCTCGGCGGCCGGGCGCTGACTCTGGCCCATGCCGTCGCGGATCACCTTGCCACCGCCGAACTTGACCTCATCGCCGTAGA
>CBDUCL010000293.1:0-3186 GCA_965365625.1 uncultured Chromatiales bacterium | reverse complement strand
TCTGCTGCTGCTGGTGCTGGTGTTTCTGCTCGTCGCCTACCCGTTCTGGGACCGCGGCCTGCTGGGGCTGGCCAGCCTCGACCTGGTGCTCTGGGGGGTGCTGCTCGCCAGCATCTACGCCATGAGCCGCTCCCGGCGCCTTTTCTGGGGCGCGCTGGCGCTGGGGGCGCTGGCACTGGCAGGGGATATCGCCACCTATCTGCTGCCGGGCCGCCGGGTGGTCCTGACCAGCTGCCTGCTGGATCTGCTGTTTCTGGGCTATGCCACCCTGGTAGTGGTGGGTTATGTAATGCGTGAGGAGCGGGTCGGGGTGGACAAGATCTTCGGGGCTGTCTGTGGCTACATCATGATCGGCCTGGTCTGGGCCCTGGGCTACAGCGCCCTGGAGATGATCCAACCCGGTTCCTTCGCCGGTCTCCAGATGTCCGCCGCTTCCAATGGCCCCCACTTCGCCGACATCGACCAATTCCTCTACTACAGCCTGGTAACGCTAAGCACCCTGGGTTACGGCGACATCACCCCCCTGTCCCGGCCCGCCCGCTCCCTGTCCGCCACCGAGGCGATGGCGGGCCAGGTGTATCTGGCGGTACTGGTGGCGCGGCTGATCGGACTGCACATTGTCCAATGCCGCGTACGGCGGGCCGACTAGCCGGTGCAACTGCGCCGAAACTCCGCCGGGGCCAGGCCGGTCCAGCGTTTGAAGGCGCGGCTGAAGTTGCTCACTTCGGAGAAGCCCAGCAGGTAGGTAATCTCACCGATGGAGACCTGGGTGTTCTTGATATAGCCCTCGGCCAGATCACGGCGGGTTTCGTCCAGCAGCTGCTTGAAGCTGGTGCCCTCGTCCGCCAGCTTGCGCTGCAGGGTGCGCAGGCTCACGCCGAGCGCCTCGGACAATTGCTCCTTGGACACCGGGCCCGAGGGCAGCCGATCGATCAGGGCGACCTTGACCTGCATTACCAGGTCGTTGCGCTGGAGCTGAGCGAGATAGGCCATGATCACCTGATCGTTGGCCCGCGCCACCTCCGCGTTGCCGGTGGGCAAAAGGCGTTCCAGGGCCGGCTTGTCGAAGTGCAGGCTGTATTCGGGGGCATCGAACTCCAACTCACCGCCGAAGAACGCCTGATAGCGATCGGCGCAAGCCGGTCGCGGGCGCTGCAACTGCACCCGCCGGGGGAAGAACTCCTCGCCCAGAGAAAGGCGACAGGCATCGAGCAGGATGGCGAGAAAGAAATCGTACTCCTCGTCCAGGGAGCGATAGACCGCCGAGTCGGTATCGATCACGAAGCGATAGGTATCAGCCTGTTCCTCCAACGCCAGCTCCTCCGGGTCGGTGCTGACCACTCGAAAGTAACGAATCAGCCGCTGCAGCGCTTCCTTTAGGCTGGGACTGGCGAGCCAGGCATAGCCCAGGGCGTGAAAGTTGCTCGGGTGCCACTGGCGGGCGGCGGCCAGGGCGAAGCAGGGATCGCCGCTGCCCTCGATCGCTAGCTCCCAGAGCCGGCGTACGTCCTCGTAAGGGTAGCGGGCATTGGGATCGTCGAGCTGCTCCGGGTCCAACCCGGCGCGCTGGAACAGCTCGCGACCGTCGAGTCCGTACGTTTCGTACGCCTTCCAGACCACCAAGGTGCTGGATGCCAGCAGGGATGAATGCATAGGGGCCGCTTAGTCCACCGTGCAGAGGCGCCCGCCGGGAAGGCGGGCGCAGACCATCCTTCAATAATGGACAGCGACTGGCCGCGAATCAAGCTGGGTTTCAAGCCGATCCGGCCCGCGACAAGCCCGGATCGACCCAGCGCCCGAGCATGCGCGCGGCCCGCACCAGGTCCAACGGGTAGTCCACTTCGCACCAGTCGAGGCCAGCCACGGGTTGGACCCGCACCTGGCCGCGCTCGGCCATGGCGCCGATCACCGAAAGGTACCAGCGCCCGAGAGCGGCCGGGTCCTGCATCGCCCGCTCCAGGGCATCGCGAAACCAGCCGACACCGGCGGCGCGGAAGCGAATCATGCCGATCGACTCGGCGTCAACCCGCTCCGGGGCCAGATCCTTTCCGATGGCCAAAAGCCGGTCGCCCGCCAATTGCACCTTCATGTCGTCGGCGTCGTAGCTGGCCTTGTGGTCCACCGCCAGGGTAACCGGCGCCGGGGGCGCCTCCAGCAGCCGCTGCAGCACCGCCGGTTCGAACAAGGTGTCGCCGTTGATCAGGACGAAATCCTCGTTCATGCAGTCCCTCGCCATCCAGCAGCTGACCAGGTTGTCGGCCACCGCAAAAAAGGGGTTGAAGCGGCTGTCGACGCGGATCGGCCGGCGTCTGGCCGACAGCAACCGCCGTACCTTATCGGCCCCATAGCCCAGCACCACGCTGGCGCGGGGAATACCGCAGCGGGCCAAGGAATCCAACTGCCACTCGATCAGCGGCTGCCCCTGCACCGGGACCATGCACTTCGGCCCTTCGCCGCTGGCCCGGGCCAGGCGTTTACCCCGCCCTGCGCTGAGAATGATCGCTTTCATAGTGCCTCCTGATTCGATTGAGCCCTTTCAGAGCGGGACTGCCTTGAGACGGCTGCCCCGTCGACCTGAAATCAGCCTACCCCGCGAATCGGCTAGACCGCTTATCCCTCGGCGCCAGATCCCTATCCCACCGCTGCGATTGCGCCGAAAAACCTGCGGCTGAAGCGAAATATCATTTCGGGATAACAACTTGGCTCGGCTGGATAAGAGGTTTTTCGGCTTCCGACCATAGGCTTGTTTGCGACAGGCTGGCCAAGCCGCACCCCCGCCCCGAGCGGAGCGCGCCGGCCAACCGCTAACTACGAAGGTTGGAGGCAAGCATGAAAGCGACAGCAACCACGCAGGACTTGGCGTTCCGCGCCGCGGATTTCCCGAGCCTGACCGCCGCCCTGGACTACGCCGCCCAAGGCGCCACCGGTATGAACTTCTATTCCGGGCGCGGCAAACTAGAGTGCGTACTGCCCTATGCGGAACTGCGCCGGCAGGCCCGCGGCCTGGCCCGGCGCCTGCTCGGCCTGGGTACCCGCCCCGGCGCCCGGGTGGCCTTGATCGCGGAGACCGATGCGGACTTCGTGCGCTTCTTTTTCGCCTGCCAGTACGCCGGGATGGTGCCGGTGCCGCTGCCGATTTCGGTCAACCTGGGCAGCCACCGCGCCTATGTCAATCACCTGCGCGGC
>CBDUCL010000292.1:0-3204 GCA_965365625.1 uncultured Chromatiales bacterium | reverse complement strand
TGGTGGGCACCATCGGTGCCGATCCCCTACGCCCGGCCCGCGGTCAGGCCGAGGGCGAGGACCCACAGCGCAAGGTGGCCTGAGGCCGGCGCTGCGGTTGTTATGACTGGAAGCGTTGCTCAGAAGAAGAGCACGTCCATCGGCAGGTATTCCAGGGTTCGCGAGCGCAGGATCTCGCTGGTGCGGCGGGTAAGAGGGCCGAGCGGGGCGGCATCGTCGCTCAGAATACGGCCCCCGGCGGAGGCCCCAGCCAGGGCCCGGGAGCGGGCCAATGCCTGGTCCAAGGTGTTGGCGGAGCCCGGCCGACCCAAAGCCTTGGGACGCAACCGCGGGTGCCGGGCGGCGGCGATGAACAGATTGCGGGTGGGGTAGTCGTCGCCTACCCAGGGGTCCGGGTAGACCTCCACATGCGGGAATTCGGCCTCGGCGGTGGCCGCTACCGCTGCTAGGGCCGGCCGTTGAGCCGGGTCCAAGTGGCTGCCGATCAGATTGAGTACGACCGCTCCACCCTGGCGCAGGTGGCTGCGGTAGAGGGCGAAGGCCTCGCGGGTGAACAGCTGCCAAGGGGGATTGCCGCCAAGAAAGGCATCCACCAGAATCAGGTCCCAGTTTGCCCGGCTTCGCTGCAGGTAGCGACGGCCGTCGGCCACCGTCGCATGGCCGTCGAAACCGAAGTAGCGGCGCGCCATCTGCACCACTGCCGGGTCTAGTTCCACAGTATCGACCCGCACACCCTGAGCCTCGAGCTTGCGGCTGAGCAGTCCGGCGCCGAGTCCGATCACCAGCGCGTCGCGGGGCTGGTGAACGAACAGGCGCCCCAGGCCCAGCAGGCCGTCGTCAAAGTCGTAGGCGGAGGTGCCGTCGGCGGTCGAGATGCCGCCTTGGTCGGTGCCGTTGACCACCAGATAACGGTAACGGTCGTCGAGCTCTATTACCCGCAGCTCTCCGTAAGCCGAGGTTTGCTTGGCGACCAGTCGGGCCTCCCGGCCATCGCTATTGAAGGCGGTCTGCCCCGAGGTTTCTTCGCTGAGATTGGGTATCAGCAGTCCCGCCGTCACCAGGGCCGCGACTGCGCCGATGGCGGGGTTCAACCGCAGCAACGGCAAAGCCAGCAGCAGGCCGGTGGCGACGAATCCCAGCGCCATGGGGAAATACAGGAACAGCCACACCGCTCCCAGCGTGCCGGCTAGGCTGCCAACGGTGGAGATGGCGTAGACCTTGCCGGCAGTACCGCCGACTCCGGCACGCCGGGTGTCGGCCAGGCCGCGGATCAGGGCCGGGGACACCTGGCCTAGGAAGAACAAGGGTGGGGCGATGAGCACCAGGGTGGCCAGGGCGGTGCCGGTCAGGGTCGGCCATTCCACGACGGCTGTGATCAGCGGGCGGCGCAGGTAGGGTGTCAGCGCGCACAACAGGGCACCGAACCCAGCCGCCAGACTGGCGACGCGGATGCCGCCCCAGCGGTCGGCCAAATAGCCTCCGACCGAATAGCCCAGGGCCAAAGCCAGCATAGTGGTGGCAATGACGATGGCCCAGACCGCGATCGAACCGCCGAACACGGGCGTTAGGATGCGGGCGACCCCCAACTCGACCACCATCACCGCGGCGCCTGAAAGGGCTGCCAACAGCAGGGCGGCGAGCTGCCGGGTCTGGACCTTTGGTGCCGGTGCGGGGCGGGTCGTCGCTTTGGAACGGGCTGCAGGGCGTCGAGATGACATGGTTGGCGTGCTGTAGGGCTGCGCGAGGGATTATTCCCTTTCTGGACAGGCCTAGCATACACATTGTTGCACTATAGGTCGTCGCCGGCTCCATCGAGCTTCGAGCGGGAGATCAACCTACAGAGCGGCGGAAGCGTTCACAGCGGGCGAGGAAATCGGCACTGCTCTTGGGCATTGCGACCCGGGCCCGGGTAATGTGGGTGAGCAAGGATTTTGCGTCTTGGATCAGCTGTGCCCCTTCCTCGATATGGGATGTGGCTTCTCCCTCCGTGTTTGCCGCCAGCGTCTCTGCGAACTCGGTCATTCGGTCGCCCGCTACCACAAAGCGGGGCCAGACATCGAAGATCACCGAGTCGGTACGCAGGGTTTCGCACTTGCGTTTGGCGGCCTCGGCGAGTTCGCGCACCAGCGGAGCGATGTCGCCGAATAAAGGGCAGCAGGCGAGGGTATCGGCCAGGCCCCCGGCTATCTGGTCGATGTCGCGCATGGTCTGGGCGATCTTGATATAACGGCTGTTGTAGAAGTCCTGGATCGGGATGGTAAAGGCCTTGAAGGGCTCGCCCCAGAGTTCGTCGATGCTCTCGTCGCCATTGCGGTGGCGCACCGCCTTACCCAGGTCGAGGGCATGCAACAGGCACTGGCCGCACTCGCGCATCAGCTCGTTGCGCTGGTTGATCGCCACCCCCAGCTCTTGCAACTCCACCAGCTTGGTGAAGATGTCTGCGGCGCGATTGAAATAGGCGCCGGCCAGCATCGCCTGTTTGACCCGCTTGCGGGCGGGGTCGGTCTCCTGCTCGTATGCGCTGCGCGCCTCTTCCAATCGCCGACCGGGGATATTGATCCCGTGCTCGACGTGGTTGAACAGGCGTCGGGTCAGGGCTTGGATGAGCTGTTTCTTGGCCGCCAGAGTGTCCGCCGGGGGCGCGTAGTACTTTATCCAGTAGCCGTCGTAGAATACGCGCTGGATGCCGTCGAAATCTCGGAGGCATCCATTGGCCGGGGCGGTTGTGTCGACCGCCTCGCTAACCGACTGAGACATAGCGGGAAACCTCGTGCGGTACCGGTCAGTTCGAGTGTAGACGAATCCGCTGGCCCTTACCTGGCGGGAGCGCGGACACACTGAGCGCAGATGCGCCGCTTCGCGGTCGCTGCGGCCGGGGCTGGAGGGTGCGCCGAATCTTCTGTTGATGGTGCCTCCAAAAGCCGAATGGAGCGGTTTCGAGCCGCCGAAAGCACCATGAAACGTCCATTTGCCAAGTGGGACGATCGGTTTGTGAAAGACTGTTATTTCATGATTGGCATGCATTTTGTCGGGGTATTATTCTCGCAGATTTTCTGCGATGCTCAGCTAGGCGCTTCGCTCGGTATGAGCGCGCATTCAGGCGTTTTCCCCAGATCGACCACAAGTCCGGGCTCCGGTAGTACCCTGCTCGCGCAAGGCGCAAGGCGCAAGGCTTAACAACAACGAACAACAACGATTCACGAT
>CBDUCL010000291.1:0-3306 GCA_965365625.1 uncultured Chromatiales bacterium | reverse complement strand
AAACCAGATGCAAGAATCTTACTTTTTAGTTCAAAAATATCATGTTTTTCTATTTTTTCGATTCGGCCTGTCATGAGATTACATCCAACTTCCCGACCTGCGAGGATTTATTTGTCGTGTGGGTGTCCATCCGAACAAAAAAACCGGCCGGGAGCCCAGCCTAGAGCAGCTGGTGGAACTGGCCGCCGATCCCAAGAACGTTGCCATTGGCGAGACCGGGCTGGATTATTTCCGCAGCGATGGCGACTTGGAGTGGCAGCGCGAGCGCTTTCGGGTGCATATCGCTGCGGCCAAGGCTTGCGGCAAACCGCTGATTATCCACACCCGTGACGCGCGCGAGGACACCATCCGCGTCATGCGCGAGGAGCAGGCCGAGGCCGCCGGCGGCGTCATGCACTGTTTCACCGAGAATTGGGAGATGGCCCGGCAGGCGCTGGACCTGGGGTTCTATATCTCGTTTTCCGGTATTCTGACGTTCCGCAGCGCGGAGGACCTCCGAGAGGTCGCGCGCCGGGTGCCTCTGGAGCGCGTGCTGATCGAAACCGACTCCCCCTATCTGGCCCCGGTGCCCCACCGCGGCAAGCCAAATCAGCCGATCTATGTGCGCCAGGTCGCGGAATGCCTGGCCGAACTGCGCGGCCTGACGCCGGAGGCACTGGCCGAGATCACCCGCGACAACTTCTTCCGCCTGTTTCCCGCCGCGCGCCGCAGCGACGCCTGAAACCTGCTGCCTGCCGGGTCATCGAGCGGTATCGGTCGGATAGGCGCGATACGGGTCCCCGCGGCGCCTCCGGATTGCTACTATGTAGGTAGCGAGGATTAGAAAACGGGAAGCGGTTCCATTCGGCACCGGTCCCGATTCCTGAGGAGACCGCGATGAAAGCACTCATGTTGATTACCGGCAGCAGCCCGCTGCTGGTCCTGTCGTCCCACGAGTCCCCCAAGGACCCGGTGTTCCTGAGCAAACTCAAGGCCAAGGGGATCGACAAGTTCATTGCTTACGAACTGCCGATCGACCGGGTACAGGAGCGCTACGGTGGCCATTACCAGGTGGTGCTGAATGATCTGCACGAGTCGGACGATCTGCGGGTACTGGATTACAATGGACATCGCGCGTTCGAGCTGTTCAGCCTGAGCGAGCTGGGCCAGCCGATCATGTACGAGCCCGGGGAGGAGCCGAGCAAGGTTTTCGTGGACTGAGATTCGGCCGAAACCGCCAGGTATGGGCGGCTAACTGACGCCGGCACAGCGGTTCCGTGCCGGAGGTCGGTGGCCATTCACCCATCCATCTTATTCAGCGCTTTTTGCGCCCCCTTGTGTCCCTTGTCGGCGGCCTTCTGGAACCACTTGCGGGCCTCTGCGGGGTCCTTGGCAACCCCCCGGCCCTTGAGGTACATATTCCCCAAATTGTATTCAGCCGGCGGAAAGCCGTATTTGGCGGCCTTGGTGAACCATTTTAGGGCCTTCGCGTAGTCCCGCTTGGTACCCTGACCCTTGCGGTAAAGCAGTCCCAGGTTGTTCATGGCCCCGGCATGCCCCTTCTTGGCCGCTTTTCGGTACCAGTCTAAGGCGTCGCCGTAGTCCTGAGGCACCCCCTTGCCCTTGGCGTAACGCAGCCCCAGACTGTACTGAGCCGGGGGGTACCCCTGCTCGGCCGCCTTGCGGTGCCATCGGGCGGAGGCGGCCAGGTCCTTGTCTACCCCCTGACCGTAGTAGTAGGCCAGGCCTAGGCTATGCTGACCCACTGGATCCCCCTGGTTGGCGGCCATGCGCATCCATTTCATCGCCTCGTCGTAGTTCTTGCCAACCTCCTGGCCGGTGAGATACATGCTGGCCAGATGGTTCATCGCCTGGGTGTCACCCTGGTTTGCCGATTTTCGCAGCCATTCCAGGGCCTGGTCGGTGTCCTTGGGCACCCCTTTGCCCTCCAGATACATAATGCCGATGTTCATCTGCGCCTTGGTGTCGCCTTTGGCCGCGGCTTGGCGGTAAAGCTCCAGCGCCTTGCCGTAGTCTTGTGACACCCCACGGCCAGCTCGGTACAGGTTGCCAAGGTTGGTCTGGGCCCGAGAATAGCCCTGGTCTGCGGCCTTGCGGTACCAATTCGCGGCCTCCGCCGGGTCGCGGTCGACGCCGCCCTTGCCGGTTTCGAAGCGCAGACCAAGGAGGTACTGTGACTTGGCCTCGCCCTGCTCGGCCTGCTGCCGGAGTTCTTCCAGCGACGCGCCCCAGGCCACCGGGGCGGCAAGCAAGAGCAGGGCGATCCAGGTATAGATTCGGTGTGGTTTGTGCATGGGTGACTCCTTTGGGGTTAGGGTTCTCGTGCCTGGCGATGAACCGATTGGCGGCTCAGTCCCCGGCCCGGGCTCGTTCCAGCAGTGCGCGGGCGTGCTGCTGGATGCGGCGCCGGCCGAAGAGGATCTGGCGCCGGCGTCCCCCGAGCTGATGCCAGAGCATGGCGGAGCGGATGCCGGCCAGCAGCAGGCTGCGGATCTTGTGCTGGTTATCCGGGTTCTGCAGGTGCAAGACCTCGCCGCGAATCATGATGCGCGGCGGAATCTGGCTGATGGTGTCGCTGTAGAGCTCTGCCAGCTGGGACAGGATATTGGCGTGCAGCATCGGGAAGTGCTGAAGACGCTCGCCGGCCTGCGCCAGTCCCTGACCGATACGCTCGAGCATCTCCGGGCGCCCCGCCAGCTTGCGTTCCAGGGCCAGCAGGGCGATAACGTGGCGGGTCAGTTCCAGGTCGCGGCTGGTCCCGCCCTCGAATTGGCGGCAAAGCAGGTCCAGGCCGCTTCGCAGACCCGCCAGGCCGCCGTAGACCGCAAGCACGTCGGCAGCATCGATCTGAAACAGGCTGTAGATGCTGGCCTCCATGGCCTGGCTGTCGCATAGGCCCTTGCGGCCGATCTGCTGGGCCAGGGCAGCGCCCTGAAAGACACCTGCCAGGGCCAGGATGCGGTCGGATTCGGAATGCATAGGGGGCGATTCTTCCTAATTCAGGGCGTTCTTGATGACGCCCCCGCCCAGGCATTCGTCGTCCCGGTAGAAGACGATGGACTGGCCGGGGGCAATGGCGCGCTGGGGCTCTGTGAAACGCACTCGACAGCTGTCGCCATCGAATTCGAGAATGCGGCAGGCCTGCGGCGGCTGGCGGTGGCGAATGCGGGCGAGGCACTCCAGCGGCGGCTCGCCCGGAGGCGCGTCGGCTACCCAGTGCAATTGAGCGGCCTCCAGCCCTGGATGGTAGAGCAGGGGGTGGTCGTGGCCTTGGGCGACGATCAAGACATTGCGCTCCAAGTCCTT
>CBDUCL010000290.1:0-3386 GCA_965365625.1 uncultured Chromatiales bacterium | reverse complement strand
CGGTGCCGTCATCGGCGCCGTGGGGGGTAGGCGGCGAAGGTCAGGGCAATCAGCAGGGCGAACAGACTGTACAGCAACAGGAACACCCAATCCGGGGCATCGTAAAACAACAGTCTCTCCGCCCAGTCGCTGACAAAGCTTCGCCGGTAGCTGGCGTCTCCGGCCTGCAGCCGCAATCGGTTTTCGATCAGGGTCAGTGGGCAGGCGATGCCGAGCCAGGCCTGGGCCGCCACCAGCAGCATCGCCGCCAGATGCACCAACCGGAACCAGAGGTTGCGGGTCCAGCGCCAGCCCAGGGCCCAGCCGGTCATTACCGCAGCCTGGCCGAACAAGATGAACCCCACCCATAAAAAATGGGCCCAGAGCACGAGGTCGGCCAAAAGCCCGAAGTTCACGCCCCACCTTGACCACGCCGCAGGCCGAGTCCCTGGGCGCCAATATTGTGCGTCGCGGCGCAGCAGTGTTCCCGCTTCATTGGTAATATGCCGGCATCACAACGGATGCGCCCCGCGTCTGGGATGCTCGGGGCTGACTTGAGGGATCGCAAGATGGTCAGGACAACAGCAGCAGCGGGAGCGGCCCTGGTGCCGCTGGCGGAATTGGAACGGTTTCGTCTCGCCGGCGAGACTCGACTTCTGTGTCTGCGGGCGCTGGAGGCGGCCCGCGAAGCGGGCTGTCCAACGCTGACTACAAGCTTTCTTTTGTTCGCTCTGGTGGACTTCGGAGCCGAGCCGACGGGCGGTCCCCTGAGCCGTTCCCTGCGCCAGCGCCTGCTCGCGGCGGATGCGGATGCCTACCAGGGGGTAAAGGCCGCCTATTGCGGTTGGTTCCGGGGTGCCTGCGGGGGCGGGGGGGCGGTAGCCTCCGAGCCCTGCATGACCCCCTACATCCCGGCGGTGCTGGCCCTGGCCGAAGGTTTCGCCGGCGCGGCCGCGATCGAGCCCCAGCACCTGCTGGCGGCCTTGCTGGAATATACCCCGGGCCCGGGGGCGGTCCAGCCGGGGATCCAATACATCCTGAGCATGATCCGGCCGGGGCTCGATCCGGTGCGCCGGGAGTTCGCCTCTCACGGCGCCGCTCCTGCCGTAGCGGCGGAGTCGGGCCGGGTTTGACCTGAAGGGGGACGGGCGCTCAGCGTCTGTTGCAGCGCCAGCAGCAGGGCGCTGGCGTGCCAGTCGCCGCGGCAGCCCGGATGCTGGAACCGGCAGATGCTGCCGTCGGCGCCGATACGGGCCTGGATGTAATTCAGGTATCCGTCCTCTCGTGGGACCTCCACCCCCATCTTGCGCAGCATCAGCAGGGCCTCGAGCAGGCCATCGTTACACCCCAGCCGTTGCAGCTGAGGCAGCTGTGCCAGCAGGTAGCCCTGGCCGCGCCGCAGTGCTTGCGGCTCGCCACCGCAGGCGTGCAGGGCGAACACAGCGTGGCTGCTCAGATAAAATCGCTGTGCACCACTGCCCCAGCCGAAACCGCCGTCCGGTCGTTGTAGGCCCTCCAGCCGCGCCAGTTCCCGAGCCTGGGGTGGCGGGGGTTCGCCGAAGCGGCAACGTAAATAGAGCTCGCTGGCCAGGTCGGTGGGGTTGGCGCCGCGGGCACAATCGAAGCCGGTCGGTTCGGGCAGGGGATCCACCCCCGCCCCTCCCTGGCGCAGGAAGGCGGCGATAAAGCGCAGGTTGACCCGCTGGCCGCAGTCGAGGCTGGCATAATCCAGTCGGCGCAGCAGCTCTGCTGTCTGTTCCAACAGGGCCGGAACCGGCGCCGCCAGGGGTGGCGTGACCAGGCCGTAGAGGATGGAGGCGATGCGATCCAGGTCCGGCGGCGGACCCAGTGACGCGCTTAGCTGGGCGGTCACCCATCGCTCGGTCAGCGGCCGATACTCCAATAGCCCCGGCGCGGCCAGCGCCAGGCTCGGGGCCAGCAGCAGCGCCGCCGCCAGGCGGCGACCGGGTCGCTCAATCCAGGGCCGGCCCGAGCACGAATTCCTCGGCTTCGAAGCCATGGTCTTCCAGCTGTTCGACAATCTGCTCCCAGGTGTAGTCGGGGTTGGCCTCTTCGATTTCGGCGATCAGGCCGGTGGCATGGCGGAACACCTCGTGGGACTCGAAGTCTTCCGGGATCCGCAGCAGGCGGATGCGATCGAAGTCCTTACTAGGCAGGATCATCAGATTGCTGGTCATGGCAGGTTCCCTGGTTGGGTCGGTCGGGATCAGTGGCCTCAGTCCGCGGCAGTCGCGGGTGCCGGGTTGGCCGCCAGGCGGGCGGCGTCGCGTTCACGGGCGATCAGGTAATCGGCCACTTGCAGCATCTCCTGCTGTCCACCAGCGGCGGCGCCGGCGGTCCGGTACTCGCCATTGATCACCAAGGCGGGCACTCCGGTGATTCCGTAGGCCTTGGACAAGGCCTTGGCGCGCCGTACCTTGGTGTCGACGAAGAAGGAGTTGAAGGTGCTGCTGAACTTTGCCGGATCCACTCCGTGTTGGGCGAACAACTGGCCGATCGCGGCCTCCTCCTTCAGCGGGTTCTTGTACTTGTTGATGGTATCGAACAGCGGCTCGTGAAGTTGGTCGAGCACCCCCAGGGCCTCGGCGGTGTAGAAGGCGCGTGCGTGGAGGGCCCACAGGGGATTGCCGAACACCGCCGGCATGCGCCGAAACTTCACCCCCTCAGGCAGAGAAGCGATCCAGGGCTTGATGACCGGTTCCAGGTGGTAGCAGTGGGGGCAGCCATACCAGAACAGCTCCAGTACCTCGACCTGGTCTCCGGTCTCGGTGGCTACGGGCGGCTCCACCCGCTCGAATTGGACGCCTTCCGCGGGCTCGGCCAGGGCCGCCGCGCCGAAGTTCAACAGAAACAGCAGGCCAAAGCCGGTGATTGCAGATCGGAGATGCATAATCGGAATTCTCTATCGATAGGAAGAATTGGGTTCAGTAAAGAGACCTTGACCCCGGCAGTGAGTTCCGGTGCCGGGCCGATGCTGGGTAAGGTAGCGGCAATTGCGGTGGGAATGCAATGCCTGGGGCCGCTGGCGCCTGGCCCGGAGAGTTGGCTGACAGCCGACGGCGTGCCGGCTAGGCCTCGGCTAACGCCTCACTTCCCTCTTCTTCGTCGACCGTAATCACCCGAATCAAGTCCGTGCCGCCGGCGGTTTGCCGATGGCCGGCGGTGGCGACAATGACGTCGCCGACGCGCAGATAGCCGAGGGCCTTGGCCCGTTCCAAGGCGAAGGCGATCTTGCCCTCGTCGGAGCGTTCGCCCGCATACAGGATCGGGATCACGCCCCAGTTCATGGCCAGGCGCCGGGCCTGGGTGCGGGAGGCGGTGATCGCCAGGATTGGGCACTCCGGCCGGTACTTGGAGATCATGCGCGAGGTGAAGCCGGTCTCGGT
>CBDUCL010000289.1:0-3451 GCA_965365625.1 uncultured Chromatiales bacterium | reverse complement strand
TATTGCCGGTTAACCAGTCGCTTTGGCCGCGGCCGACAATATCCGGGCACAGCACGCGGTAGCCGTCCGCCACCAGCCGCTGGGCTAGAAAGTCGAAATCGCGCCCCTGGCGGGTCAGCCCGTGAACGCAGATTGCTACCCGCTGGCGATCGACTACCTCCACAGCGGGGTGGTGAAGGCCGAACCGATCGTCACCCACCGGCTGCCGCTCGAGCGGATCGGAGAGGCGGTGGGGAGGCGCAGCTCGGGGCGAGCGGACTGGAAGATTCCGGGGATATCCATGGGCAGCAGTGGCGCGTCGCTCGGGGCCTTGGTTCCCTTGAATGCCGGGAACCTCAGGTTAACAGATCCGCGGCAGGGGATCGTCCTCGAGCTGCTCCAGGATGCGGCTGCCGCCGAGTTCGGTGTCGAGGATCACCAGCGGATCGCCGGTCGCCAGGGCGCCGAGCAGGGCCGCTTCGCGCCCCTCCGGCAGGGCGCGCCAGGCGGCAAGGGCCTGTTCCGCCTGCTCTGGGGCCACCACCGCCACCACCCGGCCCTCGCAGGCCAGGAACAGGGGGTCGTAGCCGAGGATCTCGCACACCGAGCGCACCGGGTCGCGCACCGGAATCGCGCTTTCGTCGAGCCGCACCTCCAGGCCCCGAGCGAGGGCGATCTCGTGCATTACCGTAGCCAGGCCGCCGCGGGTGGGATCGCGCATAAAGCGCAGGCCGGGCAGGGGCAGCAGGGCCTGGGTCAGGCCGACCACGCTGGCGGCGTCCGAGCGCAGCTCGCCGCGCATGCCGAACTGCTCCCGGGCCAGCATCACCGCCACTCCGTGGTCGCCCACCGGGCCGCTCACCAGGATGCGGTCGCCCGAGCGCACCCGGTCCAGGCCCAGCGCGATGCCGGGCTCGCGCACCCCGATCCCGGTGGTGGCCAGGTAGAGGCCGCCGCCCTGGCCGCGCTGCACCACCTTGGTATCCCCCGCCACTACCCGCACCCCGACCGCCGCCGCGGTGCGCGCCAGAGACGCCAGGATTCGATCCAGCAGGGCCAACTCCAGGCCCTCCTCGATAAAGGCATTGAGGGCAAGGTAGCTGGGCCGGGCGCCGGCCACCGCGAGGTCGTTGACGGTGCCGTGCACCGCCAGGGAGCCGATATCGCCGCCCGGGAACTCCAGGGGCTGAACGGTGAAGCCGTCGGTCGTGAACAGGAGTTCTCCGGGGGACGGGTGAATCAGCGCCGCATCGGCGTGGGTGTCCAGCTCCGGATTGCCCAGGTGCCGCGCGAACAACTGGTCGATCAGCTCCCGCATCAGGCGCCCGCCATTGCCGTGGGCCAGGGAGATATGGGTGTCTTGGGGCATGGGGATTCGACCGTCGGAATCGCGCCGAACAACCGGCGCCGGGACGAGCGCCGTCCGCCTGCCGCCGACCGGCGGCTGGGCTCAAGCTAGGCCGCGCTCTCGATGCCCAGCAGTTTACCGGCGATGTCGGGCGCGGAGCAATGCGCCGTGCCTGCGCGAGGCAGTGCACGCCGGTGCTGTGAAGGCATAGCGAAGCCGGGTAAGAACCTTCTTTCTCCGGACCGGCGTACCCGATGGGTCGGCGTGATCTACTGCTGCGGCTCAGTGCCGCCGAGCGCCAGCAACCCGTTGTCCAACAATTCTTCGACGAACGCCAGCACTTCGTCTTTGGTGGCCAGCGGGTTCGGGAGCCCGCCCAGAACGGGCGGTGTTTGGCGTCGCCGCCCAGCAGCAGGATCGCAGCAAGCCTGGGTAGCCTTCCTCGGGCTCGACGCCCGGCTGCTCTCCCCTGCGGCGGCTGGATCCTTTCCTCTTACATCGGGATGCAATTACTTAGTCGGTCCGAACAGCTGGGCTGGCCGGTCGAAATAACCATGTCCATTGAACAAAAAAAGCTAGCCCATGGGGGGGCGCTATCCAGGATATCCCCCAAGGGATAGGCCCAGTGCTTCCTGGACCCTTCGTTTTTGTAGTCCCGAAACGCGCCCTCGCGCCGGCTGTCCAGTCGGGCTCAGAAAGTCACCGACGTGCCCTCGACGGTGTAGGAGAGAATGCTGGCCAGTCCCCTAGCTTCGATACCCGCGCGCTTTTGCAGGGGCCGATCGTGCTCGTCCAAAGGGAGGGTGCATACGCTGTCGCATGCCGAGCAAACGAAGATCTGCCCGCCCAGTTCCAAATAGCTTTGCACCAGATCTTCCAACGCCGGGAATCCCTTTTGGCGGATACCGTCGGCACTGCCTTCGTAGGCCCAATGGCTGCCGTCGCCGATGAGGAATACCTGGGTCTTAAATTCCATGGCCCTTGCCGAGCAAGCAGCCGAGAACGCGAGGGTAGCCCGCTTTCCCCCGTCATCCAGACCGGACGTGAGCATGATCACGTAATTGCGATTCTGGAGGTGGTGGTTGAAACGATCTTTCACCACGGAATCAATCAGCGCATGAGCGGTTGGTTCGACTTCTGGCACGGATGCAAACTGGGTCATGTTGTTATTCCTTTTTCGGCGATCAGATGGAGATGGATAATGATCCGGGCTTGGAATAACCATAGATCTGCGTTGGAACTCGAACAATACACCTGAAGTGCTAGCTCTATCGGGCTAGGAAACCGTAATAAATCGGCGCTCCCAAGGGCTTTTCTAGAAGCCACTGCGCCAGTCGGCGGTCTTGCCGAAGGTACCGAGGCCGCTGGGTATACGGGTATACGGTGACACTTTACCTTTTACACTAATTCAAGTTGTCTGACATGATTCTTGGGGGAAGCGCGGCGGCCACGCTTCCTGGGCCTCAACGGGCGACCGAGGCGCTTTTCGAGTTCCGCTAGCGCTTGGTCACCCATCAACGGGCGCCCTATGGTTTGCCCCTTTGCCAAAGCGGTTTCAAGTTCTGGGTCCGGTGCCATATCCATAAATTCATCGAGCCGCTCGACGCGATCCAGAAGCGGCTTTACGGTGACCAAGCCGTCGTCCGTCCTCCTGAAATGTGCTGGCGTGCTGGACCAAGTCCAATCAACAGCTGTACTAGCCAATTTCGCCTTGACGGGGTTCAAAGCAACATAGCGAAAAGCCGCCATCAAGTGAGACTCATCCATTGCCACGCATCCAAATCGCCCTTGAAACAAATGAGCGGTTACCCGTAGTCGTGCATTGATGTACCCACTGTAACGACGATGTGTTTCGCCGACAGCCCGAGACAGCCCGGTATCGTCTGAAGGTAGGAGAATCAGATGAACATTCGGCATCAAGCAATAGGACCAGACCTCTACACCATTCGAGCGACAAGACTGGGCTAGCCAATCCTTGTAGAGCGCGTAGTCATCGTCTTCCAGGAAAACTCACTGGCGCCTGTTGCCCCGCTGAGTCACGTGGTGCGGGACGCCTGGAACGATAATCCTTGGAAGTCGAGCCATGTGCTGAGCCTAGCAAAGCTGGGAAATAGTGCAAATGGT
>CBDUCL010000288.1:0-3472 GCA_965365625.1 uncultured Chromatiales bacterium | reverse complement strand
TGGGTCAAGAACAACCAGGAGGTGCAGGCCGATGATCCGCTGTTCGAGATCGACCGTTCCCAGTACGAGATCGCGCTGAGGCGCGCCCAGTCCGACCTGGAAAACGCGCGTAACCAGGTCGGAGCGGGCAGTGCCGGGGTGGAGTCTGCCCGGGCCAATCTGCGCAGTGCCCGAGCCAACTTGCTCAAGGCTCAGCAGGACGCCGACCGCCAGGAGCGGCTGTACCGGGAGGATCCGGGCGCGATATCGGTGCGGCGCCTGGAGATCGCCCGCGCCACCCTGGAACAGGCGCGGGCCGGAGTGGCCTCGAGTGAAGCGGAAGTGCAGCGCGCAATCGAGCAGATGGGCGGCGACGAGGACGACAACGCCACGCTCAAGGCCGCCCAGAGCGCGGTGGAGAAGGCCGAGCTGGACCTGAGCAACACCATTGTCAGGGCGGCATCGCGGGGGGTGATCACCGACCTGCGCGCGGACGTCGGCCAGTACGCCGGCACCGGCAGTCCGGTGATGACCCTGATCGCCATCCACGACGTCTGGATCAACGCCGAGTTCACCGAGAACAACCTGGGCCACATGCAGGTCGGCACCCCGGTAGAGATCGTTATCGATGCCCTGCCGGGGCAGGTGCTCAGGGGCCATGTGCGCAGCATCGGCCTCGGGGTGAGCGCCGGCCAACCCCCGCCGCCGGGCGGCCTGCCGACAATTCAGAACAACCGGGACTGGCTGCGGCAATCCCAGCGCTTTCCCGTGATCATCGGCTTCGACCCGGGACAGAGCGAACGGCTGCGCGAGCAGGTCCGGGTCGGCGGCCAGGCCGACGTAATCGCCTACACCGAGGACGGGGGGCTGCTGCGCGTCCTGGGCAAGGCCTATATTCGGCTGCTTAGCTGGCTCTCCTATGCGTACTAAGACAGGGCTCTGAGCATGCATCTCCAGGCCCGGCGCGTGTTTCGCTTGAGCGCGGTGCTGTCCACCTCGCTCGCCCTGGCCTATGCCCTGGCCGTGCCGCTGCCGTTCATTGCGCCGGTGTTTGCCTTCATGATGACCGCTACCCCAGGCCCGCCCCTGGGGCTCAAGGCGCTGTCCGGTCTGGTCTTGCTGCTGCTGTTGACCACTGGCGTCGGCCTGCTGCTGATCCCGTTTCTTATCCATTATCCCGTTACCGGTGTGATGCTGGCCGCGCTCGGGATCTACCTCAGCTTCTATCTCACCGTCCACCTTGGCAAGGGGTTGGTGGGCGCCTTACTGGCGGTGGGGGTAGCCTTGATCTCCGCCGCCGGCCTGGCCAGTTACGTCCTGGCCACCACCGTGATCCAGTCATTGGTGATCGGCATGATCATCGCGGTCGTCTCCCAGTGGGTGGTCTATCCCTGGTTCCCGGAAGATCCCGGTCCGGCTCAGCGACCGCCCCCGAAACCCGGGGCCGAGGACTCCAAGTGGATCGCCCTGCGCGGCACCCTGATCCTGTTGCCGGTCTACCTGGTGGCGCTGAGCAACCCGGCGATGTACCTGGCCACGATTATGAAGACGGTATCGCTCAGCCAGCAGAGCTCTCTGGTCGATGCGCGCAGTGCCGGGCGCGAGTTGATCGGATCCACCTTCCTGGGCGGTTGCTTTGCGGTGCTGATGTGGGCCTCGCTGGGCATCTGCACCAACCTGTGGATGTTCTTCTGGCTCACCCTGCTGGTCGGCATCTATTTCTCCGCCAAGCTCTACCGCCTGCTCGCCAGCCGTTTTCCGGCTTCCTTCTGGCTCAATGTGGCGGTGACCATGCTGATCATGCTGGGTCCGGCGGTCGAGGACAGTGACACTGGCAAGGACGTTTACACCGCCTTTGCGGTGCGAATGGGGCTGTTCTTTGCCGTTACCCTGTACGCCTGGTTGGCGGTCTCCGCCTTGGAGTGGCTGCGGGAGCGGCGTCGCCGCAAGCACCACCGCTCCCCGCCGCCGGCTGAGCCCGCGCCGCTCCTTCCTTAACCGTCAGGCGCGATGTGGCGCCCGGCGATCGGCGAACCAGCGCAGCGCCAGGGTGTCGCCCTGAGGCCGGTCGCCGATCTCCCGCAGCCAGCTGCGCAGTTCCCCGCCGCGCTGGCGTTGGCGCCAGGCCAGGCCCAGGCGCAGCAGCAACAAGGCGCTGGAGCCCAGGGTCCAGGCCAGCACCGCGGCCAAGCCAAGGTCGGGACGCCCGGCCAGCGCTCCCGCGCTGAGCAGGATCAGGCTCGGATTGCGCCGGGCGGTGATCAGGCGCGTATAGGAGTCGAAGCGGCGCCAGGCGAAGATGCTGAAGGGCGCCTTGAGCCAGCGCCGGAACGCCGCCTCCACCAGCCGGCCGGCGATATAGCCCCCGAAGATCAGCCCGATGCTGAGCCCGAGTCCGAGGCCGGGAATGCCTGGGTCGTAGCTGGCCAGCCCCAGGCCCCAGGCCAGGTACCAGAAGGGCGGGTGGATCTGGTCCAACAGGTGGTCGAACAGATTGCCGAAGCGGGTGGAAGTCAGCGTCACCCGCGCCAGCTTGCCGTCGACGGTGTCGAGAAAGGTCATCAGCCAGCCGGCCACGAGGCCCCAACCGAGCTCCCCCACCGAGAACAGGAGCGCCGCCAACAGGGCTAGCAGCCAGCTCAAGGCGGTAACCTGGTTCGGGCGTATGCCCAGGCGCACGCACATTCGGGTGGCCCAGCGGGCGGGCAGCGGCCACAGCCATTTGGTGATCAGGTCGGTAATGCCCTTGTAGGCATCGTCGAACAGCTCGCGTTCGAGGGCGGAGCGTCCAGCTGCATCGATCGGCCGCACCCGGGGTGGGCTGAGCTTACGCAGCTTGGAGTCGAAGCCCGAGTCCAGGTCGGCCGGGGTGACACTGCGCAGGCCTGGCGGCAAGCGGGCGCCTGGTTGCCCCGCGAGCAGGGCGCGCAGCCCGGGGGCGGCGGCCGCTGCTACCCGGGCGGCCACCGGGCGAGTGCCGGTGTGGTCGAACACCAGCAGGTTCGAACGTTCGGCCAGCCCCGCCAGAATACGCTGGTCGTAAAGCTGGTCGCCACGCAGCAGCAGCGCCTCGGCGTCAGCCGGTAGGGTTTCCAGGTCGTTCGCCCAGTCGATGCCCTCCAACTGGGCCAGCTGGCGCCGCAGGCGCTGCCCCGGGGTCAGGCCCCAGAGGCGGAGTGCGGACGATTGAATCAGATGTGCATAGAGTTTCATGGCGTTGGTTCTCGGTCGATACGTCAGGCCGCGGTGCGCCGATGGGCGGCGGGGGCGGGTTGTGGCAGCAGCCGGCCCTGTTCCAGCCGCAGTACGCGGTCGGAGATGGCGGCCAGTCCGGATTGGTGGGAGATGGCGAGCACGGTCAAGCGGCCGCGCAGCCCGGCCAGGGTGGCGCACAGGGCGGCTTCGCTGGCCGGGTCCAGGGCGCTGGTGGCCTCGTCGAGGATCAGCAGCCGCGGGCGGCGGATCAGGGCGCGGGCAATGCACAGGCGCTGGC
>CBDUCL010000287.1:0-3493 GCA_965365625.1 uncultured Chromatiales bacterium | reverse complement strand
CGATGTAGTCGTTGACCAGGGTCAGCTCGATCTCGATCCCGTACTTGTCCGCCCATTTTTTCAAAATGCCGGAATGCTGGGCGTAGCCCCAGGGCTCCCAGCCGGTGTAGTGGGACCAGGCGACGCGGAACCGGTCCCCGGCGAGGGTTTGCAGGCTGACCAGGGCCAGCACCAGGAGCAGGCCGAAACGGATGGTGGTTTTCATGGTGTTCCTCGATATTTTCAGCTTGATTTTGATTCGATCCCGACCGCGCGGGCAAACACCCCGACGCACCCGTGGCCATGCCTTCCGGACAGGGAAGAGGTCCAATTCGAGCCGGCAATCGCCGAGTTCGAACACGGTCTCGCCGGCGGCGTCCAGCAGCTTCACATAATGACCAATGCTGCGCAACCGTCCAAGAACCCCTACAATCATCGAAGTTTTCAATGCCTTGAGGGAGCGACATGCAATCACGGGAGTTTCAGGAATTCCTCAGCGGCCATGACAGCGTGCGCAACGCCCTGCAGCGCGCCTCCGAGGCCGCCCCCGCCAAGGGCTTCGGCCCCGTCACCGAGATGGCTACGCTGGTGCTGCTGTTTCCGCTGGTGCGCTTTATCCTGATGGAAATCGGCCTGCCCTGGCTGACCACCGCCAAGAAATACTCCGAGCTGCAACGCCGCCGGGTGGAGGACTGGGTCGACCGCAAAGCCACCACCCACGGACTCGACCCGGACCAGGTGGAAGCCGCGAGCCGAGAACTCGTTGCGGAACTGGAGCGGACCACCGGTGCCGACGCCCGCAGCCAGTGGGAGCAGCTCGAAAAGCTGTTGCAGTCAAACTCGGAGGAGTAGAGCCCATTGGAGTCAGGCCCTCGGGCCTGACGGCCTGAGCCAAGGCGACAAGCGCGCCAAGGCGCGCGCTCCAGACCCGAAGACTTGCCCTCGGGCCTGACGGCCTGAGCCAAGGCGACAAGCGCGCCGAGGCGCGCGCTCCAGACCCATAGACAGGGAAGCACCATGCCTAGACTCCACCTGCAACAGACCGAACTGGGCCCCGGCCGCTACCGGATCACCGTCTCCAGCGACCTGTTCACCCTGGAGCACACCCAGGACTTCGACTTCCAGCTCGCCCCCGCCGATCAGGAGGCGATCCGCTGGTACCTGGAGGACTACCTGGACAAGCCGTTCGAACCCAACCCCAGCATCGCCGCCCGCACCGAGCAGCGCATGGCCGAGATCGGCCGGGAACTGTTCGAAAAGCTGTTTGACGGCCGCAAGATGATCGAGTGGTGGGGCCGGGCCAAGGAGCGGCTCAATGAGCTGCGGATCGAAGTCTCCACCAGCGTGACGGCGGCCACCGCCCTGCCCTGGGAGCTGCTGCGTGACCCGGTCACCGAGACGCCTCTGGCCCTGGAAGCGGCCGAATTCGTCCGCAGCCACCGCGACGCCGACCGCCAGCCCCAGGTCCCCGAGCCCGCCGAGCGCATCCGCATCCTGCTGGTGATCTGCCGCCCGCGGGAGGACCGGGACGTGCCCTTCCGCTCGGTGGCCAGCCAACTGGTGCGCGGGCTCAACGAAGACGCCCGCCGTCAGGTGGAGCTGGACGTGCTGCGCCCGCCCACCTTCGAACAGCTGAGCCGCCGCCTGCACGAAGCCAAGAACGCCGGCCAGCCTTTCCACCTGGTCCACTTCGACGGTCACGGCCTGTATGCGGACCCTGAGGCCCTGAAGGCCAGCCTGAGCGACCTCGACGCCCTGCGCTTCGATGCCGGACGCTCGGGCCCCCAGGGCTTTCTGTTGTTCGAAAACCCCGCCTCGGAGACCAATAGCGACTTCATTAGCGGCTCCAAACTGGGCGGCCTGCTGGCCAAGGCCGGCGCGCCGGTGCTGGTGCTCAATGCCTGCCGCTCGGCCCATGCCGAAGCGCCCGACAACCCGGAGCCGCCCGCCCCGGCGGCAGCGGATGCCGAACCGCCCGCCGGCTTCGCCGCCCAGGCCTTCGGCGGCCCGGCCGAGGCGGGGACCGACCGCGCCTTCGGCTCCCTGGCCCAGGAGGTGATGGACGCCGGCGTGGCCGGGGTGGTGGCCATGCGCTACAACCTCTGGGTGGTCACCGCCACCCGTTTTATCTACGAGCTCTACCGCAACCTGGTGCGGGGCCTGAGCCTGGGCGCCGCGGTCAGCGAGGGCCGCCGCCAGCTGCACGCCGAACCCCGGCGGCGCATCGCCTACCAGGAGATCCCGCTGCAGGACTGGACGGTGCCGGTGGTGTTCGAGGCTGCGCCCATCCGGCTGCTGCCCCGTGCCCTGGAAACCGAAGGCTGGAACCTGACCCTGGAGCGCGGCCCTGGCGCCGCCAGTGAAGAGCCGGGCGCCCTTAGGGGCGCGCTCCAGGGTTTGCCGCCGCCGCCGGACATCGGCTTTATCGGCCGCGACGAGACCCTGCTGGCCCTGGACCGGGCCTTCGACCGGGAGCGGGTGGTGCTGCTGCACGCCTATGCCGGCAGCGGCAAGACCGCCGCGGCGGCGGAATTCGCCCGCTGGTATTACGACACCGGCGGCCTGCAGGGCGGGCCGGTGCTGTTCACCGGTTTCGAGAGCTACAAGCCCCTGTACCAGGTGTTAAGCGACTTCGGCGAAGTCTTCGGCCCGAGCCTGGAGCAGCAGGGCATAGTCAACTGGGGTGCGCTCACCGCTGTGGAAGAGCGCAGGCGCTGGGCCTTGTGGACCCTGGAGCGAGTTTCCGTGCTCTGGATCTGGGACAACCTGGAACCGGTGGCCGGCTTCCCGGAGGGGACCGCGCCGGGACGAGCGCCCCTGGCTCGGCGACCTGCCGGCCCGGGTCAAGGTGCCCCCCATGCCCATGGCCGAACGGGCCGCCTTCGCCGAGGCCCTGGCCCGCAAGCAGCGCAAGCGCCTGGCCCTGGCCGACTGGCGGCCCCTGCTGCGCTTTACCGAGGGCAACCCCCTGACCCTGCTGGTGGTGGTGCGCCAGGCCCTGGCCGAGGGGCTCGGCCAACCCGGCACCACCGGAGAGGCCATCGCCGCCTTCGTCGACCGGCTGCGGGCCGGCGAGGCCGGCTTCGCCGACGAAGCCAGCGAGCGCCGCGACCGCTCCCTGGCCGCCTCCCTAGCGTACGGCTTCGAGCGGGCCTTCGACCAAGGACAGCAGCGCATCCTGGCCTTGCTGGTGTTCTTCCAGGGCTTCGTGGATGTCCGGGCATTGCAGATGATGGGGCTTTCCGAGGCCGACTGGTCCCTGCCCGCGCTCCAGGGCTGGGAGCGGGAGCGGCTGACCGGCCTGCTGGACCGGGCCGCCGGCCTCGGCCTGCTGGAGGCCCTGGGCGGCGGCTACTACCGCATCCACCCGGCCCTGCCCTGGTTCTTCCGCCGGCTGTTCGAGCGCTTCTATCCGGACCAGGCCGTTCCTCCTCGCTCCGGGGAAGAGGACCGGGGTGAGGGCCCCTCGACCACCACCGTCTCCCGCAGTCCGTCGAGGGAGCGCCGGTAGGCG
>CBDUCL010000286.1:0-3528 GCA_965365625.1 uncultured Chromatiales bacterium | reverse complement strand
AGAGGTGCGGCGTGACCTAGAGACGCGCTTCGAACTGGAGCCGGCGGCCATGGTGGGGAGCGGCCCGGCCCGTTATGTGCGGGTCAAGGGCACCGAGCTGCGCATCGGCTTCATCACCCCCATGTCTCAACACTTCTGTGAGACCTGTAATCGGGTGCGCCTTTCGGTGGAGGGCACCCTATTCCTCTGCCTGGGTCAGCACGACCGCCTCGAACTGCGGCCATTACTCCGTCAGGGGCTGGACGATGCGGCCATCAAGGCTGCCATCGTCGAGGCCATCGGGCGCAAGCCGGAGCGCCATGAGTTTGTCGAGAACCCCGGTCACGTGGTGCGTATCATGGCCTTGACCGGCGGTTGACCCGCCGCCCCTCCGGGGGGCGCCAGGAGCGGGTTATGCAGGAGCAGATATTTCGGGGTCTTTTGCTCCGTCGCGGCTGGGTGTTGCTGGGGTGCCTGCTATTGGTAGCTTGGCTCGGGGCCGGCCTGCCGCGGCTGGTGTTCGACAACGACTACCGCATGTTCTTCAGCCCGGAGAACCCCCAGCTCCAGGCCTTCGAAGCCCTGCAGAACACCTACACCAAGAGCGACAACCTCCTGTTCGTCCTGGTGCCGCGCAGCGGCCAGGTATTCAGCCGTGACAGCCTGGCGGCGGTGGAGGCCCTGACCGAGCAGGCCTGGCGCATTCCGTACTCGCTGCGGGTCGACTCCCTGACCAATTTCCAGCACAGCTACGCCGAGGGCGACGACCTCATCGTCGAACCGCTGGTGGAGGCCGCCGCCGGCCTCAGCGACGCCGAACTGGAGCGGGTGCGCCGTATTGCCCTGGCCGAGCCCCTACTGCTGGACCGGCTGATCGCCCCGGATGGGACGGTGACCGGGGTCAATGTCATCGTTCAGCTACCCGGCAAGCGCATCGACGAGGTGCCCAAGGTTGCCGCCTCCGCCCGTGAACTGGCGGCGCGCATGGAGCGGGACTTTCCCCAGATGGAAATCCGCCTCACCGGACTGGTGATCATGAACAACGCCTTTCCCGAGGCCTCTCGGGCGGACATGCAGACCCTGTATCCTCTGATGTTCGGGATAGTTCTGGTCACCTTGGCACTGCTGTTGCGCTCCGTCTCCGCTACCCTGGCTACCCTGCTGGTGGTGATCCTGATGGTGGTGGCCACCATGGGAGCGGCGGGTCGCCTCGGCATCCTGCTGTCGCCGGCAACGGTGACCGTGCCGGTTATTCTGCTCACTTTGGGCATTGCCGACTGCGTGCATGTGCTCATCAATTTTCTGCACCGCCTGCGCGATGGGCTCGGCCGCCGGGAGGCGATGCTGGACAGCCTCCGAATCAATCTGGAGCCGATCTTTCTTACCTCCTTGACCACCGCCGTCGGCTTTCTCAGCCTCAACTTCAGCGAAGTCCCCCCGTTCCGGGACCTGGGTAATCTGGCGGCCATCGGGGTCGGCCTGGCGTACTTGTTGTCAGTCAGCTTCCTGCCGGCGCTGATGATGTTTTTGCCCCTGCGGGCGCCGCGTGGCGATACCCCGGGGAATCTCTCCATGCTGCGCCTGGCGGACTGGGTGATTCGCCGCCGTCGGCTGTTGCTCTGGGGCATGGGGGGGCTGACGCTCCTGCTGATCGCCCAGATTCCGCGCAACGAGCTAAACGACCAGTTCGTCAAGTATTTTGACCAGAGCTTCGAGTTCCGCCGCGACACCGACTTCGCCACCGAGCACCTGACCGGTATCTACCGGGTGGAATACTCGTTTCCCTCCGGGGAGCCCGGTGGCATCAACGAGCCCGCCTATCTCGAGCGCGTGGAGGCCTTTGCCAACTGGTACCGGGTCCAGCCGGAGGTATTGCACGTCAGCGCGCTTACCGACATCGTCAAACGCCTCAACCGCAATCTGCATGGAGACGACCCGGCCTGGTACCGGTTGCCTGAGAGCCGGGAGCTGGCGGCCCAATACCTGTTGCTGTACGAGTTGTCGCTGCCCTTCGGTCTTTCGCTCAACGACCAGATCGACGTCGACCGTTCCGCCACCCGAGTTGGCGCGATTCTGCAGAATCTGACCACCAACCAGATGCTGGCCCTGGAGGCCCGGGCCCAAGCCTGGCTGCGGGCCCATCTGCCGCCGGGGCTGAGTGCCGAGGGCTCCAGCGCAGCGGTGATCTTCTCCCATATCGGCGCCCGCAATATCCGCGCAATGCTAAAGGGGGCCTTCTTTGCCATGCTGCTGATAGCCGCAGTGCTGGTGATCGCGCTCCGCTCCCTGCGCATCGGCCTGCTCAGTATGCTGCCCAATCTGGTACCCCTGGCCATGGCCTTTGGGCTATGGGGCCTGCTGGTGGGTCAGGTGGGGCTCGCCCTTTCGGTGGTGACCGGCATCACCCTGGGCATTGTGGTGGACGATACCGTACACTTTCTCAGCAAATACCTGCGCGCCCGACGTGAGCTTGGCAAGTCGGTAGCGGAAGCGGTGCGCCACGCCTTTGCGACCGTAGGCACTGCGCTCTGGGTCACCTCGCTGGTGCTGGTGCTCGGGTTTTCGGTGCTGGCGCTGTCCAATTTCGAACTCAATGCCGGGATGGGGCTGCTCACCGCGCTTACCATCGCCCTGGCCCTGGCGGCGGACTTCCTGCTGCTGCCGGCCCTGCTGCTGCAATTCGGAGGCAAGAGTGAAGAGATTACCGGTCCTGCTGCTTAGCCTGCTGAGCTGGGCCGTGTGCGCCCAGACCCCAGAGCAAAAGGGGTTGGAAATTGCTCTGGAGGCGGACCGACGGGACCAGGGCTTCGGCGATTACCAGGCCGAGATGCGGATGCTGCTGCGCAATCGCCAGGGCGGCGAGAGCGAGCGCTTCATGCGGATTCGGGTGCTGGAGGTGGCGGACGACGGTGACAAGTCGATGATCGTGTTCGACCGGCCGCGCGACGTCAAGGGTACCGCCCTGCTGACCTTTGCCCACAAGACCGGGGCCGACGACCAATGGCTCTACCTGCCGGCGCTCAAGCGGGTCAAGCGCATCGCCGCCCGCAACAAGTCGGGACCCTTCGTCGGCAGCGAGTTCGCCTACGAGGATCTGGCCTCCCAGGAGGTGGAGAAATATACCTACAAATATCTGAGCGACGAGACCCTGGATGGCCAGCCGGCCTTCCTGATCGAGCGTTACCCGGTTGACCGATACTCCGGCTACCAGCGCCAACGGGTGTGGATCGACCAGGCCGAATACCGGGTCCAAAAAGTGGAGTTCTACGACCGCAAGGACAGCCTGCTCAAGACCCTGATATTTCGCGGCTACCAGCAATACCTGGAACGCTACTGGCGCGCCGACGAAATGCACATGGAGAACCACCAGACCGGCAAGACCACCCTGCTGAGCTGGCGGGACTACCGCTTCCAGACCGGTCTGGGCGATGCCGATTTCAACCGCAACAGCCTAAAGCGGGCGAAATAGCCCGATGTGGCGCGCCCTCCTGCTGCTGGCCCTGGCCTTGGTGCCTCCGGCCGGGCGGGGCGGGGAGTGGAGCGGCTATC
>CBDUCL010000285.1:0-3537 GCA_965365625.1 uncultured Chromatiales bacterium | reverse complement strand
GCTGGTCACCTACGGGCGATCGTCGGGGTTCTGCGTCGATCCGATCGAAAAGAAGCCGCTCAATCATTTCTACCCGGGCAGCAGCGTGCTGTCTTTCGGCACCGCCGGCTGCAACCTGGCCTGCAAGTTCTGCCAGAACTGGGACATCAGCAAATCCCGGGAGATGGACACCCTGGCCGACCAGGCCTCCCCCGAGACCATCGCCCGGGCCGCCGCCGAGTTGGGCTGCCGCAGCGTCGCCTACACCTACAATGATCCGGTGATCTTCCACGAGTACGCGATCGACGTCGCCCAAGCCTGCGCCGAGCGCGGCGTCAAATCGGTCGCGGTGACCGCGGGCTACGTCTGCCCCGAGCCGCGGGCCGAGTTCTACCGCCACATGGACGCGGCCAATGTCGACCTCAAAGCGTTCACGGACGACTTCTACTGGAAGCTCACCGGCGGTCACCTGGAGCCGGTGCTGGATACCTTGCGTTACCTCAAGCACGAGACCCGGGTCTGGTTCGAACTCACCACCCTGCTGATCCCCGGCGAGAACGACTCGGACCAGGAGTTGGACGCCATGACCCGCTGGGTGGTGGAGGAACTGGGCCCCGAGGTGCCCATGCACTTCACCGCGTTCCACCCGGATTGGAAGCTGCGCGACCGCCCGCCGACCCCGGGGGCCACCCTAACCCGGGCACGAAAGATTGCCATTGGCAACGGGGTGCGCTATGCCTATACGGGTAACGTGCACGATGCCGCCGGCGGCAGCACCTACTGCCACCAGTGCGGCGAGTTGCTAATCGGCCGCGACTGGTACGTCCTCAGCGGCTGGAATCTGGATGCGGATGGAAATTGCAAATTCTGCGGCGCCCCATGCGCCGGAGTCTTCGATCCCGCTCCCGGTACCTGGGGGGCGCGCCGTCAGCCGGTACGGCTAAGCAATTTCGCCTGACCGGATAGGAGAAATGAGGTGTCCGAACCGAATCAGCCACCAATGACCGCGTCGCGCCAGCGCGGCCCGGTCAACGCCGCTCAGGTCGCGCAGGGGCGGGCGTCCCAAGGTAACGCCAACTTTGTCGATCGCTGGCTGCTGCAGCGCATGCTGGTCGGGCTCGGCCGGCCGCCGATCCGCATCCGACTGTGGGACGGGAGCCAGGTCAGTCCGCCGGGGGTCGAGCCTGAGGCCGAGATGCGCATCGGCGACCGGGGAGCACTATATCGCCTGGTGAGCGACCCGGAATTGCAGTTCGGCGAAGGCTTCAGCCAGGGACGCATTGAGGTGGAAGGGGATTTGGTGCGCTTTATCGAGCTGGTCTACGCCGGCCTGATGCGCACCCAACCGGATACCCTGAGCTACCGCCTGCGCAATCGACTCAACACCCTGCGCCGCAATGGCCTCGACCGGGCGCGCCGCAATATCTACCACCACTACGACATCGGCAACGACTTCTACCGCCTGTGGCTGGATCGCCAACTGGTCTATACCTGTGCCTATTTCCCGACCCCTGAATTAGACCTGGAGGCGGCCCAGGTCGCCAAATTCGACCATGTCGCGCGTAAGCTCTGGCTGCGCCCGGGGGAACGGGTGGTGGAGGCAGGCTGCGGTTGGGGCGCCTTGGCCCTGCACCTGGCACGCAACTACGGGGTGCAAGTGCGTGCCTACAATATCTCCCGCGAGCAGCTCGCCTACGCCCGGGAGCGCGCTCGTAGCGAGGGGCTGGACGCTCAGGTGGAGTTCGTCGAGGGCGACTACCGGGAGATCACCGGCGACTACGACGTGTTCGTCTCGGTAGGCATGCTGGAGCATGTGGGCACGGCCCACTATGCCGAGCTGGGGGCCGCCATGGAGCGCTGCCTAAGACCCGAGGGCCGGGGGCTAATCCACAGCATCGGGCGCGACTGCCCCGGCAGTCTCAACCGCTGGATCGAGCGCCGCATCTTTCCCGGCGCCCAGCCGCCGGCCATCAGCGAGATGACCACCCTGTTCGAGCCCTGGGGCTTTTCGGTGCTCGACCTGGAAAACCTGCGCCTGCACTACGCCCGAACCCTCGAGCACTGGCTGGACCGCTTCGACGCCCATGCCGCGCAGGTGCGGGAGCAGTTCGACCCCGAGTTCGAGCGCGCCTGGCGGCTCTACCTGGCCGGCTCCGTTGCCGCCTTCCGCTATGGCACCCTGCAACTGTTCCAGGTGGTATTCAGCCGCAGCCAATGCAACGCAATTCCCTGGAATCGGGCCCATATTTACGAGAGCTGACCCGTGCAACAGAGCGACGTCCTGATCCTTGGCGGCGGGCCGGCCGGCTCCAGCTGCGCCCGGCGGCTAATGCGGGCGGGGCTCGACGTGACCCTGCTCGACAAGCAGACCTTCCCCCGCGACAAGGTGTGCGCCGGCTGGGTCACGCCCGAGGTGGCGACCAGCCTGGAGCTGGACCTGAGCGCCTACGGGGACGGCCGCACCCTACAACCTATCCTTGGGTTTCGCACCGGAATGATCGGCTCACAACCCCTGGAGACCCGGTTCGCGCGGCCTGTCAGCTACGGCATCCGCCGCTGCGAATTCGACCACTACCTGCTCGCGCGCAGCGGCGCCCGTTTGCGGTTGGGCGAGGGGTTGGAAGATCTCGAATACGCTCGGGGCCAGTGGACCCTGAACCGACGCTACCGCGCTCCGCTGCTGATCGGTGCCGGCGGCCACTTCTGTCCGGTGGCTCGGCATTTGGGGGCCAGACCGGGCGCCGGCGAGCTGTGCGTCGCCGCCAAGGAACTGGAGTTCCCCCTCGATGACCGGCAGCAGGCCGACTGCCCGGTGGACGGCGAGGTCCCGGAACTGTACTTCTGTCCGGACCTCAAGGGCTACGGCTGGGCCGTGCGCAAGGGTGAGTACCTGAATATCGGCTTGGGCAGGGAAGATAACCGGCACCTGAGCCGGCACGTGCGGAGTTTTTGCATAGAGCTGCAACGCCAAGGCCGTATCCCTGCCGAGCTGCCGGGGCGCTTCCACGGCCACGCATACCTCTTGTATCACCACTCGCCGCGCCCCCTGCTGCAAACCGGGGCACTGCTGATCGGCGATGCCGCCGGCCTGGCCTACCCAGAGTCCGGAGAGGGGATACGCCCGGCGGTCGAGTCGGCCCTGCTTGCCGCCGACTGCATCCTGACCGCGGACGGAGACTACTCCCGCTCGGCTTTAGTTCCTTATGCCCGTCAGCTGGAAAAACGCTTTGGCAGGCGTCAACGACCGCCGCCCCCGCCCTGGCTCTCCGCCCTGACCCGGGCGGTGGGACGGCGCATCCTGTGCAGCCCCTGGGCCACCCGCCAGCTGGTGATCGAGCGCTGGTTCCTGCACCGCAACCAGGCCGCGCTCGGTTTGGGCGGCTGACCAAATACTAACCCGAACCCTGACAAAGCCTCACTCAGCGAATCGCTGGGTGGTCAGCCGCTAGGCGCGTCGGCGCTGCCATAGCCGCCCCTATGGTGAGTCGGAGCAACGCCGCGGAGGCCGCCCAGCGGTTCGCCCGAAGGGAGCCCCACAGAGGGCCCGACTCCGCGTTG
>CBDUCL010000284.1:0-3539 GCA_965365625.1 uncultured Chromatiales bacterium | reverse complement strand
GGTGGATATCACCCGGGACCGGCAGATCCTCGAAGCTCACGGGCTGAGCGCGGAACGGGCTATGGAGCGGCTGCACGTTCTCGACGGGCAGCGTCGCTGGCAGGTCGGGGCATGGGGATTTGCCGCCATCTGGGAACAGCTTCCCGGCTATCGCTGGTTGGCTCGGCTGCTGCGCTGGTTGCATCTGCTCCCTCTGCTCGATGCTGCCTATCGCCCGTTTGCCCGCTGGCGCTTGAGGCGGCGCTGTAGCGCGGGTAGCTGCGCTGCCGGTTGACGGCCAATCGGGATGCGCGTCTTCGAACTGGCTGGCGAGCAATGGGTGGCTCGGCCGAGGGATCGGCTGTTTCCGTTTTTCGCCCAGCCGGAGAACCTGGCCCTGATCACCCCGCCCGAACTCGGGTTCCAGCTGCTGACCCCCAGCCCGGTTAGCATGGCTCAGGGGCGGTTGATCGACTACCGTATCCGAGTAATGGGCCTGCCGGTGCGCTGGCGCACCCTGATCAGCTGCTACGAGCCGCCCGAACGTTTTGTGGACGAGCAACTGATGGGGCCTTACTCGTTTTGGTATCACGAGCACCGTTTCGAGTCCCTAGACGGCGGAACTCTGCTAATTGACCGAGTCCGCTATGCATTGCCCCTGGCCGCCGGCGGGCCGTTCGGAGAGGCTTTGCATAGCCTCTACATCCGGCCCAGCCTGGAGCGCATTTTCGACTACCGGCGCGAGGTATTCGCCAGCCTGTTTGGCGCCCCCGCGTCGACTCAAACCACGAGGGCAGAAGAATGAAAGTTGCGATTTTCGGCGCCACCGGTTTTGTCGGAGGCTATTTGATTGATGCGCTGCTGGCGCAGGGCCACGAGCCCGCGGTGCTGGTGCGCCCCGGTAGTGAAGACAAGCTCCGCCAGCCCGGGCTCTGTCGTCAGGTCAGTGGCGATATTGCCGACACCCAGGTAGTTACCGAGTGTCTACAGGGCTGCGACGCGGCCATCTACAACATCGGGATTCTGCGCGAGTTTCCCCAGCGCGGCATCAGCTACCAGGCCCTGCATTTCGAGGGCGCCAAGCGAGTCATCGATCTCTGCGGCGAGACCGGGGTAGGGCGCTTCCTGCTGATGAGTGCCAACGGTGCACGGGCCGACGGCACTGGCTACCAGAAGACGAAGTACATGGCCGAGCAGTATTTGCAGACCAGCGACCTGGACTGGACGATCTTTCGCCCCTCGGTGCTGTTCGGCGATCCCCGCGGCAATCTGGAGTTCGCGACCCAACTGCAGCGCGACCTGATCCGCCCGCCGCTGCCTGCCCCGCTGTTCCACCCCGGGGTGCTGCCCTTCGGCGCCGGCGCCTATGGCTTGTCGCCGGTGCACGTAGAAGAAGTGGCCGCCGCCTTCGTTGCCGCTCTCGATCGGCCCGAGGCCAGTGGCCGCATCTACCACCTGGGCGGGCCCGAGTGCCTGGCCTGGAAGGACATTATTCGGATCATTGCCGAGGCCAGCGGAACGCGCAAGCTGGCCGTGCCGGCTCCGGCCTGGGCGGTGCGCCTGGTGGCCGGGATGCTCGACCGCTTCGAAGACTTTCCCATTACCCGCGACCAAATCGATATGCTGATGGAGGGCAACTGTTGCGGGCCGGAGGACCTGCGCGAGGAATTCGGCATCGAGCCCCGGAGCTTCGGCCCGGGCGCCCTCGATTACCTGGGTGGCTGAGGTTTGTCGATAATTGGGTCGGGCCCATTCGGCGGTCGATGGCTGTGACCGGACGAACTCAAGGCTGCTTCGACCAGCCCCGGACCTTGCTTAGAAGTCTTCCCGCAGCCGCAGAAAGCTCGCGAAACGGGGAATCCCGTCCCCAGTCAGGCCTCGGTAACGGTAGGTAATCAGGCTTCCCACGGGCGGCGGGTCGCGGCGTTCGGCGTCGCTGAAGCCGGTGCCGATGCGAAATCGCTTTCCTTTCGGGGTCTCCACCTCCAGGCTTCCCAGCATGCCCTCGTACTTGCCCTGGCCCGGGACATGGGCGACCACCCGGGCCTCTGCGTCTGCATGGGGCTTGACCTTCAAGAGGTCACCGGAACGGCCGGCGCGGTAGGGGGCGTCGTCCCGGTGCAGCATGAGGCCTTCGCCGCCTGCGCTCACCACCCTGTCCAAGCGCTGCATGAGTTCTTGGTGGCCGGAGACCTGGGTCTGTTCCAGCAGGGACAGGTACGGGCTGTCCAGGTCGGCGAACAGCCGTTTCAGGGCCCTCAGGCGGTTGCCGAAGGGGCCGGGGGCTTGCGGCAGGTCGAATACCATGAATCGCACCTGCCGCCATTCCGCGTCTACCGGCGATTGTTTGCGTACGTAGCTCAATAGGGATTCAAAGCGCCCTCGGCCGCTCCACAACTCGCCGTCCAGGGGGGTGGAGGGGAAGTCGCGAGTGAACCAAGCCGGTGCCTGGTAGCGGTTGCCGCGGCGCGAGATCAGGGCTTGGCCGTCCCAGTAGGCGCGCACCCCGTCGAGCTTTTCGCTCACCCAGTAGGCGTCTAGTTCGATGCCCGGTCGGTAGACTCCGGCCAGCATCAAGGCCGGCGCTACCGGCTCCTCGGATCCGCGGGAGTCGGCCCATATCGCTGCCGGGCCGAGTAGCAGGATAACTGCAATGAGGCGGAAAAGGCGCTCGCTAAGGCAATGGAGATGAGATCTCATGGGCTATCCTTGCTATTCGGGTAATCCCTTTGTTTAATTAGGGGTTTCCCTGTGTGAACTTTTTTGATCTATACTCGTCTTAACAAATGCAAGCAAGGTGCGTACTGCTCTTCCCTCCCTTGGCAGTTCGCCCTCCCGGCTTCCCCAGCCGGGATCATTGACCCCGGCATCTTCCCCTTTGGGTGCCGGGGTTTTTCTTGTCCAGGTTATTCCAGCGCCAGCCAGCCGGCCAACACCTGGTAGGCCGCATCCAGCCCCTCCCGCTTGAGGGCGGAGAACAACTGTACCGTGAATTCCCCCTCCCACTGGCCCAGGGCCCTCCGCACCTGCATTAGGCTGGTCTTGGCAGCTCCTCGCTTGAGCTTGTCGGACTTGGTGAGCAGGATGTGCACCGGGATCCGATGGTGGGCGCCCCAATCGAGCATCTGGCGGTCGAAATCGGTCAGCGGGTGGCGGCAGTCCATCAGCAGGATCAGCCCGCGCAGGCTGCCGCGCCGCACCAGGTAGTCCTCCAACAGGCGCTGCCACTGCAGTTTGACCGGCTCGGCCACTTTTGCATAGCCGTAGCCGGGCAGATCCACCAGGCGCCGCTGGTCGTCCAGGGCGAAAAAGTTGAGCAACCGGGTGCGGCCCGGGGTCTTGCTGGTTCGAGCCAGGGCGCGTTGCTGACAGAGCACGTTGATGGCGCTCGATTTGCCCGCATTGGAACGGCCGGCAAAGGCCACTTCGAGGCCTTCGTCTGGAGGGGCCTGGGCGATTTCGCCGGCGCTGGTGAGGAAGGTCGCGCGTTGGAAATGGGCCTGCAGCGCCGCCATGGGTCAACCCCGAGAGTCGAGGGGCCAGGGCCCCGTTCAAAAGGG
>CBDUCL010000283.1:0-3592 GCA_965365625.1 uncultured Chromatiales bacterium | reverse complement strand
CGCCGGGCACCACTCACGCGGATTCTTCGGCGCGAGGGCGCGCCTCCTACCAGCGCTATACCGAACCCGTAGGAGCGCCGCCCCCGGCGCGAGCCGCACTTTGAGAGAACCCCGGGCGCCGGGCACCACCCAAACGGCTTCTTCGGCGCGAGGGCGCGCCTCCTACTGGTGCCCCAATTCAGGCCAGATAGGGCTCCACCAGCGCCGCCACGTTCACCCGCGCCCTCAGCCTGGAGCACAGCAGATACATCCCGCCGAGCTTGCGGTGCAAGAACAGGATGTCCGGAGGCGGCAGCCGCCAGAAGCGCTGCTCCACCCGCAGCTTCAGGACCTGCTCGCTCATGCGGTTGGCCAGATCGGTATTGCCGAAGTCGTAGGCCCCGGTATGCAGGGCCGGCTCGGCGGCCTGGCGGATCAGCCCGACCACCGCTTCACGGTAGCTGGGGTCGTCGTCGGCACCCAGATAGCCCGCATCCACTGCCGCCGCGGCCACCGCCGCCCGGTCGCTCGCCAGGGTGCCCTGCAGCAGGGTTCGCAGGGCATCAACCCGTTCCGGGCCATAGCTGCGGGTGGCGCCGAAATCGAGCAATCCAATACGGTCGTCTGCCGCCCGATAGCGGTAGTTGGCAAAGTTGGGATCGGTCTGCACCAGGCCCCAGGCGAACAGCTCGTGCAGGGCCAGGCCCAGCAGGCGCTCGGCAACGCGGTCGCGGGTCGCCGCCGGACCTTGGGCCAGGGCCTCGATGGGCTCGCCCTCCAGGTAATCCATGGCCAGCACATCGCTGGTGGTCAGACCCAAATCCACATTCGGCAGCTCGAAGCCGGGTAGTTCCGCCAGGCGCTCGCGGTAAGCGTCCATGTGGCCGGCCTCGACCAGATAGTCCGCCTCGGCGTGCAACTGTTGCTTGGCCTCTGCAAACAGCTCGCCGAGGTCCAACCCCTCCGGCAGCAGTCGGAACAGGCGCAGCAGACCGGCCACGTTGTCTACGTCGCTGTCGATGCTCTGGCGCACCTTGGGATATTGGACCTTGATCGCCAGGTCCCGCCCGTCGGCGCTCATCGCCCGGTGCACCTGGCCGATCGAGGCCGCCGCCATCGGCTCGAAGGTAAAGCGCTTGAAACGCTTCTCCCACCCCGGACCCCAGGTCGCCGTGAGCACCGCCGCCAGTTGACTGAAGGGCATGCTGTGGGCGTCCTCTCGCAGCCGGGCCAACACCGCGGTGAGTTCCGGCGGCAGAAAATCGCCGGCCTCCATCGACAGCAACTGACCGACCTTCATGGCCGCGCCCCGCATCTCCGACAGGCGCTCCGCCAGCCGCATTGCGTTGGCCGGAGTCAGTAGCAGTTCGCTGGCCTTGGGACGCTGGCCGCTGGCCAACTGGCGGGCGCCCTCGCCCAGGGCGCCGCCGGCAATACCGCCCGCCAGACGCCCCAAGTGCAGAAGGCGGCTAAGCCGGTGCCCCGGCAGCGGAGAGGATTTGGCCATCACTTACCTCCAACCGGGTCCAACGGCCGGCTGTAGACGAGAGCGTCGACGGTCAGCCCCGGGGCAAGGCGCTGGGGCTCGGAGCCGATAACGTGCCAACCTCGGCGCTCGAAAAAGCCGCAGGCCGCCCGATTGAAGTCCTCGCATCCAGCTTGCACGCCCTGGTATCCGGCGGCCCGGAAGTCGGCCAGCGCCTGCTCCAGTAATAGACTGCCCACCCCGCGGCGCTGGTGCCCGGGAGCTACCCAGAGTTCGTCGATGCAGTTCGCCGTGAGCTTCATGTACCCCACAAGCCGCGGCCCCAACCAAGCCAGCCAGGCGCGGCCAATGCCGGGCGCGACCTCGTCCCGGAAGGCATCCCGTGTTCGCGGCGCCGTGAGCTGGGGCGGCAATACCCGATCGTAGGTCTCGTGCCAGGCCGCATGCAGAAGTTCAATAACCGGCTGGACGTCGTCCGGGCCGCCACGGCTGAGCTGAAGCTTGGGCAGTTCGATAATCTCTGCCATGGGTGTCAGTGTTGTCGGCTCGGTTATTGGTCTCGAGAATTTTCGGAAATGGTTTCGCAGGGATTTTTTCGCTGCCGTTAGCAGTTCAATGGTGCACCATCGACCGGTATTCAAGACCGGCCCCGAATCGGCTTCCCGCAGAGTATGTCCCGCAAAACCGCCTGCCGCTTCTCGAACAGAGCGAAAAATTCGCCTCCACCGATGAATTTCGACTAAGGTTCTGCCTGACTGACGGAAACCAGACAACCCCATACTCAGGAGATGCCCTATGTCCAAACCGGTAGACTTGTTCAGCGAGCTGGAGCTCGGACCCTACCGACTGCCGAACCGCGTAGTCATGGCCCCGATGACCCGCAACCGGGCCGGGCCCGGCAACGTTCCCACCGATTTGATGACCGAATACTACCGGCAGCGGGCGGGCGCCGGTCTGATCATCACCGAGGCCAGCCAGGTCTCGCCCCAGGGTATGGGCTATCCGGCCACCCCCGGCATCCACAGCGCGGAGCAGGTGGCGGGCTGGCAGGGCATCACCGAGGCGGTGCATGCCGCCGGCGGACGCATCTTTCTCCAGCTTTGGCACGTCGGGCGCATCTCCCACCCCTCGCTCCAGCCGGACGGCGCCCAACCTGTGGCCCCCTCGGCCATCTGTCCCCACGGCGAGGCCATGACCTACGAAGGGCCCAAGCCGTTCGAGACCCCCCGCGCCCTGGCGCTGGAGGAGATACCGGGAATTATCGTGAGCTACCGGGCGGGCGCCGAAAACGCACTAAAGGCGGGCTTCGACGGGGTAGAGATCCATGGCGCCAACGGCTATCTGCTAGACCAATTTCTGCGCAGCCGGAGCAACCACCGCGTCGACGCCTACGGCGGCAGCCTGGAGAACCGCGCCCGCCTGCTGCTGGAGGTCACCGAGGCGGTGTGCGGGGTCTGGGGTGGCGAGCGGGTGGGCCTGCGCCTGTCGCCGGTGCAACCGTTCAACGACATGTACGACGCCAGCCCGCGCGAGACCTTCTTGCAGACGGTGCAATGGCTGAATCGCTTCGGCTTGGCTTACCTGCATGTCACCCGCATGGGCAAGGACAACCCGGGCCTGGCCGGGCCGGACTTCGACTTTGGCGAGCTGCGTGCCGCCTGGAACGGCATTTACATGACCAACTTCGGCTACGACAAGGCCCGGGCCAATGCCGAATTGGCCGCCGGCGAGGCCGACCTGGTGGCCTTCGGTGTACCCTACCTGGCCAATCCGGACCTGCCCGAACGACTGCGCCAAGACGCCCCGCTGAATACCCCCGACCCGGACAGTTTCTATGGCGGCGACGCCCGGGGCTATACCGACTACCCGTTCCTCGGTGCGCCCGCATGATCGAAGCGCCTGGACTGGGCTACAATTGAAGCCAAGGAGTCCGGTCCACGCTGCTCGGCGCGGAGCGGACTGTTTTTTTAGGCGGTTGCAGAACCCCGGGATCCTCCGACCGGATGCCGGTTCCATAACCAAGAGGTAAAAACCATGAAATCGATCAAAACAGCCTTCCTCTCGCTCCTGCTACTGGCACTGCCTTTCGGTAGCGCTTGGGCCGACGAGTATGACAGCGCCATCGGC
>CBDUCL010000282.1:0-3644 GCA_965365625.1 uncultured Chromatiales bacterium | reverse complement strand
CCCTTCGCTGACAAGGAATGTCATTGTCGGGAAACAGGCTCGACTGGACCCGCCAGCGACGGAATTGGCGCACCAATCACGCCGCTGCAACCCATCTCCGCCCCGGCACCCGACAGCGTTTCCGCTTATAATCGATGTGAACGGAAATCTTGGCATCGAATCGAGGTTGTAAAGCCATGCTTGAACTTCTGCTCGACGGAGAGGTAGACGAATTCAACCAGCGCCGCGCCGCCGGCGAGCCGGTAGACCTGCGGGGCGCCAACCTGCGCGGGACGGACCTGCGGCAGTTGGATGCGGCGGGACTGGACATGAGCGACTGTTACCTGCGCCACGCCGATCTGCGGGGGGTGGACTTCTCCCAGACCCGGCTAGAAGGGGCCAGCATCAACGGCGCCCGTATCTCCGGGGCCTATTTTCCGCCGGAACTGAGCGCCGAGGAGATCAACCTCTCGCTGCTGCACGGCACCCGGATGCGCTACCGCACCTGAGCCGGCGCCGGCCGGGGAGCGGACGACAGCAAAAGGCCGCTGCTGCCCGCCTGCCAGAAGGGCTCCCGGCGGACAGGGCCCTGGGCCAACTGCCGAGCCGATTCGAGCCGCTCAGCGCTGACCGGGGGGTGCCCTGCGGCGGCCATCTCCGAGCCCAAAGCGATCAGCAGGGCACTCGGGGACGGCAGGGGACCATCGGCCAGGGCCGGTTGTTCGGCCTGACCGGGCAGACCCAGCTCGTCGCTGCCGCGCCAACCGGCGTCCCCGTAGAAGCGCTCCCAGGCCTGAGCGGCAAGGCGCACCGCCAGCGCCGAGTCCTCGTCTCTGTTCCGATAGCGGCCCCAGTTCCAGAGCGCCTGGGCCACATAGGCATAGTCTTCGACCGCGGCGCTGCCTTCGCCATCGGGGCTGCGGGCCAGGCGCCGGCCGTCCCACAGGCGCCGCACCAGGAAAACCGCCAGGGCATCGCCGGCTTCCCGGTAGCGCGGCTCGTCGAATGCCGCCGCGGCGTCGGCCAGGGCCGACAGCAGCAAGCCGTTCCAGGCCGCCAGCACCTTGGTGTCCCGGGGCAGATCGCATCGGGCGCGGGCGGCCAGCAGCTTGGCCCGGGCGCTGGCCAATCGCTTCTGCGCCCGCTCCGGTGGGATTTTCAGCTGCTCGGCTAAGGCCGGCAGGGACAGGTCGAGCACCGGAAGATAGCCGCCGTCGGTGGGTGGGACACCGTGCAGACGCCAGCGCAGGCGCGCAGCGGCCAGTTCCTCCGGGGTCAGCAGCTCGACCAGGCGGGACTCCTCCCAGAGATAGCAGCCGCCTTCGACGCCCTGGGCGTCCACCGCCGACAGGCTGGCGATATAGCCACCGTCGGCGCCTTTGAGTTCACGCAGGACGAAGTCCAGGGTATCGCGGGCCACCGCCCGATAATCAGGTCGTTCCAGCACCTGGGCCGCCTGCAGGTAGACCTGCCCCAGCAGGGCCTGGGTATAGAGCATCTTCTCGTAATGGGGTACCTGCCAACTGGGGTCCACGGTATAGCGAAAGAAACCGCCCGCTAGCTGGTCGCGCAGGCCCTGCTTGGCCATCTGGTCCAGGGTCAGCTGCAGGAACGGGCGCAGGTCGGGATCGTCCTCGGCCTCCAACTGTGCCAGCAGCACCCGCAGTTGCGGGGCCATGGGAAAGCGGCTCTGGCGGCCGAAACCACCTTCCATCTCGTCGCCCAGCGCCAGGGCGGCGCTGATCAGAGATTGCCGCAGTACCCGCCGGTCCAAGGGGCCAGGGTAGACGGCGGCCTGCTCGGCCCGGCGCTGCTCGGATCCGCGCCGGGCCAAATCAGTCAGCCTCTCCGCGTCTTCCGACCAGGCCGCGACCAGGCGTTGCAGCAGACTGAGGAACTCGTCCCTCGGAGCGTAGGTGAGGCCGACCAGGGGATAGCCGTCGGGCGTCAGGAAGACGTTCAGCGGCCAGCCGGCCTGGCCCCGGGTGCGTTCGACGAAATCGATCAGGTGGGCGTCCAGGGCCGGGTGCAGTTCCCGGTCCAGCTTGACCGCAATAAAATGGCGGTTGAGCAGCGCGGCCACCGCCGCGTTCTGGTAGCTCTCGCGCTGCATGACGTGACACCAGTGGCAGGCGAAGTAACCGCTGGAGATCAGGATCAGGCGGTTCTCCGCCTGCGCCCGGCGCAGTACCTCCGGACCCCAATCCTGCCAATAAACCGGGTCCTGGCCGTGCATGGCCAGGTAGGGGGAGGCGTGCCCCGCCAGTTGGTTGGCGCCGACTACCGCCAGGCTCCAGGCCAGAGCCAGCAACAGCGCCAGAACACCCGGTGCCGGTGCCGGCTCAGGATTGGAGTCTGAAGCCCGAGCCATTGGGGTTCGAGCCATCGCTGCCCGAATTGGAGCCGAACGCCAGCAGGTCCGGCACGCTCTCCTGCGCCGGCGGCTTGGAGAAGAAATAGCCCTGCACCTGGGGGCACTCCATCTCCCGCAGGCTGGCGAGCTGCTCCGGGCTTTCGACCCCCTCGGCAATGATATCGATATGCATCAGACGGCCGAGGCCGATAATGGTCTTGACGATGGCACTGGAGTCCTCGCTGCCGTCCAGCGCGCGAACGAAGGAGCGGTCAATCTTCAGGGAATCGTAGGAAGACTTCTGCAGATAGCTCAGGGAGGAGTAACCGGTGCCGAAATCTTCCACGTGCAACTTTACCCCCAGGCGCTGCCATTGAGCAAGCTTGTCCAACGCCGCCTCCATGTGGTCCAACAACAAGCCCTCGGTGACCTCAAGGCAGAGGTCCTGGGCGGGCAGGCCGGTCTCTTCCAGGATGCTTTGCACCACCGCCACCATGTCGGGCTCGCTAAACCGGCGCTCGGAGAAATTGACGCTCGGCGACATTTGCCGACAGGCGGGGAAGTCGCTCTGCCACCGCTGCATCTGCCGGCAGGCGGTGCGCAGGGTCCACCAGCCCAGGGGGCACCATCACCCCGGTCTCCTCCGCCACCGGAATGAACTCGCCGGCGGGAACCAATCCGCGCTCCGGGTGGCGCCAGCGCAGCACGGCCTCGAAACCCAGGATGCGGTCCCGATCCAGGGCCACGATGGGCTGGTAGTGAATCACGAACTCCTGGCGCTCGAGCCCGCGCGTGAGCTCGATCTCGAGCTGCTGTAGACCCATTACCCGGGCGTCTAGCTCCCTCAGGGGTTCGCCGAGATCCAGGGCCCGTTGCGGCTGGTCGCGCTCGGGGCCCGCCGCCAGCAGTTCCGGAAACCTCGGGGGCGAGGCGTCCGGCCGCTCGGCCAGGGCCAGCTGCAGGAAACCGGCGCTGGACTTTCCGAGGACGAGGTCGAGGCCGAGCCTGGCGGCCGCCAAGTCGTCGGCGGGGTCGGTGTCGCAACTGAACAGGATCAGCGCCGCCTGCGGGAAGCTGCGGCGCAGTGTGGGAATGACGCCTGCGGCGGAGGCCAGTGCGTCGGCTGCCCAGTGCAGCTCCGCTTGCGCCAGCTCCTGTTGCAATAGCAGCGACGCCAGTTCCAGGTCCTGGCGCTGGCCGTCGACAATCCGTATTCTCGGCCCGGTCGGCCCCATCGGCTTCGATATGGCTCGAGCAGTCGTCGCCAACAGCCCCCCTCGGCAAGCGATCGCAACGGCGAATCGGCACATGC
>CBDUCL010000281.1:0-3645 GCA_965365625.1 uncultured Chromatiales bacterium | reverse complement strand
ACCTCGATCAGGGTGCCACCGGTGAAGTCGATACCGAAGTTCAGCCCACGCACCACCAGCGCAGCGATGGATCCCAGAATCAGCACAGTGGACAGAACAATGGCAAGCCTGCGCTTGCCCATGAAATCGATATGCGTTTTCTTGCTGAAGAATTCCATGCTGTAAGTCCTTAGATGGGCAGACGCTGCAGGCGCCGGCCGCCATAGATCAGGTTGATCACCGCGCGGGTTCCCATGATGGCGGTAAACATGGAGGTGATAATGCCGAGTGACAGCGTCACGGCGAAGCCCTTGATGGGGCCGGTGCCGAAACTGAACAGCACCACGGCCGCGATCAGGGTGGTGATATTGGCATCGACGATGGTCGAGAAGGCCTTTTCGTAGCCGGCGCTGATACTGGCCTGGGGCGAGCTGCCGTTGCGGATCTCCTCGCGGATGCGCTCGAAGATCAGCACATTAGCGTCCACCGCCATACCCACGGTGAGCACGATGCCAGCAATGCCCGGCAGGGTCAGCGTGGCCTGGAGCATCGACAGCACGGCCACGATCAACACCAGGTTGAGCACCAGGGCCATGTCCGCCACCAAGCCGAACACCTTGTAGTACCAGGCCATGAAGACGATCACCAGGGCCAGACCGATCAGCACCGATCGGAACCCCTGATCGATATTGTCCTGGCCCAGGCTCGGGCCGATGGTGCGTTCCTCGACGATGTCGATGGGCGCGGCCAGGGCCCCGGCACGCAGCAGCAGGGCCAGGTCGCGGGCCTCCTCGGTGCTGTCGAGACCGGTGGTCTGAAAACGACGGCCGAAGGGCTCGAGAATATTGGCGACGCTGATCACCTCTTCGACCAGCTGCTTGCGCTTGACCGGTTCGCCGTCCACCATCCGGGTGATGGTGCGGTTCTCAATAAACACCACGGCCATCGGCTTGCCGACGTTCTCGATGGTCATATTGCGCATGCGCCGGGCGCCCTGCCCGTCCAGGCTGACGAATACCGCCGGCGAGCCGCTGCGCTGGTCGAGGCCGGAGGAGGCATCGGTGATCTGGTTGCCGGTAACGATCACCCGCTTCTTGAGCAGAATCGGCTGGCCGTCACGCTCTTTATACAGCTTGGAACCCGGCGGCACCCGACCGTCGAGGGCGTCCTGCACGCTGTGCTCGGTATCTACCAAGCGGTATTCCAGGGTCGCCGTGGCGCCCAGGATCTCCTTCAGCTTGCCGGGGTCCTGGGCCCCGGGCAACTGCACCACGATGCGGCGGTCGCCCTGCTGCTGGATCAGGGGCTCGGCCACGCCCAGGGCGTTGACGCGATTGCGCAGGGTAGTGATGTTTTGGTCCAGGGCGAACTTCTTGACTTCGCGCTGCTCGCCCGGCGACAAGGCGGCTAGGAGGTAGAGGTCGCCGCCCTCCTCGCTGGTGTCCAATATCAGGCTGGAGAACTCGGCGTCGACCACCTCCTCGGCCCGCTCCAGTTCCCCGGCGTCGCGGAACTTGATCGAGATCTTGCCCGCCTCGCGGCCGACGGTGACATAGCGCACCTTGTTCTTGCGCAACTCACCGCGGATATCGTCGGTGTAGCGCTCCAGGGCCTGCTCCAAGGCCGCATCCATGTCGACATCGATCAACACATGGATGCCGCCGCGCAGGTCCAGGCCCAGGTACATGGGCTCCGCATCCAGGGCCCGCAGCCAACCCGGCAGGTCGGGGGCCAGAGTGAGGGCCTGGTTGAGGTTGTCCCCCAGGCCGACGGCCAGCGAGTCCTTGGCCTTGAGCTGATCTTCGGAATTGCGCAGGCGCAGCAGCAGGCGGTCGGCCCTCTGCTCCACCGCCTTGAAATCGACCCCGGCCTCGCGCAGGACCGATTCGACCTTCGCCACGGTAGCCGCATCCACCGCTTCCAGGCGGGTGCCGGTGATTTCGATCGACGGGTCCTGATCGAACACATTGGGAAACGCGTACAGGGCGCCGACCAGCAGCACCACGACCACGAGCAGGTTTTTCCAGAGGGGGTATTGATTCATCGCATGACTCTTCGGCGAGGCGGGCGGCGTTGGACCTCCCGACGCGGGAGGCCCGGAACGCGGGCTCAGAGCTCCTTCAGGGAGCCCTTCGGCAGGACGGCACCCACCGCTTGGCGGCGGATCTTGATCTGCACCCCGTCGGCCACCTCAACCAGGGCAAAGTTATCGCCCAGGTCGATGATCTTACCCAGGATCCCGCTCTCGGTAGCGACCTCGTCGCCCTTGCTGAGGCTGGAGACCAGCTTCTGGTGCTCCTTCTGGCGCTTCATCTGGGGCCGGATCATAAAGAAGTAGAGGATGATGACCAGCCCAATCGGAAACAGGAGACTCTCCAGGCCGGCCTGGGACCCACCCGCGGCCGGGGCCTCGGCCAGGGCATCGGAAATAAAGAAGCTCATACTTGGTTCACCCGTGACAAAAACTAGATGCAATGCGGCGACAGCACCGCGAAGCGGCGGATTATGCCATAGTTGAGGCAAAGATACAGGCTCAGGCCCGGCTCAAGCCCCGCCCGCCGGCGGCACCGGGGTTGAGCGCAGGGCGTAGAACTCGTGCACGAAGGCCTCCAGCCGCCCCGCCTCGATGGCCCCGCGCAGCCCGCGCATCAATTGCTGGTAATAGGCCAGGTTGTGGATGGTGTTGAGGCGCGCACCCAGGATTTCGTTGCACTTGTCCAGGTGGCGCAGGTAGCTTCGGCTGTAGTTGCGGCAGGTATAGCAACTGCATAAGGGGTCCACCGGGCCCGTATCCAGGCGGTGGCCGGCGTTGCGAATGCGCACCACGCCCTGATGGGTGAACAGATGCCCGTTGCGGGCATTGCGGGTGGGCATCACGCAGTCGAACATGTCGATGCCGCGGCGCACCGCCTCGACGATGTCCTCGGGCGTGCCCACTCCCATCAGGTAGCGGGGCCGGTCGCTCGGCAAGCGCCCGGAGAGAAAGTCCAGGATGCGCCAGCGCTCCGCTGGCGGCTCCCCCACCGACAGCCCACCCACCGCGTAGCCGTCGAAGCCGATCTGCATAAGGCCCTGGAGCGAGGCCGCGCGCAGTTGCGGATAGACGCCGCCCTGGACGATGCCGAACAGGGCCGAGGGGCTATCGCCGTGGGCCAGGCGGCTACGCTCTGCCCAGCGCAGCGACAACTCCATGGAGGCCCGGGCCTCGGTTTCGCTGGCCGGGTACGGAGTGCACTCGTCGAAGATCATGACGATGTCCGAGCCCAGTTTGCGCTGCACCTGCATCGACTCCTCAGGTCCCATAAAGACCTTTCCGCCATCCACGGGAGAACGGAAGGTCACCCCAGCCTCGTCGATCTTGCGCATCTTGCCCAGGCTGAACACCTGAAAACCCCCTGAATCGGTGAGGATCGGCCGCTCCCAATGCATAAAGCCGTGCAGGCTGCCGTGCTGACCAATCACCTCGGTGCCCGGGCGCAGCATCAGGTGAAAGGTATTGCCCAGTATTATCTCGGCCCCCAGCCCCTCCAACTCCTCCGGGGTCATGGCCTTGACGCTGCCGTAGGTCCCCACCGGCATGAAGGCCGGTGTTTCGATCCACCCCCGAGGGAGCTCCAGGCGCCCCCGGCGAGCCGGACCGTCATTAGTTAAGAGATTGAATTCCAA
>CBDUCL010000280.1:0-3666 GCA_965365625.1 uncultured Chromatiales bacterium | reverse complement strand
GCCGCGTTAACCTTGACTACGCCCGCCTCCTCGGCCTCGCCGTGCCATTCGATCATGGCGTTGTCGGTGCCGTAGCCGTAGAGCTTCTCCCAGCCCTGGGTAAACAGGCCCATTTTGGAGAACTTGGGTTTGGGATCGAAGATTAGCACCTTCGATTTCGGCTTGTGCTGCTTCAGGTAGTGGGCGATCTGGCTGGCCCGTTCGTAGGGCCCGGGCGGGCAGCGGAACGGGTTCGGGGGCGGGGCGATAATTACGGTGCCGCCGTCGGCCATGGCTTCGAGCTGTTTGCGCAGGGTTACTGTCTGTGGGCCGGCCTTCCAGGCGTGGGGGATGGTCTCGGCCACTGTGGCGTCGTAGCCTTCCAGGGCATCGAACTTGAAGTCGATGCCCGGGCCGACGATGCAACGGTCATAACCGAACTTCTCACCGCCGGCGGTGCTGACGACTTTGGCGCCGGCGTCGATGCCCGTGACCTTGTCGTGCACGACTTTGACTCCGTGCTTGGCAAGGCCTTCGTAGCCGAAGCGGATACTGTCGATCGACCGGTCGCCCCCCAGCACCTCGTTGCTCAGGTAGCAGGTGTAGTAGTGCTTGTTCGGCTCAATCAGGGTGACCTCGATACTGGGATCGGCGATCCGCAGGTACTTGGCCGCGGTGGCGCCGCCGGTACCGCCGCCCACCACCACTACCTTCTTGGCCGCGCCCAGGGCCAATTGCGGCAACCCGAACATGCTCACCGCGGTTGCCGCGCCAGCCCCTTTGATAAATCCTCTACGAGTAATCGTCATCTGTGCTTCTCCCCGCTTATTGCTGGCTGGCGTAGTAGTTGTAAAGGGCCTGGAGTCCGGCATCGCCCTCTTTCGAGACCAACTTCTCGACCTTCTTCTTCATCTTCTTGGTCATCTCGCGGTCCCCGGCCCGGTAGTCGTCCATGGTCCAACTCAAATACGGGGTCCACTGGCCGGCCAGGATGCCGGAGTCGTCTTCCTTGGAAGTGCCGCCTTCGGCATGGCATTTCTCGCAGTATTTGTCGTGGAGCTTAGCGCCCTCCTTGACCTGGCTTTCGTCGAACGCCTGCTTGGCGGCGACGAATTGCTGGCCCGCGAAGTAGTCGGAGATCTGCGCGATCTCTTCGTCGCTGTAGCCCTTGGCGATGCGGCCCATGATGGTGGACTTGACCTCGCCGCTCTTAAAGCCTTGCATCAGCTCGATCATGTAGTCTTTCGAGATACCGCCGATGCTGGGGATAGCGGGGCCGGAGCTGGCGCCTTCGATGCCGTGACAACCGTTGCAGGTGTGCGCGAGCATGCTGTCGCTGGCGCCGGTTATCAGGGCCGGGGCGTCGGCTGCCGTGACCAGCGACGAAGCGCCGAGCGCCAGGCCGGCAAACAGGGCCTTGGTTAGGGTTTTGTGTACCATGTTACCTCCTAAAAGTAGGGCGGGTTTTGTTATTACGGCAGCGCGCCCAAGGGTCTGCTGGATCACTGCGTCGAAGCGCCGGGCGGGGGCCGATCGATGCGTGCCTCCGTCGAACCGGGTCCCCGCCGCGCGGGATCGGTCGATTCGGCCCCTAGCCGTGTTTTGAGTTCAGTGCTCCAACCAAGCCCCGAGTTTCGCTGCCCGGGCACGGGCGGCCCCAACCTTGCGGGCGCGCCCGACGTTGGGTGACCGGAATCTAGGTTCCAGCCCCCGAAATCTCGTTGCTATTTGGTCCGCGGCTGCTTGGCGGCCTGGAGTAGATCGTAGATCTCGCGATATCCGTGTCCCCAGGCGATTTCGGCGGCCGTTCTCTGGTTATTGTCCCGGGCCGCGGGATCGGCGCCGTGCTCTAGCAACAGCTTTACCAACTCCAGTTCGCCGGCTTCGGCTGCCTCCATTAGGGGGGTGATCCCATCGCGGTCCGCGAGATTCACGCCAGCGCCGCGCTCCAGCAGCAGATGGGCCGCTTCCGGGTGGCCGAAACTGATGGCCGCCATCAGGGGGGTCTGGCCGTCCCGGTCTGCCGTGTCTATGTCCGCGCCGCTATCCAACAGGGTGGCGATGACCTCTGGGTGCCCGGCACGGGCTGCCAACAGCAGGGCGGTGCGGCCCTTTTTGTCCTGGCAAATGGGTTTGGCGCCGCGCTCGGCGATCAGCCCCACCACCGTGGCATGGCCTTTCTCCGCCGCTTGCATCATCGCGGTCTTGCCCTCCTTGTCGGAGGCCTTGGGGTCGGCGCCCTTGAACAGCAGTTGGTCGACGATGTCGTAATAGCCATAGCGGGCGGCGATCATCAACGCGTCCCAGCCGGCACGGGTGCGGTCGTGGACATTGGCGCCGCGCTCCAGCAGGAGGGCGCTGATGCCGGCATGGCCGTTCTCGGCGGCGAAAGTCAGCGCGGTGCAGCCCGACACCGTGCGCAGGTTGACCTGGGCGCCACGGGACAGCAACAAGGCGATGGTCTCCAGGTTGCCGTTCCCCACGGCCATCATCAGGGCGGTCTTCCCGAATTGGTTGGCGCTGTCTACGGACACGCCCTGGTCGAGCAGGTGCGCCACTTCGGTGGTATCGCCGACGCTTGCGGCCATGCGGAATGCGCGGTCCGCCTCGGTGGTGCCCGCTGCAACCGGCAACCCGACCAGCAGGGCGAGCAGCAACATCATTAGGCTGGCTGGCTTATGCATGGGGAAACCTCCAATCGGGGTGGGGCGGGCGATGGCCGGGCGGGAACTCAAATTTACGCCTCGTCTTCTTCCGGCTCGTCTTCTTCCGGCTCGTCGGGCTCCTCATGGGCGATGCCCTTGTGGCATTCGATGCAGGTCTTGCCCTCGTCCTCGGCACGGGCGTGGCGCTTGCGGGCGCTGCGGTCCTGCAGGCTCAGATCCATCTGATCAAGGGTGTGGCAGGTGCGGCATTCCCGGGAGTTGCTGGCCATCATCTTGTCCCAAACCCGGTTGGCCATCTTCCAGCGGTAGGCTTCGAACTTCTCCGGGGTGTCGATGGTTCCCAGGATCTCGTGATAGACGTCCTTCGCCGCCATTACCTTGGCCACCATCTTGGGGCCGAATTCCTTGGGGACGTGACAGTCGGCGCAGGTCGCGCGCACCCCCGAGGCGTTCTTGTAATGCGGCCTCTCCTTGTACTCCTCGAAAACGATCTTCATGGAGTGGCAGGAGGTGCAGAACGCCATTTCGTTGGTGGCCGACAGGCCGGTGTTGAATAGCCCTGCGAATACCGCGCCGGCACCGAAGATAACGGCCACTAGGATCAAAGCGAGCAGGATCCGCGGTTTTTTCTCGCTCGGCTGGCTGTTCATGGCCCATCCCTCGCATTTGGTGATGGAATTGAGTATAGCGGTCGCAGGCGCCACGACATCCCATCCGAGGGAGATCGAATGACCTTCGCTGGTCCGTAACCGAAAATATCCGCCCTGGCGGCGCGAGCTGGCTTGCTTTTCTTTTTTTGGGGTGGAAATCGTAAGCCAGATCATTCCCGTTTGCAAAATTCGCGTTGGGGGAAATACTGATATGGGTCAACTAACCACGTATTTTTGGGGAGGCGATGGGGGGGTTGTGCCTCGCGTACCTTGATACCCAGGAAATATCCCCTGGCGACAAGTGGATACTTCCCGCCGCCAAGCGGGCATTGCCTCGACTTTTCTTCTATCATTAGGAGCATTCCTGGGGC
>CBDUCL010000279.1:0-3738 GCA_965365625.1 uncultured Chromatiales bacterium | reverse complement strand
ATCCTGCGGCCCGAATTCGACCGCCAGCGGCAGCGGGATGCGGACCTGCTGGATCAGCTGACAAGCGTCTACTTGCTGGCTCAGGACGGGGCGCCCGCGGATCTTTCCGCCGCGCTGGTCGAATTCCGGGCTTACCTGGATCGCCGCATCGATCTCGCGGCCGAGGTCGCCGCCCTGGAGCGGATGGCCGCCGTGGCTGAGGAGTTGCGCACCTTCGTCGTCCCAACCACCTTCCCGCGGCTCTGCTCGGCCCGTGTGGTTACCACGGCCGCTTTCCCTGACAGCCGGTTGTTGTCCACCGTTGCGCCCGAAGCAGATGCGCGGCAGGACGAAGGCGACCGAGCCGGGACCCGGCAGTTCAACGGCATCGACCTCGGTCGGCGCCTGACCCTATCTTGGTTGCAGCAAGCGCTGCTGGGCCCAGTCTACCCGGAAGGCCCCTTCGATGAGGAGGTCCTGGTGCTGCGCGACGGCCGGCTCGCCCTGACCGGAGGCCTGTTCGGCCGGCTGGAAAAGTCTCGCCAGCGCGACCTGCTGCGCTATTTGACGGCAGTGGCCAAGGACGAGCCCAACCGTGCCTGCGACTTGCTACTCGATCAGTGCGGGGAGGCGGGTTCGGCCACACCCCGCGCCAGGATGCGCCGCCTGTTTCGCCAGGCGGAGCCATTCCGCACCGCCGGTTGGAGCCGCCACTATGCGGGTCAGCGGCTGGCCGATACCCTGTTCGTGCACTGGCGGCTGGCGCGCAAGAACGGCTATCGGATCGAGGCGCCAATGGAGGCGTTCACCCGAGGCCTGTTTGCCGTGGAACAACAGGGCCGCCGCATCGCACCGGAGCGAGACGGCCTGCGGCAGGGGCTGAACGATGTGCGCATCATCGCCGGGGCGGTGCGGATGCGGGAATATTTCGGCCCGACCCAGCTGCAGGAAAACCTGCATCAACTGGTCGATACGGCTTCTCTGGCGCTGCGCAGGGCTGCCGACGCCACCCGCGCCGAGACCGCCGCGGCCAAGCATGACAGCGATCGGTATCGGCAGCCGCCGCAGGCGAAGAACCGCCGGAACCTCCCGTTCGTGGCCGCGGGGTTGTTGCTGGTGCTGGCTGCCGGGGCAATCGTTGCCGAGCGGCTGCCGGCTGCTGGTTCGGACGCCGCCCAGAGCGGGCCGCTGGGGGCGCTGTTCTACAGCCTGGTGGCGTTGTTGCTGTTCTGGTACGTGGAACGGAAAGACCATGGGTAAGGGTCCGCAGCCAAGCGCCGTAAACCCGACCGCCCGGTTCGGCGGCTTGCCGGCCCCTGCCCGGCCAAGCTGGCGCCCGGCGACGCCTTTGAGGGAAAAGTATGGCCGCTGACCGCCGCATCGCCGATCCCGAAGCGCTGCTGGCGCAGGTCCCCCTGTTCTCCGGCCTCAGTCCCAAGGAAATCAAGCAACTGGCGGAGCTCTGCCTGCCCAAGGCGTTTCCGGCGGGCGCCAATATCATCGACGAAGGCAAGCCGGGCCTGGGCCTGTTCATCATCACCTCGGGCAGGGTGGAGGTGTATCGGGGTCAGGGCGAGGCAAAACGCACCGTAGCTACCCACGGCGCGGGCACCATCATCGGCGAAATCAGTCTGGTCGACAATCAGCCTCGAGCCGCCTCCGTGCTTACCCTGGAGCCCACCCAATGCCTGCTGGTTACCCGCGACAGCTTTCGAACCCTGGTGCAGCGACACCCGGCTATTGCCTGGAGCATTGTGCCGGTGATTGCCCAGCGGTTCCGCCGGGTAGAGCAACAGTTGCTGGAAATCATGGACGCCGCGGACGGCGTCGAGCCCGAGGCCACAGACCGAGAACCTCCGGACCAGGAGACGCAAACGGAGCAGAAGGAATCCACAAAGCGCCGGCAGCCGGTGAGCAACGAGCGCCTGCTGGACCTGCTGCGGGCCGAGTACGCCTTGGCCGTATCCGGCGCCGAGGGCCTGGGCCATTCCGCTAGAATCATGGAAACCTTCTTTCGCTCGCTGGCGCGGGAAACCGAGCTGGAGCGGGAGCAGGAGCTGGACCGATTGTTCAAGCAGTTGCCCAAGGCGCTGAAAGAAGCGCTCTCCGATGCGTTGCGCGAAGGGGAACAACTGCCCGAGCGCATGCTGGCGGCGTTTCGGCGCGAGCTGCACCGACGCTGAAGGACAAGGGGCGTGTTTCGATCCCAACGGATTCGGCTTCAGCTGCCCGCCTCGTTCGAGGATCTGCATGCCGTGCTTACCGACTACGGCCATTACCGGGACTGGTTGCCCGGCGTGACCCAGTCCCGGGTGCTGGTGCATGAGGGAGATATCTCTGTGGTCGAGTTGGAAGCGCCCCGCTTCGCCGCGCGTCCGGTTACCTTCGAATTCATCTGCACCACCCCCGATCGGATCATCTTCCGCCAAGTGGGTCAGCTCGGCGTGCGAGGCCTGTCCGGCGCCTTCACCCTCACCACCGGCACCGGAGGTACCCGGACGGCGGGCCTCGAGGTCGAGGCTCGGCTCCGACTGCCCTTCTACCGGCTTGCGCCGCGCCGGCTCCTGGGCCGAGTCCTGGAGGAATCCCGTCCGGCACTGGAAGCCCGTCTTGGTGCGCTGGCGCATCCCCCGGCCACCGCGGACAATCGACGTATGATTCTGGAAGTCCGCAGACGCAGAGGGACGCTGGAGGTCTGGTACCAAGGCGCGGTCTTCTCGTGCCCCCTCGAAGACGGGGATTCGGCGCCATGATTACCAAGTTCGGACGCGTCGACCTGGAGCCGGATCGGGTCAGGGCGATATTCATGGATACCGAGAACTGGCCGGTTTGGATGCCCGGCGTCGAGAAGGCCAAAACCCTGCAACCAGGGGATGGGCGCAAGCGGGTGGCGGTTCGACAACGGCTGCGGGGACGCGCATTCGAGATGGACCTGGATTGCCGTTTCGCACCGGACCGGCTGCGTTTTGTCCAGGTAAAGGGATCAATGCGCCGGTGGGACAGCAGCTGGCGTTTCGACCCCTCACCCGACGGATTAGGAACCACGATCACCTTCGAGCTGGATATGGAACTTGGCGGTCTGTTGGGCCTGGTGGCCACCAAGCGCATAATGGACGCCTTTCTGGACGAGCTGTTCAGTGAGACGCTCTATCGCCTGAATGCCCGGGGCCAGGCGCTAGCAGCGGATTTCGCCGCCGAGCCGGCGCCGCCGGGTGAAGATGTGATCCTCCGGGTCTACCAGAACGAGCAAGGTCTGGAGCTATGGCACGACGGCCGAACCTATCGGCTAGGGCCCCGGGAATGAAGACGGGAAGCAAAGGCCCGCTCGCTCCAGGGCCGCTCCCTAGACGACGAGTAACGCTCGCCCCCTGGTACGCGCAAGAAACGGACTCATGGGGTAACCGACCGATCATGAAACGACCCTCGCTGTTTATTGCCTTGGCCTTCCTGGCCGGGTCCATCGATGCCGCTGAGGTGACGGCCGGAGGGGACTGCGATGTCGACTCACTGGCCTGCAACCTGGAGATCGTCTCGTCGGTGGAGATGAGCGCCGGCAACGCCCTGCGCGGACTCGCGCAGGAACTGGAGGAACTGGCTCGGGTCCGGCTGTTTTATGAGTTGCCCAGTCTCCGTTACGAACGGGAAAATCTGGCCAAGCTGAAAGAAGATCATCCGGCTATAAAAAGGTATTGTGCAGAGGTAAAAACAGCTGGCAGAAGGTTAATAAGGGCAGAATACAAGGCATGCGTTGACTATGCA
>CBDUCL010000278.1:0-3798 GCA_965365625.1 uncultured Chromatiales bacterium | reverse complement strand
CCTTCGCCGAAAAACCCAGGGGCAAAAAGCATGATTACCAGCGGCGCACCCAATACCCCGAGCACCGTTACGCCCAGCAACACCGCGCCCAGGGTGCCCGCCACGTCATTGACAAAGCACTTGAGCTCGGCGAAACCCCGTTGCGTCCGATACTCGGAGAACACCGGCACAAAGGCCATGGAGAAGGCCCCTTCGGCGAACAGCCGCCGCAGGAAATTGGGGATCTTGAAGGCGACGAAGAAGGCGTCGGTGCCGGCATCGGCACCAAAGGTGCGGGCCACTACGAGGTCGCGCACAAAACCCAGGATGCGCGACAGCAAGGTATAGGAACCGACGGTGGCGACCGAACGAAACAAAGAGGCCAGTGGACTTCCCTCCGCGGGCAGATGGCGACGACCCGGAAAGCCGGCCTGCCCCCGGCCGCTCACCGCAGCGTCCCGATTATAACCGCAAGCCGGGGGCGTCGAAGTCCCGAGTTAACGGCCGAACTCGGGTTGACAGAAGAGCTGCGAGCGGCGAGAATACCCGCCTTTTCAGTTACGCCGGTTTCCAGGAGATATCAGTTGGCCAATTCGAACCAAGCCCGCAAGCGCGCGCGCCAGGCAGAAAAGCACCGCAAGCACAACCAGCACCTTCGCAGCATGCTGCGCACCAGCATCAAGAAGGTGGTCTATGCGATTGACGCGGGTGACAAGGAAAAGGCCGCTGCAGCATACAAAGAAGGGATGCCGGTGATCGACCGCATGGCGGACAAGGGCCTGATTCACAAGAACAAGGCCGCCCGCCACAAGAGCCGGCTCAGTCCTCAGTCCTCAGTCCTCAGTCCTCAGTCCTCAGTCCCCGAGATAGTCGTCTGAATTTCCAACAACCGCCGCGTCATGTGCAAGCGCGCCAACGGGTCCTCGGTTATGGCGTGAAACAGCTGGTGGGGACTGGTGGCCCGGGCTAGAAGTTGCTCCAGGTCGCCGTGCAGCTCGGCGTAAAAGTCCAGCAGCCGGCGGTCAAGGCGGCCCAAGGCCCGGGTCAGAGGGTCCTTGCGTTGGCGAGCGAAGATCTTGTCCGCGCCATCCTGGTACAGGTCCCCGAGGCAGATGTGAACGGCAGAGAACAGAGTGGCCCAGCCGTTGAACCAGAACATCAGGTCGGTATCGAAGGCGTCCGCCTCCGGGGCGCTGCCGGTGCGCAGCAGTTGCTCCACTAGGTCGCGCTCGTCCACCGCCTCGCCCGCCTCCAGCAGGGTGGCACGACCATAGGCGTCGATGGTGGAACTGGTGAACAGGATCGGCCGATCGGGGAACCTGGCCAGCACGAAGCTGGCGTCCTTGACCACCGCCCCGCTCTGCTCCGGCTTTAGGGGGTTGCGTTTGGCCCGGCGCGAGGGAGCGGCACTCAGCACCTGGACCTGGTGGCCCCGCCGGCCCAGCTCTTTGGCCAGGCGTGCAAAAACCCCGCGCTGGAACAGCTCCATGGAGAAATTCAACCCATTCTGTTTGTGCAGCAGGGCGACCTGTATTTCCGGGTACCGGACCCCGCACTCCAGAATATTGGCCGTCTTGGCCACCGGGATGCGTTCTCGGAGCCTCCCCTCGCGATCGGTGAGGATCTCCTGGTGGAATTCGTCGAAGCTGATCTGTAGCAGCACCCGGGCGCTGGGCCAGTCCGCCGGGCGGCTGCGCACCGCATCCGCCATCGCCTTCAGGGTTGCATCGGTGACCGCCATGTCCTCGGCGAACTCCCCGATGAGGAGAATGGCGAAGGTGCGCACCCGCCGCATCTCGCGGATGGCACGGTAGAAGTGCTCCAGGTGGCGGGTCAGGTCGCCGCCGGTGAACAGCACGCTGTCGGTACAGGCATCCACCAGCCGCAGCACCCGCTCCGGGTCCGGGGTATTGCGCATCGGCGGGCGCCAAATGAACATGCAATGGCGGCAGGTCTGGGGGCAACCCATCGCCGGAATGATGCCCAGCTTGGCGAAGTGCGGCGCTGCTGCCGACGGCTCTGGCAAGGCATCGACCAGCGCCAGACGCTCCAGGTCCTCCGCACCCAGCATACCTGCGTAGCGCTCACGCTCCTCCTGGCCCAGGTCCTTGTAGGCCTGCTTTTCGGTTCGCCGGAACAGGCCGAGGCCGTCCCAGACGGCGAGCAGGTCGGCAGCCAGTCGTTCGGCGTCACCACCACGGCTTGCAAGGAGGGACTGGAGTTGCCGCTGCTGCAGCAGATTTCCGATGGGCGCTTCCTGCCAATAGGCGATGTAGCCTCTTACCAGGGCTGCGCCGCCGGCGCTCCCCTCCAACAGGTCCATGAGAAAGGCCCGCGCAGGGCTGCGAAACTTGACCAGCACCGCAGGCCGATAGCGGGGATGAACCTGCTCCTGCAGCCAGTGCAGGGCATAGACGTAGGTCAGGGGGAAGGCCAGTGCCTCGGCCTCGGGATGGGCGCCCAGCAGGCGGCGCATCTCGCCGCCGCTGAGGCGGTTGATCAGGGTCTTGAAACGCTGGCGCCGGTTTACCAGATACTCCGACTCCAGCTCTGGCTGGGACTGCGGCGGCTTTGGGATAGCGATCGCTTGGACCATTCGCCTATCCTAGTGGCGAGGGCCATCCGACAAAACCCCAGAGCGTCAACGGTTTGGGCTCCCGGGCTGGGATTCGGCCTATTTGGCCAGTTCGGCCAACTCCTTAGCGCTGGCGTCCATGTCGTCGGGCACGTTGGAGATCTGCATGAAGGTGCCCATAGGCAGGTCGGGGAACATTACCGCGATCCGGAATTTGCCCGGCAGGTAGACCAGCTTCCTCCCGGTGACCAGGAGTTCCCAAGGCAGGGCCGCGGTCGACTTGGGGGAGTCGATGTCTATCTTCGACATAATATCCTTAATCTTCCCGTTCCACTTGCCTCCATGCAGCTTGACGCCGAACAGAGTCTGATCATTGCTGATCTGCACCTGCCAGACCGCGGACATGTCGGAGTCCGGGTGCTGCAAGGCGGCGGCCACCTTCTGCACCGCGGTGGCGTGATCGTCGAAGTTGGCTATCACGCGCTTGTCCTTGAAGTAGGGCATGAACATCATGTAGTGATAACGTTCCAGCATATCCTCGCTAAGACCCTTGGCGCCGAAGGATTTGCGCTTGCCGAGCGCGCCCTTGACCTGGGCGCTGATTGCCGACAGGTCGCCGAGGTGATAGGCGTAACCGATATACTCGGGATTGACATAGCTGACCTCAATCGCGCCGGCATTGTCGGTTACCGCCACCCGCAGCACCCCGCCGAAGCCGCCGAACTCCTCGCTGGCCGCCGCCTGCTTGAGTTCGGGACTCGTGAAACCAATGACCACTGCGCTGTCGTCGTCGTAAGGGGCATACTGACCGACCACCTCCAAGCCACCTGCCTTCAACTCGGCCGTCGCATTCTCCACCGCTTCGGCCACGGTCTTGCCTTTGGTCTTGGCGACGACGAAGGGCCGGTACCACTCCTCGGCCACGGCACTCGCGCACCAGAAGCTCGAGAGCAGCGCCAACAGCGCCCAGGTGAGATGTTTCGATCGAATTGACTGTTCCATATGACGCCCCTTGCTTGTGATGCAGACGAAAGTAAGCGGACTTCGCGCGCAGGTAAATTCCATGCTATCCGAGCAGGATAATGGCATTGGGGCAGCGGATCAATCGAGGCACCGGGTACGAGGGGTTCGAAATTCCGGCGCTGAGCAGGGAAGCTGAGAAACGCGCGCCCTGGCCCCTAGGGGCCAGGCAAACCCGAGGCTGAAAATTGGGTATGGGTCAACCGAACACAACGCCCAACCCA
>CBDUCL010000277.1:0-3832 GCA_965365625.1 uncultured Chromatiales bacterium | reverse complement strand
CTGGGACATGGTGATCGACTGGTTGGCCGCCGGCATCGACCCGGATCGGGCCACCTTGTTTATCCAATCGCGGGTGCCCGAGCACGCCGAATTGCACCTGCTGCTGTCGATGCTCTGTCCCCTGGGTTGGCTGGAACGGGTGCCCAGTTACAAGGACCAGCAGGAAAAGCTCAAGGAAAAGGACCTGGCCACCTACGGCTTTTTGGGATACCCCCTGTTGCAGAGCGCCGACATCCTGATCTACAAGGCCGGCCAAGTGCCGGTGGGCGAAGACCAGGTGGCCCACGTCGAGCTGACGCGAGAGATCGCACGCCGCTTCAACCACCTCTACGGGCGCGAGCCCGACTTTGAAGCGAAGGCGGAACAGGCGGCCAAGAAAATGGGCAAAAAGAACGCCAAGGCCTTCGAGCGCATGCGCAGGGCCTATCAGGAGCAGGGCGACCAGCAGGCCCTGGCCGATGCCCGGGCCCTGCTTTCGGGCCAGCAGAACATCGGTGAGGCCGAGCGGGAGCGCCTGTTCGGCTACCTGGAAGGGGGTGGTCGGGTGATTCTGCCGGAGCCCCAGCCCCTGCTCACCAAGGCCTCGAAGATGCCGGGGCTGGACGGACAGAAGATGTCAAAGTCGTACGGGAATACCATCTCCCTGCGCGACGAGCCGGCACGGGTCGAAAAGGCCCTGCGTACCATGCCCACCGACACCAACCGAGTGCGCCGCGATGACCCGGGCAACCCGGAAATCTGCCCGGTGTGGCAGTTTCACCGGATCTACTCCAGCGACGAGGTGCGCGATTGGGTGCAGGTCGGTTGCCGCTCCGCCGGCATTGGCTGCATCGAATGCAAGCAGCCGGTGATCGACGCCGTACTGGCCGAGATCGGCCCGATCCAGGCGCGGGCCCGGGAGTACGAGGCCCAGCCCCAACTGGTGCAGCAGATCGTCGAGCGCGGCTGCGAACGGGCCCGGGCGGTGGCCGGGCAGACCATGGACGAGGTTCGCAGCGCCATGTCTCTGCACTACCAGGTCCCGGATTAGCCCATGCACGAGCACCCGGAGCAACACCCCCAGCAGCAGGAAATGCCCTTTGCCATCGTGCGCGGCGAGCCGGTGGTGACCCTGCCCAAGGACCTCTACATTCCGCCCGACGCCCTGGAAGTGATCCTCGAGGCGTTCGAAGGGCCGCTGGATTTGCTGCTGTATCTGATCAAACGCCAGAACCTCGACATTCTCGATATTCCGATCGCCGAGATCACCCGGCAGTACATGGTATATGTCGAGCTGATGAAGGATCTGCGCCTGGAACTGGCCGCCGAGTACTTGGTGATGGCCGCCATGCTGGCCGAGATCAAATCCAGGATGTTGTTACCCCGCCCCGAGAGCGCGGATGAAGACGAGGAAGACCCGCGCGCCGAACTGATTCGGCGGTTGCAGGAGTACGAACGCTACAAACAGGCGGCGGAAGACCTCGACGCCCTGCCGCGGCTGCACCGAGACCTGTTCCAGAGCTACGCCGAGTTCCCGGACAAGCTGGTGCACCGGCCGCCGCCCGACGTCAGCCTGGACGAGATCCTGCTGGCAATGCGGGACGTGCTGCGCCGGGCCGAGATGTTTACCCACCACCGCATCGAGCGCGAGCCTTTGTCGGTACGCGAACGCATGTCCAGGGTGCTGGAAGCGGTCTCCAGCGAAGGTTTCACCGAGTTCACCCAGCTGTTCAGAATTGAAGAGGGGCGGCTGGGCGTAGTGGTTACCTTTATCGCGGTGCTGGAGCTGATCAAGGAATCGCTGTTGGAACTGGTTCAGGCCGAAGCCTTCGGGCCGATTCATGTCAAGGCGGTGGCCGGGCCGCAGGACTGACGAGACGCTGAATTAGCCATCTCTGGCTTTCTTCAGCGCAGCTTTCTATAGTCCTCATTATCTATCGCTCGAGGCGATTGAAACCGGGGAAGTTCGGCCCCGCTAACCAACCAACGGAGAAAACGATGCTGCGTCCACTGAAAAACACTTTTCTTGTAATGGCCTTCGCTGTAACCGGATTCGTTCTGGTATTGCCGCAATCAATCCAGGCCCACTGCCAGATCCCCTGCGGAATCTACGACGATCATGCCCGCGTGCAGGCGATGCTCGAGGATGCCGCCACGGTCGAGAAATCGGTCAAGCTGATCGCGGAGCTGTCCGGCAAGTCGGACCCCCAATCCCAGAACCAACTGGTGCGGTGGGTGATGAATAAAGAGCAACACGCACAAAATGTCATCGCCGCCATCAGTGACTATTTCCTGACCCAGCGAGTCAAACCGGATCAAGAGGACTATGCCGACCGGCTGATCAAGCACCATGCGGTGATCGTCGCCGCGATGAAGGCCAAGCAGAACGCCGATATGAATCATGCGCAAGCGTTGAAGGAAAGTATCGAAGCCCTCTCCGGGTACTACCCTGAGCACAAGCACTGAGGGAAGGCCGGTCCAGCAAGGGTGCTCGGGCGGGGGACGTCACCCTCGCCCAGGCTTTTGTTGCAGGTCCCAAGGCTGCCGGGCAGGCGGGGCCTGATGGCACGAGGCTGAGTTTAGATCGGGGTGCAAAGCCGGTGAAAACTGATATACTGCCGTGCAGTCGACGTAAGGAACACTTGGTGCCCCCCGACTCAACCCCGCTCCCGAGTGGGGTTTTTTGTTGGCTCAATCTTCATTGAATCATTGGCTTAGAGCGGAAATGGGAGAAGTCATCGAATTCAACATGCAGGCGCCCCAGGTCAAGCAGATCGTCGAGGCGGCCCTGCTCGCGGCCGGGCGGCCGCTGAGCCTGGAGCAACTGTTGGCCCTGTTTCCGGAACCCCAGCAGCCGGAGCGCCGGCAGATTCGCCAGGCCCTGCAGACCCTGGAGGAGGAGTACGTCGGCCGCGGCATGGAACTGTGCGAGGTGGCCAGCGGTTTTCGCCTCCAGGTGCGGGCCGACTATGCACCCTGGGTCTCGCGCTTGTGGGAGGAAAAGCCGGCCCGCTACTCCCGGGCCCTGATGGACACCCTGGCCCTGATTGCCTACCGTCAGCCGGTGACCCGGGCCGAGATCGAAGACATTCGGGGTGTCAGCGTCAGCAGCAATATCGTCAAGACCCTGCTGGAGCGGGAGTGGGTGCGGGTGGTGGGTCACCGCGATGTGCCGGGAAGACCGGCGTTATATGCCACCACCCGGGAATTTCTCGACTACTTCGGCCTGCAGAGCCTGGATCAGTTGCCGACCCTGGCCGAGTTGCGGGACTTCGACAGCATCAACCGAGAGCTCGACCTGCAACAGGCGGAGGCGGAGCAGTTGCAGATACCGCCGGCCGATTCCGACGCCGATCCGAGCGAGCCCGAGCATGAGTAAACCCCCAGCCGCCGCTGGCGAACGCCTGCAGAAGGCCCTGGCCAATGCCGGCCTCGGTTCGCGCCGGGAGATCGAGGGTTGGATCGCCGAAGGCCGCGTCGAGGTCAACGGCCGTGTGGCTCGGCTCGGCGATCGGGTGCAGCCGGAAGACCGGATCCGGGTCGACGGCAAGCCCTTGTCCGCGCGCCGCATGGCGCCGGTGGCGCAGCGGGTGATCGCCTACAATAAACCGGAGGGAGAGCTGGTCAGTCGCGCCGATCCCGAAGGCCGGCCGTTGATCTTTCAGAACCTGCCGCGCCTGGACCAGGGACGCTGGATCAATGTCGGACGGCTCGACATCAACAGTGCCGGCTTGCTGCTGCTGACCACCGACGGTGAGCTGGCCAATCGCTTGATGCACCCGAGCCGCAGCGTCGACCGTGAGTACGCGGTGCGGGTCCTGGGTAAGGTCGATCAGAAGATGCTGCAGCAACT
>CBDUCL010000276.1:0-3837 GCA_965365625.1 uncultured Chromatiales bacterium | reverse complement strand
TGAACATTCGCGCTGCTCGGCGGCGCGGCGGGAGCGGTAAGGATGATGATTAGATTTTTGGGGCGATTTCTGCTGCTTGCCAGCTTGGGCTTGGTGTCCTGTCAGGCGGTGATCCATGCGGTCTGATGCCTTGCGCCGGTTCTCTCTGCGTGACTTGGACGTGGTAGCTGCGCGCGATTTGTTGCGCCAGGGGCAACAGCGTTGGGCAGCTTGGCGGCGTCGCCGCCTGGGCCTGCGAGGGCTTCTTTTGTACTTTTTGAGTCTCCCGCTGTTGCTGGCCGGTCCGGCCGCCCTGGCGAGCGGAAACTTCGCTGCCCCAGTCGCCAGCGCTGGTGCTTTCGGCCTCTGCATTCTGGGAGCGCGTCTCAACCGCCGTGCGTTAATGGAACGGCTGATCGCGAACGAGCGGCGCTACACGCGCCCTTCTCGGTTCCCTCTGCATTATCTTGCTGTCGTGCTGGTTTCCGCCGGCACAGGTCTAGCAGCACAGGTTGCTGTTGGGCACCAGGGGTTGGTGAGTTCCGCCTTCGCCATACTGGCGGCGGTCGGCTTTCATTTGACGTACCGGCTGCCAACCCCAAAAGAGTTCTACAGCGCGGCCCGCGTGGCGCTCCGCGACCAACCTCAGCGTCGAGCCCTGGAACAAGCGGAACGGCAACTGCTCTCGATCGAGAAGGCGGCTCTGGGTATCGGCAACCAGGAGCTGGAACAACGCCTGCATGGGATCGTGGCCGAAGGTAAGCAGATCCTACGGATGCTAGAACAGCGCCCGACCGACCTGTTTCGGATCCGCCGCTTTCTGGTGGTGCATTTGGAGGGAGCGGAGCGGGTTGCGGTGCGTTATGCCCGCAGCCACCGTTTTGTCCGGGGCGGCGCCCTGGAGCAGAACTACCGAAAAGTTCTGACGCAGATCGAGTCTGCCTTCCGGCGCCAACGTGAGCAGTTGCTGAAGCAGGACCTATCCGACCTGGATATACAGATCGAGGTGCTGCGCAAGCAACTGGAAAGCGAGGGCATCGCTTGATGCAGCTGCGGTAGGGCTCAGCATCGGACGGGGAACCGGGCCGGACGCCGGGGCAGCCACATTATCAATCGAGGCATTCACAGGAGACCAGCACTATGTTTGACGCAAAGGGTTTGTTGAATCAACTTGTGGGCAGCGGGGTAGCCGGTGGCTTCGCCGGAGGCTTGGCCGGCAGCGCGTTGGCCAATGTCCTGGGTGGCAAAAAGGCTAGGAAAGTCGCCGGTTCGGCGCTCAAGATCGGTGGCTTGGCCCTGGTCGGCGGGTTGGCCTACAAGGCCTGGCAGAACCACCAAAAGGGCCTCGGGCAGGCAGGGGAGTCTGAACTTGGCGCGAGCCCGCCCGTGGATGCTGCCTTCGTCCCCGATGGCGACGACAAGGCAGGGACCAATGCTCTCAGCCTGCTGCTCGCCCGTGCTATGATTGCGGCCGCGAAGGCCGACGGACAGATCGACGCGGGGGAAAGCCAGCGCATCCTCAATCAGATCAACGGCCTCGATCTGGCGGCTGAAGACAAGGCGTTTCTGTTCGAGGAGTACAACCGGCCTTTGGATCTACGGGCGCTGGCCGGCGCGGTCGATTCGCCGGAACACGCGGCGGAGGTCTATGTGGCTTCGCTGCTGATGGTCGACCCGCCGTCGCCCCCGGAGCGGATCTATCTCGACGCCCTGGCTCAGGAACTGGGATTGGAATCCGGCTTGGTTGGCGAGCTCCACGCCACCGTGGAGGCCAGCCGCGCCGCCGCCTGATCGCCGCTGCCGGGCCGCATTGCGCTCGTCGATGGGTGCTAACGGCACACCGCAATGACGTAACGCTGTTTCCAGAGGTGCCCCAAAACATCGATGACGCTGCCCCTGCTTTCCGTATTGTGCGGGCTGGCTCTGCTGGTCTGGAGCGCCGACCGGTTTATCGAAGGCTCGGCCGCCGTGGCCCGTTACCTCGGCATGCCACCGTTGCTGATCGGTATGATCGTGGTCGGCTTCGGCACCTCGGCGCCGGAAATGGCGGTGTCTGCCCTGGCCGCATCCCAGGGCAACCCGGGTATCGGGCTCGGCAACGCCTACGGCTCCAACATCGCCAATATTGCCCTGGTCCTGGGGCTGACCGCTCTAATTCGGCCGATTACTGTGCAGTCGCAGATCCTACGCAAGGAGCTGCCGATCCTGACTGCCGTCACCGCCCTGGCTGCCTATCAGGTCTGGGACGGCCAGCTGAGCCGCTGGGATGCGGTAGTGCTGCTGACGCTGTTCGCCGGCCTGATGGCCTGGACCTTGTGGGAAAGCCTGCGGCACCGGGACGATGCCCTGACCGACGAGGTGGAGCAGGAGTTGCTGGCTCACGAGATGCCGTTGGGCCGGGCCCTTGCCTGGTTGATCATCGGTCTGGTGCTGCTGATCGCCAGCTCCCGAGTGCTGGTCTGGGGCGCGGTCGAAATTGCCCAGGGGCTGGGGGTAAGCGACCTCATTATCGGCTTGACCGTCGTCGCCGTGGGTACCTCGCTCCCGGAGCTGGCGTCGGCGGTGATCGCCACCCGCAAGGGCGAGCACGATATCGCCCTCGGTAACGTTCTGGGCTCAAACCTCTTCAATACCCTTGCCGTCGTCGGCATCGCGGCCGCGATCCATCCGACTGCCGTCCCCCCGGAGGTCCTCTCCCGGGACATGCTGGTGATGGGCGTCCTCACCCTATCGCTGTTTGCCGTAGGCTATGGATTCCGCGGTCCCGGTCGCGTAAACCGGATCGAGGGAGCCGCCTTGCTGGCACTGTATGTTGGCTATACCGCAACCCTGGTCAGCGGCGTGCTCGGCCATTAGTCTGGCGCAGCTGCGTCCCCGCCTGGCGGAGTCTGATGATACTCGATTCGGCGTGCTCGGTCGGGTAGGAGTCTGGTTGCTCCAGGTCAAACCCTCTAGGTAGCACTACGGACTGCCCCTTGGCTGAGGGGCCGCTATATTCTTAATGAGAGTCCCAAGCAGGGAGCTTCGATGGCGAAAGGAAAGGGTGGTTACGCAGAAACGTCCATCGGGGCAAGGAAGCAAGGTTTACCGGGGCTCGCGTGGCCGCCGCTGTTTGGGAGAGTCGGTAATGACAACCAAACGTTGGAAGGCCCTGACCGCCGCGTTGTTCGGCGGGCTGTTGGCAATCACTTGGGCCGGTGCTGCAGTTGCGGTGTACGGTCCGCCGGAAGGCCATGGCGAACATGGCTATGGTGAAGGCGAGCGTCTGCGCGACGGTTCCTGTCTTGAGATGCTCGGCGTAGATCTCGAAAAGGAAGGTCCGGGCAACGGTCCGCAGGCGTGGGAAGACAACGACCCGGGTATCGGCGATACCGATCGTCTGCGCGATGGCAGTTGCCAGGAAGAGTAATCTCGATCTTGGTTCTTTAGTGCGGGCAAGATCAGGGCGGTGGAGGCCGCCCTGCCGCATCTTTGGCCGCCATTATCGGCTGCCCCAAAATGTGATGAGCGATTCGTTCGGCCGGGGAGCAATTCACTGCATGCGCAAAGCGTCCAGCGGATTCAGGCGTGCGGCTCGGCACGCGGGGTAGAGTCCGAAAAACACTCCGACCAGCAGGGCTAGCCCCAGCGCCAGCAGTACGGCTATCGGGCGGACGATTACTCTTACCTCGCCGACGTGGGCAATGGCGTGGGCGCAGGCCAGACCGAAGCCGACCAGGGACAGCAACGCGGCCTCGATCAGAAATTGCTGGCGGATATCGCGCCGTCGCGCGCCCACCGCCATGCGGAGGCCAATCTCCCGGGTACGCTCCGAGACCGAGACCAGCATGATGTTCATGATGCTGATTCCCCCCACCA
>CBDUCL010000275.1:0-3838 GCA_965365625.1 uncultured Chromatiales bacterium | reverse complement strand
GCTTCTGCAACCGAACCGCAAACCAATCGGGGTTGCACCGCTCGGGCCCCAGATCTTCAATGGACCGGTACGACCGGCGGTCCAGCCGCCCGCCCATATCGTCCCCAGGTCACCCCCAGTGATGGGTATGCAGGTGGCTCAGGAAGATCTTGTCGAGCATGCCGTAAGGGATCATGTACGCGGCGACAATTCGGTCTTTTCAATTTATTCAATACCTTGCTAAGGCATCGTGTCCAGATCGTGTCTATCATTGTCAACCCACGGCACAGATTCACCTGGCTCCTTGTGTCCTAAAAGAACAGACACATTACGCTGACGTTGTCAGTCCTTAGATATACTGTTACTTGCTGTTGTTCGTCCCGTTAATCCGCATTTCACCGGCAAGTTTGGCAGGGGCTAACTCACCGCCCGTCGCGGTTTTTCGTTGACGTAAACCGAGCAAGGGACAGGGTGCGATTTCCCACAGGATTCACCGGCCGGCATCGGCAAGCGATCTGCGGCACAATAGGGGGAGTTTGGGATAAAGAGAGGCCCGCCACGGTAGCCGCCGTGCGGGCCAGTGGCCGGTGCAACTACGTTTTGAATGTAACCTCACCGGCGAGGGATACGTTACCGAAAGGGCTTGGCGCAATGCAAGCCTTAGCCGCTGTCCATTGCACCCCAACGGAGGCTGCGGTTTTGCTCGCCACGGCACCTATGAGCGTTTGTCCCCGCCGGGAACCTTGATTGCCCGCTGGTACTGCCCCCAGGGCCATCGTACCTTCAGTCTGTTGCCCGACTGCCTGAGCGCACGCCTGCCCGGCACCTTGGCCGAGGTCGAGGCGGTAGTTCGTCAGGCCGAACACTGTTCTGGACTAGAGGCGGCCTGCGACACACTGCGTTTGGACATTGAGTTGCCGGGGGCACTGCGCTGGGTGCGTCGGCGGGTGGCGGATGTGCACGCTTCGCTGCATCTGCTCAGAGCCCTCCTGCCCGAGCGGTTTTCCCACTGCGAGCCGTCCTTGGCTGAGTTCGCTCAGTGCTTGGGGGTGGGGCAGGTCCTGCCCGCATTGCGCGATATCGCCGCGGCGTTTCTGAACCAATTGCCCGCGCCCCTCGGGTTTCGCCCCCGGCGTGCTCACGGCGGTGCACCACCCAGGTTGAACCAACACCCGAGGGGACCGGACCCACCGTTGGTTTTGGCTTAGCTTCCCCGATCACACTCAACCCACCGTGATCCGAGGAGCCAATAGCAATGACCGATTCCCATTGTGATCGTGCCCGTGAGGTGGCGCTGTTCCGCTACGGCCTGATTGCCGATCTGGTGCGTCTGGAGCCGGGCGCGAAGGGCCTGTATGCGCTGATTGAGCGCAAGGCCGCCGCCGAGTATGCCATCCCCGGGAGCACGCGCACCCGGGTCGCCGCCGAGACCATCCGAGACTGGCTCAAGGCCTACCGCCGGGGCGGCTTCGATGCCCTGTTGCCCAAGCCGCGGGCCGACCGCGGTCAGTCCCGCTCCTTGCCCCCGGAGGTGGTCGATGCGCTGCTCGGGATCAAGGAGGGCAATCCGGCGCTTTCGGTCCAGCTGGTCATCGCCGAGGCCCGCACCCGCTCCGAGGTCCCGGACGATCTTGTGCTGCCGCCCTCCACCGTTCACCGCCTGCTCACCCGCCATGGCCTGATGGACAAACCGCAGGGCGGCCATAGTGCCACCGACCGGCGTCGCTTCGCCTTTGCCCAGGCCGGGGAGCTATGGATGAGCGATGTGATGCACGGCCCCAGTGTGTTGGTCGGCGATCGTACCAAGCGAAAGACCTATCTGATCGCCTTTATCGACGATGCCACCCGGGTAGTCCCCTATGCCGCCTTTGCCCTGGCCGAGAACACCGGTCGTTTCTTGCCGGTGCTTAAGCAGGCGATTCTGCGCCGGGGGCTGGCGCAACGGTTGTATGTCGACAACGGGGCCAATTACCGTTCCCAGCACCTGGCGCTGGTGTGCGCCAAGCTCGGCATTGCGCTGATCCATGCTCGGCCCTACCAGCCCCAGGGCAAGGGAAAGATCGAACGCTGGTTCAAAACCGTTCGGGCCCAGCTGTTGACCCGCCTCGGGCCGGAGGACATCGCCAGTCTGGCAGCCCTGAACCGCCGCCTGTGGGCCTGGGTGGAGGGGGAATACCATCACGCGCCTCATCGCGGCCTGGGCGGTGTCACCCCGCTGGAGCAGTGGGCCCAGTGCGGCGAGGCGGTACGCTTCCCGGAGCCGGGCCTGGATCTCGACGATCTGTTCCTGTTCGAGGCCCAGCGCAAAGTGCAGAAGGACCGCACCGTCAGTCTCAATGGCGTCGTGTACGAAGTAGATGCCGCCCTGGTCGGCGAGAAGGTAACCCTGCGCTTCGATCCCGCCGCTGCCCCTGGGCGAGCGGTACAGGTCTGCCACCAGGGCCGCTTCATCGAACAGGCTAAGCCGGTCGAGACCTACGCCAACTGCTTCGTAAAACGCAACCGCCCGGCGCGCACCTTGAGCGCCGAGGGACCGGCCCCCGAACCGCCGCCCTCCGGGCTGAGCCTGCGCACACTCGAACCCGAGGAGGACTGAGCATGTACCGCAAGCACTTCGCCTTAACCGCTTTCCCCTTCGATACCCACCTGGAGCCCGAAGACCTGTTCGCCTCGACCAATCTCACCGAGGCCGAGGTGCGGCTCAAACACCTGTTGGAGCTGCGCGCCATCGGCCTGGTCACCGGCGAGGCCGGCTCCGGCAAGACCACGGTCTGCCGCAAGGTCGCCGCCGCCCTGCACCCGGGGCTCTATCGGGTGTTCTACGTTCCGCTGTCGACCGGCAACGTGATGGATATGTACAAGTCCATCGGCTGGGAACTGGGCCTGCCCACCGAGCGCAACCGCGCCGCGGCCTTCCGAGTCATCCGCACCGAGATCACCCGACTGACCCTGGAGGCCAAACAACGTCCGGTGCTGATCATCGACGAGGCCCATCACCTGAGAAACGAGGTGCTGGAGGATCTGCGCTTGCTAACCAACTACCAAATGGACTCCGACAACCGCCTGTGCCTGCTGTTGGTGGGGCTCACGGAGCTACGCCGAAGGTTGGCCATGGCGGTGCACGAGTCGCTGGCCCAGCGTATCGTGGTGCGCCATCACCTGGGTGGTCTCGCCCGCGAGGAGGTTCCCGAGTACCTAACCCATCGCCTGCGCCTGGCCGGCTGTGAGTTGCCGCTGTTCGAGCCCCCAGCGGTCGAGGCCTTGTTCCAGGCTACCCAGGGTATGCCGCGCAAGATCAACCGCCTGGCCCACTATGCGCTGACCAGCGCCGCCATCGGCAAAGCCCGCATCGTCAGTTCCGAGCATGTGCAGGCCGCCCGCGAGGAGATCGCGCCATGAGCCCACCGGACCGACGCGCTACGCTGGCGATACCCGACGACTGGACGCCGGAGCAGGCGTTGGCGGTACATGAACTTCTTCAGCACCTGACCGACACGGTTTGGAGTCGCTACGATCTGGCTATCATCGATCTGCTCGCACCGAATCTCGACCAAAACGATACCACCCAACCCGACCTGTTCGACTTCGACGACCCCTGTCCGTTCTGAGACCACCGCGGCGGAGAACCCTTCGCCGCACTCTTTCTCACGCCGCTCCCCGAGCGGTAGCTGTCCCCCTCACCGCCAAGCCATTGCTCCCGGGACTCAGGCCGCCCCTTCCCGGTTTGCCCCATATTCCAACGCAATTTCACCGCATTGACCAATGCGGGAATCCACTCCCGTTTTAGTCAGAAATACCTTGGGAAAGTGCCGGTGAGATATTGTTAGAAACAACACTAACGCTGGGACGTCACTGGTAG
>CBDUCL010000274.1:0-3848 GCA_965365625.1 uncultured Chromatiales bacterium | reverse complement strand
CGGTTGGACGCCTGAAAATGGCGGGGCGTCCTGCCCCGCACGGGAAACGCTATTACATCAGCGGTTTCCCTAGCCGGGTTGCTTGAACCTTTTTGGTGCATGAGGCATGCTTCGCCAGCCCAGTGGGACCGGGAAAACGACCCCAGACCGGATCTGAACGCATGGCCCGATTCCTGCTGAGGTTTTGCGTCCAGCGGGTAGGCGGATCGTTTTATTCGGCACGGCTTTCGCAAGCGCAGTTTGCTAGGACGTTCGTAGGCCATCGTTTCGGCGATGGAAATTGGCGGGGCTTTTTACTCCGCACGGCAGACGCAGTTGCATTGGCGTTTCCCTAGGCGCTAACCCCGGGTGACCAGCTTCATGAGGATCGAATCTATGGATTTTGTGCGTGCCCTCGGGCTCGATGCCCGGATAGATAACCCGGCGGAAGAACGCCGCAAGCTGCATCTGTACATCAACCTTAAGCTGGCCTCGTCCGGGCAGCCCACCTGCTTCGATGCCGAGGACGGAGACTTCCTGGCCACCGCCCAGGACCTGCTCAAGTCCTATCGGGAGAAAAACCGACTGCTGTCCGGCTACCTATGCCCGGCGGACCGCCGCATCCAGGACTTCATCAATCGCTACCTGGCGGATCTTGAACTGGACCAGGTGCCGGCCTTGCCGAGCCAGAGCTTCATCCTCGATCGCCACGGCGTGGCGCGCGAGCTGTCGCTGCCGATGGACGGCGACAAGTTCGAGTCGGACATCGTCTCCAGCTACCGGGTTCGCCAGGGGGTGCTGAACAACCCCGCCAGCGACCGGCGCACCACCAAGGGATCGTTCCACATCACCGAGGGCGGGCTGCCGATCCCCGGCGACAAGAAGGCGGTTCCCAAGCGCTGCTTTGCCTACCTGCTGGGCCAGGCCTTGCGCCCGCCAAAGAGCCTGATGACCCTGCCGTTCGGCTCCAATCAGGCGGATTCCGCGCGTATGTTCGTCTCCCTGCTGCTGCGCCCGGTGGTGTGCCCGGAGATCCCGGGCCGCGATGCGGAAAAGACCATGGAGATCCGTTTCTTCGCCCCGGGCAACCTGGTCAGCAATCTGGACTTCGTCGAGAGCATTTTTGGTAATGGCGGCAATCCCTTGCTGGCCGAGTTCGATGCGGCGCTGGATGTGGACCACTGGAGCGGCCACTCCGGCTGCGTGATCCTGGCCCCGCACCTGACCGGCCTCACCAAGAAGCAGGTCGGCCTTCCGCACTGGGACCATGCGAGCGAGCGTCAGCGCCGCGAGGGCATGTGCTGGCGAAGCGAGAGCGAGCTCTACAATGACGGCCAGGCCTTCAAGCTCACCGCCCGCGACGAGTCCGGCGTCATCGTCACCCTGCTGGCCGACAACTACTACGGCTATTGCAAGAAAGAGGTGAAGACCCAGATCGGCTTCGCCGCCAACTTGTATGGGCTGGCCGAGGAGGAGCATGCGGGCGGTGCGCTGGCGTTCACCCGGCGCAATCATGGCGAAGAGTTCGGGGTGGATAGCCTCACTCGCGATCCGGACTACAGCTTTGCCGAAATGGCGCAGCGCTATGAGGAGCTGATGGAGGTGCGCCCCGAGGGCTATGCGGTGGATCGCAAGCACTCGGAGGTGATCTATGTGCCGCAGAAGCTGCGCATGGACCTCAATGCCCAGACCGTGAGCTGGGAGCAGGACGGCCAGAGCCGCACCATCCGCTTGCAGCCTGGCCACATCTATGTGCAGCCCAACGGCTACAAGATCGAGATGCAGAAGCACCCCGGCGCGCCGTCCTGGCGGCTGATCGGGACCGATCCGGAAGGCACCTTCTGCCACAAGCCCTGTACCGTATCCGGCGGCGGCAAGTCCGAGATCTCCAAGTCCCTGGACGATGCGGTGATCTACGGGCCGCTGTTTGTCGATGAATTCGAAAAAGACCTGGACCGGGTGCAGGAGATCTTCGACCGCGATTACAGCACCCGCTTCAAGCCCGGCTTCGAGCACGAGGACCGGGACTCCAGCCGCCAGCCGTTGAGCGCCGAACGCAGCCTGGGTTCGGTGATCAAGCTGCTTACCCCGTCGGCCAGCTTCACCGACGAATACAACGCCTGGCTGGAGTCCCTGCCGCCGCGCATCCTGGCCCTGGCCTTTCTGATCAAACGTTTTTATCGCCCGGAATGGGGCAGAGAATGGCACCAGCATCTGTCGGTGGACGAGGTCGACGGCGCGCCGGGCCACGAGCTCAAACTGCACGGGAGGCGTATCGTCGGCTCTTATCTCCGGGTCGGCTTCGACCTTCAGGGTAAGTGGCGAACTTTCAAGCTGCGCCAGGACTTCATCGCGGCGGAGAAGGTGCAGATGGAAGACGACATCACCGCCTCGGTGGTGGTGCCGGGCAGTGCGGTCAGCGGTTGCCGGCCGGGTCAGGACAGCGGCGACAGCGTCAAGCTGGTGCGCAACTGCGAGTACCGCCTGTTTCAGCGCCCGGACGACGCGGTCCACCCCGGCTACGATCAACAGACCGAGAGAGATATGGCCGCGCCCGGTAACTTTATCGCCAACTTCGAACCGCTCAAGGGCGGCGCGCTGGCGCAGGTGGTGGAGGATGTGCTCACCCTGTCGAGCTTCACCGACCCCATGCGCAATCTGCTGCAGTCGGCCTACGACGCCGGCCAGGGCTATGTGGTGTCTTCCGCCCACCCGCGTTTGGTGGACGGCAAGCCGTCCAAGAACCCGCGTTACCTGCAGACGCGGCTCGACCTGATGAACCCGGTGCGCAAGCACGTGGCCGAGATGGGGGCTCGCCTGCATCGCAAGTTGCCGCCGCAGGCTCCGGTCTGCAGCCCCGTAGATGCGGTCCTAACTGGCCGCCGCAACAATCCGCCGGAACCCGGCATCCGGCCCCTGGCGGTGTACAACCCGATCCACTACCAGGAATTGCCCGAACTGTTTATGGATTTTGTCTGCTCGCTGACCGGCAAGTCCCCGTCCACCACCGGCGCCGGCAGCGAGGGAGCGCTCACCAAGGGCCCGTTCAATGCCCTGCGTGCGACCCCCGACCTCAACAACGCACTGGTCTCCTACATCCTCACTGGCTACCCGGGCTTCTCCAGTTCCGCCGGCTACATCGGCCGCGACACCCGGGTCGAGCATGATATCAGCCTGTTGGTGCCTGAGATCTGGGCCCGTCTCGAGCCTGGAGAGCGGCGGCCCGAATTCATGCTGGAGCGCGGCTACCTGGAGCCCCTGCAGGATTTCGAGCACGGCGGCCGCCAGGTGCTGGCCAGTCGCCTCGGCTACCGCATTACCGAGCGCTTCGTGCACGACTTCATGGGCAAGATCTTCGACAACCCCACTGCGGTCTTCACGCGCGACATCCTGCGCCCGGAGTCCCAGGACCTGGAGGTGTTCGTAGACGGCATCGAAAATATCGTCGAAGCCCAGCAGAAAGTGGCCCAGCGGTATCTGGACGACGGCAGCGTCGACGACGCCTGCCCGCCGCTGCGGGCCCTGCTGCATATCATGGCGAGCGGGGAGTATCAGGGCAAAGATGCCCACCACCCCGAGATCCGCGCCATGTTCACCCGCGATTATCTCTTGCAGTCCGATTGGTACCGAGAGCGCCTCGAAATCAAGCAGGAGCGGGACACTGCGCTCTGGCGGCGCCATGTGCACAGCCTGCAGCAGTTCCTGGATCTGCCCAACTACGCCGACCAGGCCGAGCGTCTGGGCATCCAGGATTTGCTGCAGCAGGCCCGAGCCCGCTTGGAGCGGGTGCAGAGTGTGGATTACCTACAGGAACTGGTGGGCACCATCGGTGCCGATCCCCTACGCCCGGCCCGCGGTCAGGCCGAGGG
>CBDUCL010000273.1:0-3849 GCA_965365625.1 uncultured Chromatiales bacterium | reverse complement strand
CGGACAGGTGATCTCGGTGCTGGCCGAGAAAGTGCAGACCCCGGCCGGGCTGACCAGCGGCGTACCCCGCACGTCACCGTCGAATGCCGCTACCAACATACAGTCGGTGGCGGTGCTCGATCCCTGATTGCGCAGGGCGAGGGTGTAGGTCAGGGTCTGCTTTCGCACCACTGGATCCGGGTAATCGGAGATTTCCAACGCCAGGTCGGCGCCCGCGCTGGGCTCTTGCGCGGCGATGGTGGCCACTGCCGGCTCGCTGGTCAAGCTGCCGTCGTCCACCACCAACTGGACCACATAGTCACCGGCCAGATCGGGAATGAAGTAGGGATTGGGATCCGTGGCGCTGGACAGCTGGGCAGCGCTGCCAAGAGGCACTTCTAGTAGGGTCCACTCATAGGTGAGCGGGTCGCCGAAGGGTGCGCTGCTGGCGCTGCCGTCAAGCTGTACAGGACTACCGACAACCACCTGCTCGGCGGCGATGATGATCGCCAGCGGTTCCATTGGGGGAGGATTGAGTACCGCGCCACCGACCAGGCTGATTTCCGCCACCAAGCCGCCGATCACTGGCCCCGAGGCGCCCTGCAAGGGCCCCATTTTGCGGCTGGTGGCCAGCAGGGTACCCCCGATGAAGCTGTTCGAAGCGAACTGTACCGGAACCTTGCCGGGCAGCACGTTGATCAGCAGGCGGCTGGGGTCCGGCGCGCGGATACTGGCGCTAGGCCCGAGCACGAACTTGCCGGAGACGTTGAGTACGAAAAGATCGTCGCCCCCGCCCAGCAGTTGCAGGGTCAGGGGGCTGGTTGGATTGGAGCGGGAATAGTCCACCCCGTCGATGGCAATTACGTTTAGTCCGCCGTTGCCGTAGATGTTGGTGGAGGTGAGCAGTCGGCCGAACACTTGGGTCGGCGGCAATGCGGCGTTGGCCTGTGCAGCGGCGATTGCGTCCGCGACAGGACCGGATAGGTCTTGATTGTAGAGGCGGGTGCCGGTGACCTCGCCGGCATCGGTGATAATGTCTTGTGGCAGCAAGGTCTGGTCCAGGTAGAGATCTCCGTCGATGGTAGAGGGTCCCTGGAAATCCAGCGTGCCGTAGGGGCCGACCCCGACGTCTCCGTAGATTGTCACCGCCGACAGGTCGAGCTTGGACTGGCCGTCGGTTTCGGCCGAGGGCTTGCCCAGGCTGAGCACTGCGAATTGGGCTGCCTTCCCCAGCCCGAAAGCGGGGTTGGGCTCCCAGCCTGCCTGGACTAACGAACTTCCTAATAACACGGCGAGGCATACGCCTGTCACGCCCGGCGCCGAGCGAGTTTTACGAATTTCCATCATGAGCCTCCCTCTTTCAGCTGCCGCTTCGGACTCGGACAGATATTTGCCTTCGCACCGATGCAGCCTCGATAAAATCCCGGGTGAGCATTCCGCTCGCCACTAAGCAACGAATACCATCGGCGAATCCCGTAGACATTGACAATTGTTCGTCGGTACGCCGCGGTCAGGGTGTTACACTTATAAGTGTCAGAGGACGGCCGTGGTCCCGGCCGGTAATGCGACGGGGGGAGTGGTCCTGTCAAAGGCACCCCTGCGAAAGCGGGCGTTGCATGAACTCGAATAGAAAAATAGTGCGCTCTTTGATCCTCGCGGGTGGGGGAGGGATGTTGCTCCTGGCCCTGTCGGTGGGTGGCATAGCGGTCTGGGAGTACAGCAACAGTTCCGAGTTTTGTGCCAATGCCTGCCACGGCGCGCATCCCGAGGAGCCGGATGCTTACCGAGAGTCCTATCATGCGCAAGTGGCATGTGTTGAATGCCATCTCGGGCGCATTTCCACCTTGGAGGCAGCGATCGTGAAGGCGACCCATATGCGTCATGTATGGGCAATGCTGAGCGGCTTCGAAAGGCCGGTGACTTCGTACTCGATGCGCACATCAAGCGCATCGTGTGAACGTTGCCACACGAAAAAGCCCCAACGGTTCGACTCAATAAGGGTACACAAGCGTTACGCAGAGGACGCTGCTAACAGCGAGACTCAAATACACTTGGTGTTACACACCGGCGCCGATACCTTGCGTTGGAGCAGCGGGCGCAATATTCACTGGCACGTTAATGTGCCGGTGCGCTTCATTGCCACGGACGAGCTGCGCCAGAACATTCCCTGGGTGGAGGTGAGTCACCCTGATGGTAGCCGCGAGACCTTCGTCGATATCACCCAGCCCCTGAGCCAGGCGGAAATTGCCCGTTTGCCGAAGCGGGAAATGGACTGTCTGGACTGCCACAATCGGGTGGGCCACCCGTTTCATAATCCGGAAGAGAAGCTGGATCGGGCCATTGCCGACGGCCGTCTGGACCGGCGCCTGCCCCACATCAAGACCCGAGTCATGGAAATGCTACAGCGTGGTGCAGCCAGCTCCGACGACGCGGCGCGGGTGGTGGAGACCGCCCAAGCTGAATTCGAGCGGGATTATCCGGAAGCTGCGGTCTCGCATCCGGAGGCGTTATCCGGAGCGGCTGAATTCATGGCAGAAATGCAGCGCTTTATGTTGGAATTGGTGGCCAGCAACGAATTCGCCGATGAAGGGGTGAGCTGGCGTTCGTTTCCGGACAACAAAGGGCATAAAAACTTTCCCGGCTGTTTCCGCTGTCACAGTGGCAAACACGCGAATTCCGAGGACGAGCCCATCCGGTTGCAATGTGGCCTGTGCCACAGCATACCCACCGTCGTACGCGAGGGCGAAGAGCCCCAGCCGATCTTCAGCGCGGCCATGCAGCAGGTGCCCGAGGCCCACTCCGATCCGAGCTTCGTCGCCGAACACCGTTACATGGACCAGGAAGCCTGCGCCGGTTGCCATGGCGAGCTCGAATTCGGGGAGGAAGGGGGCGGTTTCTGCTCCAACCCGGCCTGCCATGGCCGGGCCTGGCCGAATATGGACCTGGACGCCCTGGGTGAATGAGTTAGCGACTCAGGAGGCCTTGCGCGGGCGCATCCCCCCGCCCCACCAGATGCGGCAGGCGCCCTCGTCGGACACCATGCAGGGGCCCACCGGGGTTCGGGGGGTGCAGGCGCTGCCGAACAGCCGGCACTGGTCCGGGTAGATCTTGCCCAGCACTACCTGGGCGCAGTCGCAGCCGGGGGGCATCTGGCCGGCACGGCGGCGGTGCTCGTCCTGGGTGGTAGGGTAGCGCCGGCGGGCGTCGTGTTCGGCATAGGCGGGTTGCAGCGCGAAGCCGGATTTCGGGATTACACCGATGCCGCGCCAGTTGGCGTCCATCACCTGCATGGCCTGATCGAGTTGGGCGCGGGCGCTGGGGTTGCCGCCCGGCCGCACCACCTCCGCATAGCAATTGTCGAGAAAGCGCCGGCCCTCTATCAGTTGCCGCAGGACCGAGTAGCTGGCGGCCAGCAGACTCTCGGGGGTGAAGCCGGCCACTGCTGCCGGCAACCCGTGGCGCTCGACCACGAATTCCCACTCCTCCGGTCCCATTACCGTGGCGACGTGGCCCGGCGCGATTAGGGCGTCGAAGCCGGGAGTGCCGGATTCCAACAGCATGGCCACCGCCGGCCAGGTAAGGCGACCGGAGAGCAGGAAGCTCAGGTTGTCTGGCACCCCTTGCACCAGCAACGAGGCCACCGGGGCAAGGGTGGTCTCGAAGCCGGCGGCGAAGAACACCACCTGGCGCGGATGTCGGCACCCGAGGCATGGGCTTGGCTCAGGGAGCGCGGCCGTCCCTTAGGCACATTGACCGGCACCCGCAGCATGTCGCCAAAGGCAACCAGGGTGAGGTCCCGGGTCAGGGCCAACTGGATGGCGTCATAGATGTCCTCCTCCGGGCAGATGCAGACCGGGCAGCCGGGCCCCG
>CBDUCL010000272.1:0-3869 GCA_965365625.1 uncultured Chromatiales bacterium | reverse complement strand
GGCGGGCGCGGCGCACCATTACGGGCTCTGTGGCAGACCGTGCATGCGGTCAGCGCTCCAGATTGAACTCAATCTTTTGCTTCACCTGCACCGGTGCTTTTCCTGCGCCCTTAGCGGGGGGCTCGAAGCGCCAGCGTCGGACCGCTTTCAGCGCTGCCGTTTCGAACACGCCTTTCGGGCTCGCATCCAGTACCCGGGCGTCTTCCACCAGGCCTTCGGCATCGATGGTCAGTTGCAGGTGAACCCAGCCTTCGGTTCTTCGCAGCAGGGCGCGGGCCGGATAAAGAGGAGGGGTCCGATTGAGGATGCGCAGGCCTCCTCCGGATGGCTGCGGAGCCGGCTCCGCCCCCAGGTAGGGCGTGCCCATGGCGTCCTGCAGGGCGGCCATAGCCGGGATCTCGAGCCCGGGCAGGCGGATGCCGGGCACGCGCAAACGGGGCACTTGCGGCGTGGCCATGTCGATCTCGGGAACGGTTTCCGGGGGGCGCTCCGGCTGGGCCAGCTCTTCCTGGCGCCGCTGTGGTTCGGGGGGCGGCGGGAGCCGGATGAACTCGATGGCCGTGGGCGTCCGGCGTTGTTCGACACCCGTAGCGCCGACGGTCATGGTGAGCATGAGCCAGAAGGTCCCCAGGGTGGTGAAAGCACCGAGAAGGGTTGCCGAGAATAGGCGCAACATGGGTTCAGGGGGTCTCGGCCGCGATGGCGATGTCCCGGATGCCGGCCAGGCGCACTTGGTCCATGACCTGAACCAGAAGACCGATGTCCGCGCGGCGGTCGGCCTGAATCACGACCGGCGCGTCCGGGGTGCGGGTGTGCAAGCGGGCGATGGCGGGTTGGATGCGGCGCAGGTCGACAGCGCGTCGGTCGAGCCAGATTGCCCCGTCCGGCTGGATCGCGATCAGGATGGCGCTGCCTTCGACGGATTCCGAACTCGCCGCGGCCGGCCGGTCGACCTGAATCCCGGACTCTCGCACGAACGAGGTAGTGACCAGAAAGAAGATCAGAAGGATGAACAGGATATCGATCATCGGCGCGAGGTTGATCTCGGCCGGCTCGGATTCGGGGTCATACTGCCGCAAGGATTGGTAGCGTCCGCCGCTCATTGGCCTCCTCCCGTCGACGCGGATTCCAGCGTTAGGCGGTGCATGATTCGAGCGATTCGGCGCTCGACGAGGTTCACCAGATACAGGCCCGGCAGGGCGATCATCAGCCCGCCCATGGTGGTCAGCACGGCCCGTGAAATCCCCGCGGACAAGGCACGCGGATCTGCGGTCCCCAGCACCGCGATGCTGTCGAACACCTGGATCATCCCGAGAACCGTGCCGATCAGGCCGAGCAGGGGGCACAGGGTGACCAGGGTACGCAGCAGGGGCAATGCGCGCTGCAGATGGGTCCGCGCTCGGTTCAGGGTCATACGCCGCAGGGCCTCGGTGCGCTTGTCGCCGGGACTCCGGCCGAGATTGCGTGCCTGGCCCAGCAGTCGCGGGGTGGCGTCGCGCAGGTAGAGCAAGTGTTCCAGCAGGCCGCTCCAGATCACTAGTGAAACCCCGGCGAGGGTCCACATCACCGGGCCGCCGGCGTCGAGAAACCGAACCGCTTGCAGCTGCCACGCATCGAGCATGTCAGGGGGCCTCGCCGGCGCCGGTGCCTTGGGCGATCAGACCTGCGGTTTCCTGATCCAGGATCTGAATCAGGGTGCGGCTGCGCGAGGCCAGCAGATTGTGCAAAAAGAGCAGGGGAATGGCGATGGTCAGCCCCAATACGGTGGTGACCAGCGCTTGGGCGATGCCTTCGGCCATGAGGCTGGAATTGGCTCCCCCGGCAAGGGTGATCGCCTGAAAGGTGAGGATCATGCCGGTCACCGTGCCGAGCAGTCCGAGCAGGGGAGACACGGCCGCCATCAGTTTGAGGAAACTGTGTCCCAGGGTCAGGCGGGGCATTTCCCGCAGGGCCGCTTCCTGCAGATGCAGCTCCAGGTGGGCGGGGTCCCGCTCCCGCAGCCGTTGACCTGCCAACAAGACCCTGCCAAGGGGATTGTTTGCGGACGGGCGCTCCGGGTCGCGCAATTGACGGCGCATGCGCCAAGAGACTAGCGCGGTATCCAGCAGGCGCCAGATGGCGATCAGCAGGCCGAGGCTGCCGAGCCCGAGAATTACATAGCCGATCAGCCCGCCCTGCTGCAGGCGCTCCTGCAGTTCCGGGGTCTGCTCGAGAATCTCCAGCGCGGCGCCTCGGCCGGGGTCCACGACGGCTGGGGCCATGCCCCCGGTGGCGGACCCGAAGGCCCGGACCCTTTGCTGCAGTTCGGCGCCCGGTTGCCTGGAGTAGGCGAAGAGCCTGCCCTCGTCCAAGCGCAGGAACCGGCCCTCGGACAGGAGACTGAAGCTCCCGATGCGCACCAGCTTCGCGCTGCGGTTCACCCCGTCGGCTCCCACCACCTCCGCCTGGAAACGGGCCACCTTCCCGCTCTCCACCATTTCCTGCAGCAGCAGCAGCCAAAGATTTTTCAGATCCTCCAGAGTCGGCGGCCGGTCCTCGTCCAGCAGCGGGCGCAGGCGTGCCATCCGCCCCGGAAACTGGGCCGAAACCAGGGACTCTGGGAATAGCGCCGCCAGTTCCGCGGCAGCCTGCCGGGCGGCCTGGAACAGCGACTGCAGGTCGGCGGTTCGCTCCTCCAGGGCCTGCTCGGCGACGGACAGGGATTCCCGGTTCTGCTGGTAGCTGCTGCGCAGCCGTTGATTTTCCTCCTGCAGCGATGCCAGCGTCTGTTTGGCCTCCGCCAGACGAGCCGCTTGCTGTTCGGCCTCGGCGCGAAAACGCTGCTCGCGCTCCCGGTCGATTTCCGCCATCGCCTTACCTTCGACGCGGACCCGGCTCAGCAGCTCGTCGAGTTCGGCGCCGAACCCGCCGGCAGGCAACGCGAGGCAGAACACGGCGGTAGTCAGCAGGCTCGGAATCGGCCTCACGGCGCTGGCTCCTGCTGCGCATCCGCCGGTGCGGGCAGGGGCAAGCTGAGCAACTCGGGCACGGATTGCTGGCGGGCGATGCGCAGGGCCTTGCCGAGTTGCTGGCGGTCATCCCGGTCCAGCAGATCCCAGTCTCGCTTGTCCTGGTTCCAGACCGCGCCTTGCAAGCCGTCCAGGCTGAGCGAGTAGAGGCCGGTTCGACCAAGTCGGAAATAGGCCAGGGTTCGGGTCTCCGCGCGGTCTTCGCTGTCTTCCTGCCGAGTGCCCTGGTAGGCCTCGATGGTGCGGCCATATTCCAGCTCGACCTGGTAGGCCTCCAACAGTTGCTGGAATCGCTCGCCGTCCGAGATCCCGGGCCGCTCCAGGTGCTTCGAGAGCCGTGCTAGTCGGGACTGCCTCTCCTCGGGTAGAAACGGGAGATCGTGCTCGACGAATTCGCCGAGTACCTGCTGCATTCGCTCCATCAGCGGAAGGATGCCCAGGCGGGTCGTCTCGGCCGCGTCCAGTTGTTCGTTCAGTGACTCGAGGTGCCGCTGCTGGACGTCGATGCGCGTCTGCAGTTGCTGGTTGTCGGTGCGCAGCAATTCGATACGCCGGGAAATCTGCAGATATTCTTCGAACAGTGCCTGGCGCTCGTCGTCGAGCCCGTCGATCTTGGTTTGAACCGTTGCCGAGGCCTGGTGGTTCTTCTGCTCGAGCGCCAGCGCCCGGTCGAGCGTATCCGCCGGCACGGACGTGGCCAGGCAGATAAGCCATAGTATGGGTGCTGCTTTGGGCACGCGGATCCCCCTCGAGTCTCGGACCGAGCGGAAATTATGCCTTATAGGTAGCGGGGCAGGGATGTGACAATTTGCCGCATCCCCCGCGCCTTGCTCGCTGTCTAGAATCGGGGCACCAAATGTA
>CBDUCL010000271.1:0-3884 GCA_965365625.1 uncultured Chromatiales bacterium | reverse complement strand
CAGGAACATGCCAAGCACCACCAGGATCACCATCATCAACACCAGGATGCCGTAGGGCCCCAGTCCGTTTCCGATACTGGTCTGGTTGACGAATTCCTGGCCCCCGTTGACCACGTAGAAACCGACGAACAGGGTGGCACCGAAGGGCTGGAAGGCCAGCTCGCCGCTGGTCTTCTCGACGATGCTGTCTCACCAGCTCTTGAAGATGTCTAGCCCGATGCCGACGGGCCAGGCGGCTTGCACCTTCCAGGTGGTGGTCTTCGCGGCCTCTGCATTGCCGATGTAGGGCGCGCCGAGGATCGCCGCGGTACCGGCCCCGGCGGCCTTGAGAAACTTGCGGCGGCCGTTGGCTGGCTGGGTAGTGGTCGCGATCTTATCGTTGTCGCTCATCTCCACTCTCCTGCTTGTTGTTGTAATCAGATGGAACCCTTAGCGCTCTTCAGCCAATCCCGAAAGCATAGCAACAAACCGATAAACCGGTAGTTGCGATTCAAACGCCGCTGCCGTCCAATAGCAGCAGGTGCAGCCGGCGCGGTCCGTGGGCGCCGAGTTGGATGGTCTGCTCCACGTCGGCGGTGCGCGAGGGGCCGGTGATCAGATTTAGGGCCCGGGGCGGAGCGTTCAGTTCGGTACGCACCAGCTGCCAGGCGTCTTCCAGGTGCGCTACCAGGCGCTCGACCGGCAGTACGCAGAGGAAGTCGTCGACCAGGAAATTCAGCGCCGTGGGCGTGTGGGGGCCGGAGGCGAGCAGCATACTGCCGGTCTCGGCAATACCAGCCAGGGCCCAGCTCAGTCCCACCCGCTCGCCGCCGGCAGGACCACGAAGCAGGGTTAGATCAGCGGGCCAGGGCAAGGCATCGAGCCTGGGGTCCGGGGCGAGCAAGAGTTCCGGGGGCAAACCCTGTGCCTGCAGATAATCGGCCACTGCTGTGACCAGTTGGTGGCCGTCGGCGACCCGAGCCACAGTGCCGGCGGCCGCCTGCAGCTTGCTGCAGAAACGGTCCGGCAGGGCCTCGCTCCAGACCGGTTGCGGGCCACGTTGGCGCTTCGCCAGGCGCTGATCCACCGCCAACCCCCGCGGTTGGCCTCGGTCCAGGGTGCGGCGCAGCCGAGCCAGGATCTGCTCACGGGCGCCGCTCATCGCTCTGGCGTCCCTTGCCGAGCCTGCCATTGCTGCTGGAAGGTGCGACCTTGGGGTGCCGGCAGGTCGCGCATCGAGGTCCAGCCGCCGAGCAAGGGCAAGCGCCGCAGCCGGCCCTTGCGGCCTGCCAGTCTGGCCAACAACCAGGCGGCCGGTCGGGTCAGGGCCTGGTACAACCGGGGTCGGCGGGCCAGAGCAGCCCAGAGGGCCAGGGCCCAGCGCGCCCGCTTGTGTCCCAGCTTGGCCCGGTGCTGGCGGACCCGCTGGCGCCGCAGCAATTCCGGCAGCGGGATAGACATGGGACAGACCTCCTCGCAACGCCCGCACAGGGTGGAGGCATTGGGTAGGTCGCCGGCCTGCTCCAGACCGATGAACTGGGGAGTGAGCACCGAGCCCATGGGACCGGGGTAGACCCAGCCGTAGGCGTGGCCTCCCACCGCACTGTAGACCGGGCAGTGGTTTAGGCAGGCGCCACAGCGGATGCAGCGCAGCATGTCCCGCAGCTCGCCGCCCAGCATCTCGCTGCGGCCGTTGTCCAGCACTACCACGTGGAAGTGCTCGGGACCGGCGCCGTCGCCGTCCCGCCGGGGACCGGTGAACAGGGTCGTGTAGCTGGTAAGCTCCTGGCCGGTGGCGCTGCGGCCGAGCAGGCGCAGCAGTACCGTCGCGTCCTCCAGGGTCGGCACCACCTTTTCGATACTGGCCAGCACGATATGGGTACGGGGCAGGCTGGCGGTGAGGTCGCCGTTGCCCTCGTTGGTGACAATGATCGCGGAACCGGTCTCGGCGACCAGAAAGTTGGCCCCGGTGATGCCGAGATCGGCCCCCAGGAAGGCGTCGCGCAAGACCTGGCGGGCCTCGTCGACGATCGCCGGGATGGTCTCCAAGGGGGCCTGCAGCCCGTATTTTCGGTGATGCTCGTGAAACAAGGCGGCGATCTGTTCCCGGCTCTTGTGCACCGCCGGGGCGATGATATGGCTGGGAGGCTCTTCGGCTAACTGGAGAATGTACTCGCCCAGATCGGTCTCGATCACCTCCAGGCCGGCCTCCTCCAGGGCCTGGTTGAGGCCGATTTCCTCGCCCACCATGGACTTGCCCTTGGTAATGCGCCGGGCCTCGGCCTGGCGGCAAAGCTCCACCAGGATGCGTCGCGCCTCGGCGCCGTCCCGGGCCCAGTGCACCTGGCCGCCCTGGGCCTGGACCTGGGCCTCGAAGCGTTCCAGATAGAGATCCAGGTGGGCCAGGCTGTGCTCCTTGATCTCCCGGCCCGCCTGCTTCAGGCGGTCGAACTCGGGCAGAGCCTGGACCGCCGCCCGACGCTTGTCGACAAAACCGGATCTGGCCTTGCCCAGGGCCTGCTGCAAGACCTGATCTTGGAGCGCCGCGCGGGCATTGGCACTGAAGCTGCGGCTGCTGGGCTTCATGCCGACGGTTCCCCGCCGATGCCGGGGCCTTCCGCCATTCCCGCCAGCACCTCGGCAATGTGGAATACTCGGACCTCCAGCCCGCGCCGGGCCAGGCGCCCGGCGATGTTCAGCAAGCAGCCGAGATCGCCGGCCAGCAGGGTATCGGCGCCGCTGGCCTGGATGGCGTCCACCTTGTCGTTCACCATCCGCCCGGAGATATCTGGGTACTTGACGCAGAAGGTGCCGCCGAAGCCGCAGCAGGTCTGAGCGTCCGACAGCTCACACAGCGTCAGCCCGCTTACCTGGGTCAGCAGACGCCGCGGTTGTTCATACAGCCCCAGCTCGCGCAGGCCGGAACAGGAATCATGGTAGGCGACCCGTCCCGGGTACTCTGCATCCACCAGTCCGACTCGATCCGATTCCGAGAGAAAGTCCACCAGTTCCCGGCAGCGGCCGGCCAGCTCAAGGGCCCGGGGGTGCCACTCCGGATCATCGGCGAACAGCTCCGGGTAATGGCGCTGGATCATGCCGCCGCAGGAGCCGGAGGGGATAATCAGATAATCGAAGCCGGCGAAGGCCTGGATCACCTGGCGGGCGACGGCTCGAGCCCCATCCAGGTCGCCGTTGTTGAAAGCGGGCTGGCCGCAGCAGCTCTGGGCAGCGGGCACTTCGACTTCGCAGCCGCCCAGGCGCAGCAGTTTTACCGAGGCAAAACCGACGCTGGGGCGGAAGAAGTCCACCAGACAGGTGACGAAAAAGGCTACTCGCATCGGCGGGGCTGGGTCCGGTCTAAGGCCTCAATCCAGATAATCATAGGCGACCAGGGTGAGAAATTCTTCCAGCTCCTCGGCAGCGACGACCCGGTCCAGCAGCTCGCCGGCCAGCGCATAGGGGCCATCGGCATAGGCGGGCTCGCCCAGCTCGCTGCGGATACGCGCTTGCTCCTCGGCCAGCAGGCGGCGCACCAGGTCCAGATCGATACGCCGGCCATCGTCCAGCACGCCGCCGGGGTGGCGAATCCACTGCCAGACCTGGGAGCGGGCGATCTCGGCGGTGGCGGCATCCTCCATCAAGTGATGGATGGGCACCGCTCCGCGGCCTTGGAGCCAGGCCGCCAGGTAGCACAAGCCCACGTAAAGGTTGTTGCGCAGCCCGGCCTCGGTAATCGTGCCCTCGGGGTGGCGCAACAGGTCGGCGGCACCGATTTCCAGCTGCTGGGGCGGACGCGCCAGCTGATTGGGCCCCGGCAGGTGCCGGTCGAACACCTGCATGGCCAGGGGTACCAGCCCCGGGTGGGCCACCCAGGTGCCGTCGTGGCCGTCTCCGGCCTCGCGCTC
>CBDUCL010000270.1:0-3953 GCA_965365625.1 uncultured Chromatiales bacterium | reverse complement strand
CGGTGGCCTGATCGATCACCAAGCTCCAGGCAACCGCCCCGTCGGTACCCTGCAGCATGCTGATCCCATTGACATCCTCGACGCTGGCAAACTCGGATCTGCGTTGCTCACCCCCGGCTCGGATCGACTCGGCCACCTTGTTCACCAGGTCGATTTTGAACATCACGGGAAGATTGAAACCGTCCGGCGTGTCGCGAACGCAATTGCCCGAAGTCTCGCAGCCCACCACCTCGGTGGCGGCGCAAATGATGGGCTTGGAAACATCCACACCCTGCGCGGAAACCGCGGTCGCGGCCAGCAGCAGCCCACTGGCAAGGAAAGTTTTCGGTAAAGCCATTAGCGTTATTCCTCTGTTGTTGCCTCAACGATGAGTAATTCAATATCAGCCGGCACCAGTCCACGCCGCCGCAGCCCAATGCTGGGTTATGCACGCCCCGGTTGTCAAAAACGCGCCTCGCGCAGGCGCTCCCATTGGACAGGCGACACCTTCCGCACCAGATCCACCAGCGCCTCCGACACCCCACGATAGGCGCCGAGCAAACGATACATGTTTTCGACCTCCTCGAGGGACAGGCTGGCACGCTCCGCCTGGCCGAAGACCTCTTCGACGCGGGCTTCGAGCCGGGCCAGCCTTGCCTCGACTCGCGAACGGGCGGCGGCGTGATCCAGCGTTCCCGGAGCGGCCCCGATGCGCGCCACGGCTTCCCGCACCCCGGCACGCCAGTCTTGCATTTCCCCCATCAGTTCCCGCTCCAGAGGCCCGGACTCGGCTGCCGGCCGCTCGGCCAGCAGGGCCTGCATCCGGTCGCTCAGCGCCTGCAGGCTGGTGGTCAGGGACTGGATCTGTTCTCGGGTCGTACTGCCGAGCGCGGCCGGCGGCAGCGCGCCGCCCCAGACTCGCAGCCTCTGCGGCAGAGCCGTCACCTCGTGGAGATGGAATGCGCTGCGCCACCGAAACAACCTGGACGCCTCTCGGTCCGCCGCCTGGCGAGGGGTCGCGAGCAGAAACTCCGCGCCGCAAAAAAACCTTGCCAGCAGGGCCAGGAAGCGGTCTTCCGGCCGGAAGGAGATGGGGAATAGCCAGGCCACCATGAGCGCCAACACGAAAAGGACGCCGGCGACTCGGTACATGAGACCCTGCTGCGCGCCCAGCGCGGCTCTGCCGGTTACCGGGACGAACCCAGCCTCAATACTTGGCTCCACAGCAGCACCGAAAACCGGTGCCGCAGCCTAGCGGCGCGGGGCCGGCCGCCGGCCGGCAACCAGGGCATATTGTTGCTAAGCTTGTTCTGGGATCTTGCGCTGGAGACCATCTCCGCCACCCTCGACATTAGCCTGAGCGCCACCAAGATGCGCCGAAACCCGGCCCTGGCGGAAACGATTCCCGTGGATTGTGACTTTTCCCGAGCGACGCAAACCACAGGCGTTAGGCGAGACCAAACACCAAAACAAAAGGACCCGACCGATGAAAATCGCCATACTGTCCCGCAACCCCAAGCTCTACTCCACCCGCCGCCTGGTGGAGGCCGCCGAGAAAAAGGGCCACCAGGTCCGGGTGTTGGACGTGCTGCGTTGTTATATGAATATCACCAGCCACCGCCCGGGTATCCACTACCGGGGCGAGGAACAAGGCGGCTTCGACGCGGTGATCCCGCGCATCGGGGCCTCGGTGACCTTCTACGGTACCGCGGTGCTGCGCCAGTTCGAAATGATGGGGGTATTTCCTCTCAATGAATCGGTTGCCATCACCCGTTCCCGGGACAAGCTGCGCTCGCTGCAGCTGCTGTCGCGCAAAGGCATCGGTCTGCCGATCACCGGCTTTGCCCACAAGCCCGACGATACCCAGGACCTGATCAAAATGGTGGGCGGCGCGCCCCTGGTGATCAAGCTGCTGGAAGGCACCCAGGGCATCGGCGTAGTACTGGCCGAGACCCACAAGGCGGCGGAGAGCGTGATCGAGGCCTTTATGGGCCTCAAGGCCAATATTCTGGTGCAGGAATACATCAAGGAGGCCGGCGGCGCCGACATCCGTTGCTTCATCGTCGGCGACAAGGTAGTGGCGGCAATGAAGCGCCAGGGCAAGGAGGGAGAGTTCCGTTCCAATCTACACCGCGGCGGCTCCGCGTCGCTGATCCGCATCACCCCCGAGGAGCGCTCCACGGCGGTACGCGCCGCAGCGACCATGGGGCTGAACGTGGCCGGCGTCGACCTGCTGCGTTCCAACCACGGTCCGGTGGTGATGGAGGTCAACTCCTCGCCCGGCCTGGAGGGTATAGAGGCAGCCACCGGCAAGGACATTGCCGGGCTCGTGATCAGCCATATCGAGAAGCGCCTGACCAGCGGCACCGGACGCACGCGCACCCGCGGCCAGGGCTGAGCGCGAGGCAGGGGCCGCGAGCGGTTGCCGCTCGGGCAGCCGATTGGGGTAGCGGGAGGAGACCAACTCCAGCTGAAACAAGGGTAGGTCTGCGGATCCTTTGCCGGCCAGCGCCTCGGGTGCAGACAGGTTTGCGTGGGGCCTGCAGATCGCTTTGGCGCGCACACGCAGCGACCGGCCTCTCGGGCCTGCTGATCGCCGCACCCGCGCCAGGGGCTGAGGCGCCCACCGCCCCGCTGAAGGTGGCCACTCGCCATGTGCCACCGTTCGCCGTGCGCCGCCCCGACGGCAGCTGGGAGGGACTGAGCATCGAACTCTGGCAGGAACTGAGCGAGCGTATGGGCTTCAAGTTCGAACTGCAGGAGATGGGGCTGCAGGAGATGCTGGAGGCGGTGGCCGAGGGACGGGCGGACGCTGCGGTGGCGGCGCTCACCATCACCAGCGAGCGCGAGCGCGAGGTCGACTTCAGCCACCCCTTTCTCAACTCCGGACTCGGTATCGCGGTGCGCCGCGACGGCTCCAGCGGCTGGATTGCGGTGGGCGAGCGCCTGATCTCCGGGCCATTCCTCAAGCTGATGGGCGGCCTGATCGGGCTGCTCCTTCTGGTCGGCGCGCTCACTTGGCTGCTGGAGCGGCGGCGCAACCAGCAGTTCGGAGGCGGACCCGCACAAGGAATTGGCTCGGGTTTCTGGTGGTCGGCGGTCACCATGACCACCGTCGGCTATGGCGACAAGGCCCCCCAGACCATGGGCGGCCGGGCCTTGGCGGTGGTCTGGATGTTCACCTCGGTGATCCTGATCTCCAGCTTCACCGCCGGCATCACCGCCACCCTCACGGTGGGCGAACTCAGCGGCAAGATCCAGGGTCCAGAGGACTTGGCCAAGGCCCGCAGCCTGACCCTGGGGGGTAGCACCAGCGAGCAATTTCTGCGCGAGCACCGTTACGAATACCAGGCCCTCCCCGACCTGCGCCAGACGCTGCAACAGCTGACCGAAAACGGCGCCGATGCGGTGGTCTACGACGCCCCGATCCTGCGCCACCTGGTGCTCCAGTCCCAGGGCGAACGGCTCAAGGTGCTGCCCGGCAGTTTCGAGCCCCAGGATTACGGCATCGCCTTCCCCCCCGGAAGCCCCCTGCGAGAACCGATCAATCGATACCTGCTGGAACTGCTGCGCGAACCGCTTTGGCAGGACATCCTGTTTCGCTACCTGGGCAACCGCAGCTAAGTAACGCGAGCCTAGGCTTCCTATGCACATCGACCCCCTGCTGCCCCCCTTGGTGGGCATCGTCCTCAGCATCCTGCTGCTGGGGCTGGCCCTGCGCCGCCTTGGTCAACCGGAAATCATCGGCTACCTGATCGCCGGCGCCCTGATCGGCCCCCAGGGCTTCGGCTGGCTGAGCGATGCCGGCACGATCGAGCATCTGGGCACCCTGGGGGTGACCTTGTTGCTGTTCTTTATCGGCATGGAGGTCTCTCCCGCCAAGCTGGTGCAGGGCTGGCGCGTGGCGCTTTTGGGCACTCTGCTGCAGATCCTAGCCAGCGTCAGCCTGGTGTGGCTGATCGGGCTCTGGTTCG
>CBDUCL010000269.1:0-4004 GCA_965365625.1 uncultured Chromatiales bacterium | reverse complement strand
ACTCGAACGAGCTGGAAAAGGAGCGCGGCATCACGATCCTGTCCAAGAACACGGCGATCCGCTGGAACGACGGCGAGACCGACTGGCGCATCAACATCGTGGACACCCCGGGCCACGCCGACTTCGGCGGCGAGGTGGAGCGCATCCTGAGCATGGTGGACTCGGTGCTGCTGCTGGTGGACGCGGTGGACGGGCCCATGCCCCAGACCCGCTTCGTCACCCAGAAGGCCTTCGCCCACGGGCTGCGGCCGATTGTGGTGGTGAACAAGATCGACCGCGAGGGTGCGCGCCCGGATTGGGTGATCGACCAGACCTTCGATCTCTTCGACCGCCTGGGCGCGAGCGACGAGCAGTTGGACTTCCCGATCATCTACGCCTCGGCCATCAACGGCTACTCGGGTCTGGATGCCGGCGTACGCGACGGTGACATGACCCCCCTGTTCGAGGCCATTGTGGAGCACTGCCCGCCGCCGGCGGTGGATCCGGAGGGGGCGTTTCAGATGCAGGTCTCCACCCTGGGCTATACCAGTTTTCTGGGGGCGATTGCCGTGGGACGGGTGACCCGTGGGCGCGTGCGCCGCAACCAGCCGGTGGTGCTGGTCAAGCGCGACGGCGACCGCCACCGGGAGAAGATCGGCCAGGTATTCGGCTTTCTCGGCCTGCATCGGGTCGAGGTGGAAGAGGCGGCGGCCGGCGACATCATCGCGGTGACCGGCATCGAGGCGCCCAATGTCTCCGATACGCTGTGCGACCCCGAGTGCGTCGAGGCGCTGCCGCCGCTGGCGGTGGACGAACCTACGGTGAGCATGACCTTCCAGGTGAATACCTCGCCGTTCGCCGGTCGCGGGGGCAAGTACTTGACCTCGCGCCAGCTCAAGGAGCGGCTGGAGCGGGAGCTGATCCACAATGTGGCGCTGCGGGTCGAAGAGGGCAACGACCCGGAGAAGTTCCGGGTCTCCGGGCGCGGCGAGTTGCACTTGTCGATCCTGCTGGAGAACATGCGCCGCGAGGGCTACGAGCTCGCGGTGTCGCGCCCGGAGGTGATCTTCCGCGAGGTCGAGGGCGAGATCTGCGAGCCCTTCGAGCAGCTCACGGTCGACGTGGAAGAGGCGCATCAGGGGGGCGTGATGGAGGCCCTGGGTCAGCGCCGCGGCGAGCTCAGGGACATGGTGCCGGACGCGCGCGGGCGGGTCCGCCTCGATTACCTGATCCCGTCCCGGGGCCTGATCGGTTTTCAGACCGAATTCCTGACCCTGACTTCGGGCTCGGGGCTGATCTATCACGTTTTCGACCACTACGGCGAGGCCTTCCACGGCGGCATTGCCGGGCGCCGCAACGGGGTCCTGATCGCCAACAGCACCGGCAAGGCCCTGGGTTACGCCCTGTTCAACCTGCAGGAGCGGGGGCGGCTGTTCGTGCGCCCCGGCGACGAGGTCTACGAGGGCCAGGTGGTGGGCATCCACAACCGCGACAACGACCTCACCGTAAACCCCCTCAAGGCCAAGCAACTGACCAATATCCGCGCCGCCGGCTCGGACGAGAACATCCTGCTGACGCCGCCGGTACAGTTCAGCCTGGAGCAGGCCCTGGAGTTCATCGAGGACGACGAGCTGGTCGAGGTTACGCCCCAGTTCATCCGTATCCGCAAGCGCTTCCTCAAGGAGCACGAGCGCAAGCGCGCCGCGCGCGCTGGTTGACCCGGAACGAGGGGAATGCCAAACCCTCGCCGGCGCCTGCGGCGCGTTCAAACGCCTCCGGCACTGGCCGGGGCGAGCTCTGGCGGATCGCGTCTATGCTAGACTCTCCCGAACTCGGGTGCGGCCCCTGCGCGACCGTCGCGGCCGGCCGGCCCGCCGAGACACCCCGACCAGCGGTCCACTACCATGTCCATTGAGCTCCCGGATTTTTCCCATGCCAGGGTCCTGGTGGTGGGCGACGTCATGCTCGACCGCTACTGGCACGGCGACACCGGCCGCATCTCTCCCGAGGCGCCGGTGCCGGTGGTGCGCATCCAAAACGAAGAGCAACGCCCGGGCGGCGCCGGCAATGTGGCGCTGAATATCGCCGCTCTCGGCGGCCGGCCCCTGCTGTTGGGCCAGGTGGGCGTGGACGAGGCAGGCCGGGAACTGGCGCAGCGCCTGGCCGCGGCCGGGGTCGACTGCCGGCTGCAGCCCAGCCCGGGGTCACCCACCATCACCAAGCTGCGCGTCATCAGCCGTCACCAGCAGCTGATCCGACTCGACTTCGAGCAGACCGCGGACACCAGCGCCGAGGCGGCGCCCCTGGCGGTCCCCTTCGAGGAGCTGTTGGATCAAGCCGAGGTGGTCCTGCTCTCGGACTACGGCAAGGGCGCCCTGCACCGGGTCGACCAGCTGATTCGCCAGGCCCGGGCCGGCGGCAAGACGGTGCTGGTGGACCCCAAGCACCGGGATTTCTCCTGTTACCGCGGCGCCAGCCTGCTGACCCCGAACCTGAGCGAGTTCGAGGCCGTGGTCGGACCCTGCGCGGACGACAACGAGCTGGTCGAGCGGGGGCTGCGGCTGGCCGAGGAGCATGCCCTCGGCGCCCTGCTGGTAACCCGCGGCGAGCAGGGCATGAGCCTGCTTGTCCCTGGCCAGCCGCCGCGCCACCTGCCGACCCACGCCCGCGAGGTGTATGACGTTACCGGCGCCGGCGATACCGTGATCGGGGTGCTGGCCGCCGGGCTGGCCGCTGGCCTGCCGCTGGAGTCCGCCACCCGCCTCGCCAATCTGGCCGCTGGGGTGGTAGTGGCCAAGCTCGGCACTGCTAGCGTATCGGTGGGGGAACTGCAGCAGGCCCTGCAGGAGCATCAGGTGGATCGCCGCGGCATTGTCGGCGAGGACGAACTGGTGCCCATTCTGGCCGCGGCCCGGGCTCAGGGCGAGCGCATCGTCTTTACCAATGGGTGTTTCGACATCCTGCACCCGGGCCATGTGACCTACCTGGAGCAGGCCAGCCGCCTCGGCGACCGTCTGGTGGTGGCGGTGAATACCGACGCCTCGGTGCGCAAGCTCAAGGGGGCTGGGCGTCCGGTCAACCCTTTAGAAGGTCGGATGACGGTGCTGGCCGCCTTGTCCTGCGTGGACTGGGTGCTGCCCTTTGGCGAGGACACCCCGGAACGCCTGATCTGCCGCCTGCTCCCGGACTATCTGGTCAAGGGCGGCGACAACGATCCCAGCCGCATTCCCGGCGGCGAATGCGTGCGCCGAGCCGGCGGCGAGGTGCTGGTGATGGACTACGTGGACGGCTGCTCGACCACCAATTTGATTAGCGCCATCCGCGGCCCCAGCGGCGGTGGGGAGCAGGCCTGAGGCCTGTCCTATGACACTGCGGGCCCGGGTCGATGTGATCATTCTCGGTGGAGGCATTGCCGGGCTCTGGACCCTGGCCCGGCTGCGCGCCGCCGGTTACCGCTGTCTGTTGCTGGAGCCCCAGACCCTGGGCGGGGTGCAGACCCTGGCCTCCCAGGGCATTATCCACGGCGGCACCAAATATGCCCTCACCGGCCGCCTCACCGGTTCCTCCCAGTCCATCGCCGCCATGCCTGGGCTCTGGCGCGCCTGCCTCAAGGGCCAAGGAGAGCTGGATCTGAGCCGAGTGCGGGTGCTGTCCGAGCACCAGTATCTCTGGTCCGACGCCAGCCTCGGCTCCCAGCTGGCGGGCTTCTTCGCCGGCAAGCTGATGCGCAGCCGCATCCGCCCGGTGAGCGCTGGCGAGCGCCCGACGCCGCTGCAGGACCCCGCGTTTCGCGGCAGCGTCTACCGGCTGGAGGAACCGGTACTGGACACCGCCTCGCTGGCCGCGGAATTGGCACGCCAGCTCGGCGAGCAGACCCGTTTGCTGGAGAGGCCCGAGGCCCTGAAACTTCACGCGGGGCGGGAGCCCGCGCTGACCCTGACGCCGGCCGGCGGCGAGTCCCTGCGTATCAACTGCCAACGCCTGATCCTGAGCGCCGGCGCCGGCAATGGGCCGCTGCTTGCCCG
>CBDUCL010000268.1:0-4028 GCA_965365625.1 uncultured Chromatiales bacterium | reverse complement strand
ACCCGCATGCGGGGTGCTGTGGGAGCTGGGGGATAAAAGCCCCCGGCGACCCGATTAAATGGTGCGACTTTCTTCTAAAGTATCCACAGCCAATTAGCCGGCAATATTTATTGTCAATCTAATATCCGCGGTGAAAATCATGTCCTTGCCTAAAGGAAAACACTAAAGCTGGATCAACGACTGTTATCCAGCTTTAGTGTTTTCCTTTAGGTAATAACACATTTTCATGATTTTTTCAGCTCCCTTGATTTCTTTATTCTTTTCAGTAAGTTGTGCGAAGATAATTCTCTCCGCCGCATTTAACAGTGTATTATCCTGCAGCAGACAAATTGGTACTAGACAGCTGCAGTATAGTACTGTATATTAAGCCAGTATAAATCATTGCCGAACTCCCGTTCCATCGGCACCGCCAATTAGCTCCGCAGCGGCGTCAGCCCATTTAATTCGAAGGATAGACTTGCCATGTCAAATGATAACGCATCCGATTCGCGGCAGGTTTCCCGGTTCTGGGATCGTTACCGGAATATACTGCTGAAACACAAGGTTAGTCAAAAGTCGCAACATTGGTACGCGCGCCACGTCGAGCGCTTTATCAAGGCGCTGGAGGAACGGCGGCTTAGCGAGGTCGACGCACGCACGGTCTCTGCCTATTTGGACGGGCTGGGCCGCAATCCTCGGCTGGAGGACTGGCAATTGAGCCAGATCGCCCATGCTATACAGCTGCTCTTCGCTGACTTGGTTGCACCAAGTTGGAGCAGCGAGATCGATTGGTCCAAGTGGCGGGAGGCTGCGAAAACCTTGGAACCTGAGCACGCGACGCTTGCCCGCGATTACGGCCAGGCGTCTGCAGCGGTGCTCCCGGAAAAGCGGAGCACGGGGTATCTAGGAGATATCCGCTCGACCCATAGCGAGCTGTTGCAGCGACTGGCCAACGAGATTCGAAAGCGCCAGTATTCTATCCGCACGGAGCAGGCCTATGAAGCTTGGGTATGCCGGTTTATCGCCTATCACGGTAACCGTTCTCCAGAGGAAATGGGAGCGAAAGAAGTCCACGGGTTCATCGAGCACCTGGTGGTCAAGGGCAATGTGGCGGCCAGCACGCAGAACCAGGCGCTCAACGCACTCGTATTTCTGTATTCCCAGGTGTTGGAGCGTCCGTTCGGTGATCTGGGGCAGTTTGCCCGCGCCAAGCGCCCCCGTCGGCTGCCCGTGGTCTTGTCGCGGCAAGAGGCTCAGGGACTGTTGCGGCAAATGCAGGGGGTGCACAGATTGATGGCGGGTCTGCTCTACGGCTCGGGCCTGCGCTTGATGGAGTGCATTCGGCTGCGGGTGCAAGACGTGGATTTCGACTACCAGCAATTGGTGGTGCGCGACGCGAAGGGCAACAAGGACCGGGTGGTTCCCCTGCCCCGGCGCTACGAGACGCCCTTGCGCGAGCACCTGAATTCGGTGCGCGACCTGTTCGAGGCAGACCTCGAAGCCGGAGCTGCCGGGGTCTATCTGCCGGGAGCCTTGGCCCGCAAGTACCCGAACGCCCAAAGGGAATGGGGCTGGCAGTATGTGTTTCCGAGCGGCAAGCTATCGGTCGACCCTCGCTCCGGTGTCTGTCGCCGCCACCACATGCACGAGACCGTGCTCCAGCGCTGGGTCAAACGCGCCGCGGTGGAGGCGGGCATCCCCAAAAAGGTCAGCTGCCACTCACTTCGCCATTCCTTCGCCACGCATTTGCTGGAGGCCGGCTACGACATCCGCACCGTGCAGGAACTGCTGGGGCACGCGGATGTGTCGACCACCATGATCTACACCCACGTGCTCAACAAACCGGGGCTATCGGTGCAGAGCCCGGCCGATTTCTGACCAGACCGACTGTTCGCGGCCGTTACCCCGCACAACGCCCCAGCACCAACAAAAACCTGGAAATTCGCAACCTCAGCAAAATGGGGGCAACGAAGCGCCAACTCTCTGGTGTCGCACAACAGCGAAATTACTCGCGCTGACGCCTCGTCGCCCATGATCATTCTGCGGCTACTGTGCAGATTACGACTAATCCTTCCGCGCCAATCTCTTATCCCCGGCAGTTCCGGGTTCAGGAAGCCCGGGCCGAGGATAGCCCCGCCGATTCCTCTGCCGGCATTCAGTCGAATTGAGCGGTGCCGCTTAAGGCGCCCTGGAAGCAGCTACAACCCCAGCTCCTTCCAACGTTTCTCCAGCCGCTTGAGGGAGATGGGATAGGCGGTCTTGAGCTCCTGGGCGAACAGGGACACCCGCAGCTCCTCGAACATCCAGCGCAACTCTTCCAGCCTGGGGTCATGGCGGCGATCTTTACGGGCTTGCTGGTCGCGGCGCTGCCACTCGCTGTACAGGGGCGTGAGTTCAGCCAGCTGCTTTTGGTCGCGGGCGGCGGCGTGAGCGAGCTTTTCCAGGCGCTTTTGCAGCCCCTGCAGGTAGCGGGGGTATTGGCGCAACTGAGCGTAGGGCGTGACGGCGAGAAAGCCGCGGAATACCAGGCGGTCGAGCTGCCGGCGCATGTCGTCGAGGGAGGTCAGCCAATTGATCTGGGTGGCGCCGGAAAGGGCCTTGCGCAGTTTCTGATAGGCGTCGAAGATCGCGCCGGCGAGGGCGCATACCTCGGCGCCGATGGTCACCAGCTCGCCGCGGCGCGCCTCGATGCGGGCGCGGAAGGTGTCGCCGTCGCGCAGCTCCGGCTGCTCTTCGATAAAGCAGAGGTCGAGGATCAGGGCCACCAGCTCGTCTTCGAGCTTGCCCGTGGCGCCCTGCCCCAGCCCCTCGGGCGGCGGCGGGGCCTTGGCGTATTGCAGCTGCATGCGCTGCAGGCCGCCGAGATTGCGCCGCAGGTAGCGCACCTCCTGGCCGAGGCGCAGCATCAGCAGGCGGCGCAGGCCGGCGCGGCCGACGGCCTGGGCGCTGGCCTCGGAGTCGAGCAGGCGCAGACTGACGCGGTCGCCCTCGTCCACCAGGGCGGGAAAACCGCGCAAGCGCAGCCCACCGCGGCGGATCTCCACCGTCTCCGGCAGGGGGCCGAAGTCCCAGTCCGTGATGCCGTCCCGCTCCAGCCCCGAGGCCGGGAGCTGAGCGAAGCTGGCCTTTGCCTCGCCCCGGTGCCGACGCTTAAGGGCGTTGAGGTCGCGGCCGCTGTCGACGGTGCGGCCCTGGGCGTCGACCAGGCGGAAATTCATCCGCAGGTGCTCGGGCGGCTCCACGCCCTCCCAGGCGTCCTCCGGGATATGCACCCCGGTGAGCTGCTTGAGCTGCTCCGCCAGGGCCTGGGTAAGGGGGCGATCCGACGGCTGCAAGGCCTTGAGGGCGCGGTCGGCATAGTCAGGGATCGGCACGAAGGATTTGCGTAGCTGCTTGGGCAGGCCCCGCATCAGGGCGATGACCCGCTCCCGCAGCAGCCCGGGCACCAGCCATTGGCAGCGTGCTTCCGGCACCTGGTTTACCAGCTCGATCGGCAGCACCAGGGTGACGCCGTCGGCCTTTTGCCCGGGGTCGAAGGCGTATTCGAGGGGCAATTGCATGGCGCCCAAGGGGAACTCGTCGGGATAGTCCTGCCCCAGCGCTTCGCTCGGCTGGCGCAGCAGGTCGTCCAGGCGCATGTGCAGCAGCTTGGGTTGTTCCCGGCTGGACCGGCGCAGCCACTTTTCGAAACTGGGGCCGTTGGTGACTTCGGGCGGTATGCGCCTGTCGTAGAACTCGTAGCGGGTCTGCTCGTCGGCCAGCAGATCGAGGCGCCGGGTCTTGGCCTCCAGATCGCGCACCTGGGCCACCAGCTCCCGGTTGTGGCGGTAGAACGGGGCGCGGGTGTCGAAGTCTTCCTCCACCAGGGCGAAGCGGATAAAGATCTCGCGCGATTCCACCGGGTTGATGGGGCTGTAGTTGACCCGCCGGCGGGGCACCAGGGTGAGGCCGAACAGGCTCACCTTCTCGTAGGCCCCGACCTGGCCGCGCTTGGGCTGCCAGTGGGGCTCGGAGTAGCTGCGCTGCACCAGGTGGCCGGCGGCGGCCTC
>CBDUCL010000267.1:0-4073 GCA_965365625.1 uncultured Chromatiales bacterium | reverse complement strand
CCCAGCGCAAGCCCAGCAGGCCGACGAAGCCGGCCATGCCCGCCAGCACCGCCCTGGCGGCGCCGGGATTGAGGCGGTAGCCCGCCAGCATCAGGGCCCCCACGGCACCGACCCCAGCGGCCTCGGTGGGTGTAGCCAGCCCACCCAGGATGGAGCCCAGTACCAGCACGATCAGCAGCAGCGGGGGCAGCAGCACCTTGAGCACCTGGGGCAAGAGTGCAGCCAGGCCGTGGGTGCGCTCATCCGCGGGCATGGCGGGCACCGCCTTGGGCCGAAACACAGCCACCCCGATCAGGTACAGCATGTACAGCAGGACCAGGGCCAGGCCGGGGATCAGGGCCCCGACAAACAGGTCCCCCACCGATACCGTCTCCAGGTTCCACTTGCCCATGTTCAGCTGCGCCTGCTGATAGGCTGAAGAGAGCACGTCCCCGAGCAGGACCAATACGATCGAGGGCGGGATAATCTGGCCGAGGGTGCCGGAGGCGCAGATGGTGCCCGCGGCCACCCCCGGGTCGTAGTTGCGCTTGAGCATGGTGGGCAGGGACAGTAGCCCCATGGTCACCACCGTGGCGCCGACGATGCCGGTGCTGGCCGCCAACAGCATGCCCACCAGGGTCACCGAGAGGCCGAGCCCCCCGCGCAGCGGCCCGAACAGGTTGGCCATGGTATCGAGCAGGCTCTCGGCCACCCGCGAGCGCTCCAGCATCACCCCCATGAACACGAACAGGGGCACCGCGATCAGGGTCTGGTTGCCCATGATGCCGCTCAGACGCTCGGGCAGAAAGCCCAGGAAGGCGGCATCGAACAGTCCCAGCCAATCCCCCAGAACGGAGAAGATCAGTGATACCCCGGCCAGGGTGAAGGCCACCGGGTAACCGAACATCAGCACCGCGCCGACGCAGGCGAACAGCAGGAAGGGCATCCATTCCGTCATAACTCCGGCTCCGGCGTTTCTTCGGCCTCGCCATCGCCGGCCAACAGCAGCATCAGGTTGCGGGCCGCCCCCGCCAGGGCCTGGAGCAACAACAGCAAGGGCATTAGCAGCAGCAGGCTCTTGAGCAGAAACAGGCCGGGCAAGCCGCCGGCCTCGGGGGAGCCCTCTTGCACCGCCCAGGCGCTAAACACGTACTCCCAACTGGTCCAGGCAATGACGGCGCAGGTGGGGGCTAGCAGCAGCAGGGCCCCCAGCAGGTCCACCAAACGGCGGCCACGGCGGCCGATTTTGCGATAGAAGATATCCACCCGTACATGGCCGTTGTGGCGCAGGGTATAGGCGGCGCCGAGCATAAACACCAGCCCGTGCATGTAGACCACCGACTCCTGCATAGCGATCCAACCCAGATCGAAGGCATAGCGCAACAGCACCACCAGGAAGGTGACCAGCACCATGCCCAGGGTCAGCCAGGACACGGCACGCCCGGTCCAATCGCTAAGCCAATCCAGGCCGGCGATCCAGGCCGGCAATCGGGGTTCGGCGCTCATGGCCGAGGCTGCGGAGTGGGGAGGATTCTGCGGCAGAACACGACGGCCTCCTGAGCGGGGGGCCGTGCCCCAGGAGCACCCGGGACGGGGCGCGCCTCAGCGGTCAGCCCAAGCTATTGACGGCTGCTGATATTGAAGCGAATAGGGCGCCAGCGCAAGCCGACTACCAGCTGAAAAGCCGCCACTGGGGGATGCTGATGTCGGTGGGATCGTGATGGCGCATGTCCATAATGCCATCGCCGTCGGTGTCGACCAGGTAGTAGGGAAAGCCGCGCTTGGGGGTGATCTTGACCATATACAGGCGCCCCCCAGCCCGATACTCCTGAATCGTGCCGCGGGTGGTCTCGATAATGGTCACCTCTGGCGCCAACACGTCGGCGCCGGCCTCTGGACCGGACAGCTCCGGCCCCTCCACGATCACCTTGGGCGGATCATCCGCGGGCCGGGTTTCCGCCAGCGCCTGGGGCGCCAGCCAAACCGCCAGCAACAGCCCGATACCGGTGGACAAATAAACGCGCTTCATCGGCTTATCCCTGCTGGGGCGGGCGAACGTCGCCCGGCTCTGGGGTTGGATCATATTACAGATCCAGCATGATTTCCTGCTCCGCCGCCGAGGGCTCGAAACCGCGCTTCTCGTAATGCGAGAAGATGGCGTCCACCACTTGCTGAGGCTGGTCGCACACCTGCATCAGGTCCAGGTCCTCGGGAGCAATGGTGCCCTCGGCCACCATGGTGTCCCGCAACCAAACCAACAGCCCGTTCCAGAACTCCCCCTGCATCAGGATGATCGGGATGCGCTTGGTCTTGCCGGTCTGCACCAGGGTCAGAATCTCCGCCAACTCGTCCAGGGTGCCGAAGCCTCCGGGCAGCACCACATAGGCCGATGCGTATTTGACGAACATCACCTTGCGGGAAAAGAAGTGCTTGAAGTTGAGAGAGATGTCCTGATAACGATTGGCCGTCTGCTCATGGGGTAGCTGGATATTGAGGCCGATGCTGGGCGAGGCGCCGGCGCAGGCGCCTTTGTTGGCCGCCTCCATAATGCCCGGGCCGCCGCCGCTGACCACCGAGAAGCCGCTGTCCGCGAGCAGGCGCGCGGTCTTTTCCGCCAGCGCGTAGTAGGGATGATCCGGCGGGGTGCGGGCCGAGCCGAAGAAGCTTACCGAGGGCCGGATCTGGGCCAGCTGCTCGAAGCCCTGCACGAACTCGCTCATGATCTGGAAGATACGCCAGGACTCCCGGGTCAACTGCTGATCGCCCTCCTGCTGCATCTGGAAGCGGGCATTGCGGTTGCTCTGATTCATTGGCGGCGATCATCCTGCTGCAAGCCGGGTTGGGTTGCAGCATAATACACCCCTCCCCGGGGTGCCAGAACGCCCCGACAGCCAACATCCCAGCCATGGCCGACGACCTGAATCCGGAACAAAGCGCCGCGGTGCGCCATATCGACGGCCCACTGTTGGTGCTGGCCGGGGCCGGCTCGGGCAAGACCCGGGTGATCAGCTACAAGATCGCCTACCTGATCGACGAATGCGGCATCGCGCCACGCCACATCACCGCCGTGACCTTTACCAACAAGGCCGCCCGCGAGATGAAAGCGCGCGTCGGCAAGCTGCGTCAGGGGCGCGACAGCCGGGGCCTGAGCATCTCGACCTTCCACACCTTCGGCCTGAACATACTGCGCCGAGAGCATGCCCTGGCCGGCTACAAGCCGGGTTTCTCGATCCTCGACGCCCAAGACGCCGAGACCCTGCTCAAAGGCCTGCTGCAAAAGGAGCGCCACGCCGATGCGGAACAGGCCGCCGGCATGCAATGGCGGATTTCGGGCTGGAAGAACGAGCTGATCGGCCCGGCCCAGGCCCTGTCTCAGGCCAGCGAAGAACTGGAGGCCCAGGCCGCCCGCCTCTATGCCGCCTACCAGCGCCAACTGCGGGCCTATAACGCCGTCGACTTCGACGATCTGATCCTGGGCCCGGTGCAGCTGTTCCGGGACCATCCCCAGGCCCTGGAGCGCTGGCAACAGCGCATCCACTACCTGCTGGTGGACGAATACCAGGACACCAACAGCAGTCAGTACCAGCTGGTCAACCAACTGGTAGGGCTACGCCAGACCTTCACCGTGGTCGGCGACGACGACCAGTCCATCTACGCCTGGCGCGGTGCCCGCCCCGAGAACCTGGCGCAGCTCCAGCGCGACTTCCAACAGCTGCGCCTGATCAAGCTGGAGCGCAACTACCGCTCCTCTGGACGCATCCTGCACGCCGCCAACCAACTCATCGCCAACAATCCTCACGTATTCGAGAAGCGCCTCTGGAGCGGCCTCGGCCCGGGCGAGCAGATCCGCATCCTGGAGTGCCGTAGCGAGGAGCAGGAGGCCGGCAGGGTGGTCTCCCAGCTGCTGGCCCAGCGCTTCAACCAGGGCGGAGACTTCGGCGACTACGCCATCCTTTACCGCGGTAACCACCAATCGCGGATCTTCGAAAAGCTGCTGCGCGAACACAACATCCCCTACTTTATCAGCGGCGGCACCTCCTTCTTCGCCCGCAGCGAGGTCAAAGACGTCATGGCCTACCTGCGCCTGCTGGCGA
>CBDUCL010000266.1:0-4082 GCA_965365625.1 uncultured Chromatiales bacterium | reverse complement strand
GATTGAGGCCATGCCGGACTCCCGGTCCGGGGGCTATTTGGGCCCGGAAATGTTAAAATAGCAGCAATTCTTCAAAAGGTTGCCAACCAGGAGCTACTGCAATGAATTCCCTGTTCAAGAACAACGTGGGCAAGATCGACCGCATTATCCGCATCGTCCTCGGTGTGGTGCTGGTCGGCAATGTATTCTACGGCCTGAATACTCCGCTGGGCTGGATCGGCCTGGTGCTGATCGTAACCGGCATTGGCGGCATCTGCCCGCTCTACTCCCTAATCAATGTCAACACCAAGAGCCTGGGCGAGAAGGCGGGGCTGAAGTAGAGATCGAGACGCCCGCTCCATGAATCAAGCCCCCGTCAGGGGGCTTTTTGCTGCGGGGGCTTAGACCAGCCCGTCGAAGGGTTCCACCTCCACCAGGTCTCCGGGCTGGATACCCTCGGACGCCGGGTCGAGCACGATGAAGCAGTTGGCCCGGCTCATGGAGCTGAGAATACCCGAGCCCTGTTTCCCCGTAAGGCTCACCGCCAGGCTGCCGTCGGCCTGGGGGGCCAGGCTGCCGCGCTGGAACTCGCTGCGCCCGGGGCGCTTCTTCAGTGCCGACAGGCAGGGTACCCGAAAGCGCTGGGGCAGGCTTTCGGGTTCGCCGGCGAGCCGGCGCAGGGCCGGCTGCACGAACTGGTAGAAGGTCACCATTACCGCCACCGGGTTGCCAGGCAGGCCGAAAAAGGCGGCCTCGCCGAGGCGGCCGAAGGCGAGGGGCCGGCCCGGTTTCATGGCGATCTTCCAGAAGCCGATCTCGCCGAGTTCCGCCAGAATCGCCTTGACGTAGTCCGCTTCCCCCACCGAGACTCCGCCGGAGGTGATTACCACGTCGGCGATCGCGGCGGCATCGGTGAATGCCTGGCGCAGGGCCTCTCGCTGGTCCCGCACCACCCCCAGATCTATCAGTTCGACCCTGAGCCGGCTCAGCATGCCATGCAGGGTGTAGCGGTTGCTGTCGTAGACGTCGCCGGGGCCCAGCGGCTGGCCGATGGAGCGCAGCTCGTCGCCGGTGGAGAAGAAGGCCACCCGCAGCCGGCGCCGCACCCGTACCTCTGCCAGACCGAGCGAGGCCAACAGGCCGATATCGGCCGGGCGCAGGCGCCGTCCAGCGGGCAGCACCGACGCGCCGTGGGCGATGTCCTCGCCGGCCCGGCGCACGTTCTCGCCGCTGCGGTGGCCAGGGCCGATCCGCACCTGCTCGCCCTCGCGCTCGGCGCGCTCCTGCATAATCACGCTGTCCGCCCCCGGCGGCATCACTGCCCCGGTCATAATGCGTAGGCACTGGCCGGGCTCGAGCGCCCGGTCCCAGGGCCCCCCGGCCAGGGCGGTGCCGATCAGTTGCAGGCGGCTTTCGCCCTCGACGGGCAGGTCGGCGCTACGCACCGCGTAGCCGTCCATGGCGGAGTTGTCGTGGCCCGGCACGTCCAGGGGCGAGATCACCGGCTCGGCCAGCACTCGGCCGAGGGCTGAGCGCAGGGGCAATTGCTCGATCCCGGCTGGGCTGGGCAGGCCGGCGGTTATCTGTTCCCGCGCCTGCTCCACGCTCAGGTCTCGCGGGTCGCCGACGCCGCAGCAGTCCATCGGCTGGTTCATCGTTGCCTCCCGGTCAGCTTGCGCTCCAGTTCCTGGCGCTCCTCCTCGGTGTTGATATTGAGAAAGGCGTCGGGGTACTCGGAAAAGTCCGCCAGGGCAGTGGGGTGCTGGGCGTACCAGGTGTCGATCTTGCGCCCGCCGTGCTCCAGGTACTGGCGCAGGTCCGGCAGCAGATCCCGCTTCAGTAGGGAGAACACCGGCTGCATGCGCGAGCCGTCGTGGGCCACAGCGATCTGGGCGCCGGTGGACTGCAGGGCCAGGTACAGGCGTTCCGCCAGGCCCTCGGGCACCAGGGGAGAGTCGCAGGGCACCGCCAGCAGATAGTCGCTTTCGCTGGTGGCTAGGCCGCTGGCCATGCCCACCAGGGGCCCCAGGTAACCGCCGGAGATGTCCTCGATGACCGGGCAGCCGAAGCCCTCGTAGCGCTCGCGATTGCGGTTGGCATTGATCAGGATGCGTCCTACCTGGGGCTGCAAGGCGTCGCGCACGTATTCGATCAAGGGCCGTCCGCCCACTTCCAGCAGACCCTTGTCCTGACCGCCCATGCGCCGACCCTTGCCGCCGGCCATGATCACCGCGGTAATGGCCTCGCGCGGCACCCCGGCGGCGTCGGGGGTGGGGGTGACGGGTCGCTGGCGCTCGCTCATGGGGAACTCCTGGCCGACGGGGCGCTGGTAGAGAAAGGGTTCGACGATTGTATAGCGGGCAGGGCCGGTCTTGCACAGGTGTCGGTGCAGGTCTCCTAGCAATTGGCCCACGTAGGGCTCGTGGCCGGTGACGATGGAAGCGATGCCCTCGTCCTTCAGGCTGCGGATCAGCCCCAGAGTCTGGTGGCGCGACTCCAGGTCCATATTCGCCAGGGGCTCGTCCAGCAGCAGGAGCCGGGGCGAGAGCACCCGGGCCCGGGTCAGGGCCACCCGTTGTTTCTCGCCGCCCGATAGCTGGCGCGCATTGCGCCCGGCAAGGTGGCTCAGGCCCGCCCAATCCAGGGCCTGGTCCACCCGCTGTTGGAGCTCGGGCCTGCGGATGCGGGTCTGACGCAGGCCGAAGGCTACGTTCTCCCAAACGCTACGGTCGAACATATAAGGATGTTGGTGCAGGTAGATGCAGTCCTGACGCAGTAGTTCTCGGGCTGCCTTCCAGCCCTGGCGGCGGCCGGCGAACTCAACCTCGCCCTGGTCCGGTTCCAGCAGCCCGGCGACGATTCGCAACAAGGTGGTCTTGCCCGCCCCGTTGCGGCCGCTCAGCACCATGCAGCTGCGCTCGGGCACCTCGAATTCCGGCAGATCCAGCAGACGCTGGCCGTTTACTGACATGCGCAGCTTGCGCAGTACCAGCAGCGCGCTCACGGTGCCAGGTTGCCTTTGCCCTGGATAAAGGCCAAAGCGAAGTTCAGGCCCAGGGCCAGGCACATCAGCACGAAGCCCAGGGCTATTCCCTGGGCGAACTCGCCCTTGCTGGTCTCCAGGGCGATCGCGGTGGGGATATTACGCGTGTAGTTGAGGATATTGCCGCCCACCATCATCGAGCTGCCCACCTCGGCGATAATGCGGCCGAAGGCGGCCAGCACCGCTGCCATTAGCCCAAAGCGTACCTCGTACATCAGGGTCAGCATGGCACGCCATGGCGGCGCGCCCAGGGTCAGGGCAGTCTCCCAGGCCCGGCGGTCGGCGGCCTGAATCGCCGAATGGCCCATCGCCACCAGGATCGGCAGGGCCAGCACGAATTGGCCGATTACCATAGCGTCCTGGGTGAACAACAGCCGCAGGTCCCCCAGGGGGCCGCTGCGCGACAGCAGCATGTAGACGGTGAGCCCCACTACCACAGCAGGCAGGGCCAGCAGGGTGTTGAAGGCGGAGATCAGCAGCCGTCTACCCGGAAACTCCAGGTGAGCCAGCAAAAAGGCGATCACCAACGCCACCGGGGTGGCAAAGGCAATGGCCCTGAGCGACACGCTGAACGAGATCCCGATAACGGTCCATAGGGCGGGGTCGCCGGACACCAGCAGGCCCAGGGCCTCTAAATTGGCTTCGGTGAGGCTTTGCATGGAACTCGTTCAGAGTGGATTTAGGCACAGGTCCGGAGGTTAAGGTTCGCTTGTGAACCCAACAATCAGCGGGTCATGTGCCGCGATCTGTAGGGGTTCGTTTCTCATCCCAGCCTACGGCGGGCGATAGAACGGCCTAACCCTGTGCCTGCCAGACAAATCAGGCGTCGGGAACAAAGAGCGGCTCGCCCTCGATGCGGAAGTCACCAATGATCTTTTGTCCTGCCGGCGAGGTGATCCAATCCATAAGCGCCCTGGCGCCCTGGTGGTTGAGCTCCGGGAAACGCTCCGGATTGACCGCGATTATGCCGTAGGGGTTGAACAGTCCGGGATCGCCTTCCACCAGCACCTGCAGCGGGCTCTTGGCCTTCATCGCCAGCCAGGTGCCGCGGTCGGTGAGG
>CBDUCL010000265.1:0-4108 GCA_965365625.1 uncultured Chromatiales bacterium | reverse complement strand
GTTGATTCGAGTGGTTTATCCGCTTGCCCCGGCGCCTCACTCCCCCAAGCCGAGGGCGCCGTCGAGCAGTGCCCCCTCCAGTTCGGCGTTTTCCAGGCGCGCTTCGCGCAGATTCGCCCGGCGCAGATTCGCCCCGCCCAGGCGTGCACCGGAGAAATCCGCCCCGTACAGGTTCGCCCCCTGCAGGTCGGCACGCTCCAGGTCGGCACCTGCGAAGCGGGCATCCTTGAGGTTGGCCCCGGCCAGGGAGGCACCGCGCAGGTCGAGACCGCTGAAGTCGAGACCGATCAAATTGCCGCTCAAACGCGCCCCCGCCAGTTGGGCCGCCGCGAGCCGGACCCCCTGCATGCGGGCACCACTCAGGTCTGCACCGGTCAGGTCGGCGCCGCGCAGGTCGGCGTCCTGCAGGCGGGCGCCACCGAGATCTGCGCCTGCGAGGCGTGCCCCGGCCAGCACCGCGCCGGTCAGTTCCGCAGCCGGCAGCTGGGCGCCGCCGAAGTCGGCGCCACTCAGGTCCATCCCGGCCAGACGGGACTTGTCCAGCCGGGCGCCGCTGAGATCGGCCCCGGCCAAGCCGGCGACGCCTGTCAGGTCGACCCCGCGCAGATCAGCGTCGCCAAGCCGGGCTCCACTAAGATCGGCCCCCTCGAATCGGGCGCCGCGCAGCAGGGCACCGCGCAGATCGGCCCCCGGCAAACGAGCCCCGCTGAGATCAGCCTGTTCCAGGTTGGCATCGCCCAGATCGGCGCCGGACAGATCCGCCCCACTGAGGTTGCTGCGGCTGAGCCGCCCCTGGTGCAGAGACTGCCCAGCGAGACTGGCGCCGGACAGATTGGCTCGCCCCAGGCTCGCGCCTTCCAAACGGCTGCCAGTCATCCGAGCGCCTGCTAACTCCGCTCGATACAACCTGGCATCGCGAAGGTCGGCGCCACGCAGGTCGGCCCGCGGCAATTCAGCACCACGCAAATCGGCACCGGCGAGCCGAGCGAAACGCAGGTCGGCGCCGCTCAGGTCGGCCTGGCTCAGGTCCGCGCCCTCCGCCTCCCAGCCCACCAAGGAACACCCGGGACAAGCGCCTGGCGGCCCTTCGGCAGCAACCGGCCAGGGACCCAAAAGGGACAAGATCAGTAGGCAGGCGAAGGTGATCGGAATCGGCAACCGCCCGGGGGGTACGATAATGATCGGCTGCGTCAACTTGAAATTGGCAAACAGTTTCATTCTCCCAACGAGCTCAACTTGATCTGGATCAAGCGAGCAGCAGTTATCCGCCAGACTTGATACTGATCAAGCACCAAGTTTGTGCGACCTGCTATTCCTTATCCCTACAGGCATGGGGGTAAAACCCCAAGCCCAACGGGAAACGATCCAACTTAGGTCGAGTTTCCTGCATTTATGAAAACAAAAAATAGCGTCGCCTCCGCCGCGCCTTTTGCAGTCTAGGCGCTGCGGCGGCATTGGGTCCACAAGAAGCAGGAGAAAGGTAATGAAGCGTTTGAGATTCGCCCGCTGGCAAACCACGCTGTGCGGAAGCCTGGTCACCGGAATCTTTCTATTGGCGCAGTTCGGCAGCGCACAGGCCGCCCGGCCGTCCGGCAAGATCGGCGAGGATTGGGGCACCCCCAAGGGCAAGGAGTGCGTCGAATGCCACATGACCGAGAACCCCGGTCTGTATTGGGAGTGGAACAACTCCCAGCATGGCCAAAGCGGCGTCAACTGCCTGGATTGCCATGCCACCCAGGAAGGCGACACCGACGGATGGGAACATGAAGGCCAGATGATCTCCGTGATCGTTACCCCGAAAGACTGCTCCAAGTGCCACACCACCGAGTTCGAGGAGATGGACGGCTCCCACCACTCCAAGGGCGGACAGATTCTGGCCTCCCTGGACAACCTGCTGGGTGAGGTCGTCGGTGGACCGGCGGCGGTCAACGCCGGCTGCCGTCAATGCCACGGCGCCAAGATCGAGATCGGGGCAGATGGCAAACCGGTGCCCACCACCTGGCCCAATACCGGCATCGGCCGCATCAACCCGGACGGTTCCGCGGGCTCCTGCACCGCCTGCCATGGCCGGCACCGTTTCTCCAAGGCCCAGGCCCGTACGCCGGACACCTGCGGCAAGTGCCATGTCGGCCCGGATCACCCGCAGATCGAGGTCTACAACGAATCCAAGCACGGCATCATCTACCGGGCGAAGATGGACGAGATGAACCTGGAGTCGGATAAATGGGTAGCCGGTGTCGACTATTCCGCCACCGCTACTTGCGCCACCTGCCACATGAGCGCCGGCGGCAAAGAGGGCAAGACCCACAACGTGGGCGACCGTATCTCCTGGACCCTGCGGCCGCCGATCTCCCAGAAGATCAACCTGGTAAGGCTTGAGAACGGCGACGAATTCGACGTCAAGGAAGGCGGCGACATTCCGAATGTCGGCGACGCCGCCAAGGGCTCGACCGTGGTCGAGGTGGTGACCTGGCAAGAGCGCCGCAAGAAGATGCAGCACGTCTGCGCCGCCTGCCACAGCGAGAGCGTGATCCTGGGCCACTACAAGCAGTTCGACGACGTGGTGGATCTCTACAACGACAAGTTCGCCAAGCCGATCGCCGCCATCATGGGTGAGTTGAAGAAAGAAGGCTATATCACCCCCAGCCCGTTCGACGACAAGATCGAGTGGACCTGGTGGGAAATCTGGCACCACGAGGGCCGCCGGGCCCGCCATGGCGCCTCCATGAGCGGCCCGGACTACACCTGGTGGCACGGCATCTACGACGTGGCCAAGCATACCTACTTCAAGTTCATCCCCGAGTTGAAGGAAGTGGCCATGAAGAAGGACGGCAACGAGGAATTCGCCACCGCCATGCTGGATAAGCACTTCAAGCCCATCGACGGCCATGCCTGGTACTTCGAAGGCATGAGCAAGGAAGCCATCGACAAGGTCCGCAAGGGCTTCGAAGAGCGCTACGGCAAGGGCGCCCTGAAGTAGAAGCCGCAACTCAGCACGACCGCCGCCTCCTCGTTCGCGGGGAGGCGGCTCTTCGATTCAACACGCCGATCGAGTAAATAGAGATGCACAGGCGACTGACTTTCCCCTGGCTGGCCGGCTGGCTGGCCTTGTTTTTTATCCTTCCCCTGACGGCCGCGACCCAGGACCTGATGCAACAGGGCCAACGGCAACTGGACGCCGGCGAGCTGGAGCAGGCCGAGCTGACCTTCAAGGAGATCGTGGCGCAGAAGCCGGATTCCGCCCTCGGACACACCCGCCTCGGCGGCGTCCAACTGCTGCGCCAGGATCATCGAGCTGGAATCGAGAGCTTCCAGCGCGCCATTGCCCTGGACCCAGACAACGCCGATGCCTTCATCGGCATGGCCCTGGCCTATCTCCACATGGGCCAATATGGACTGGCCAGGGCATCTCTGCAGGAGGCGCAACGAATCGCGCCGGCCAAGCGCGACGAGATCGAGAAAGTCCTGGCCTGGATCGACCAACGCTCTCCGGTCTCCAGCCCCTAAAAGCAATTACTCATCCGAGGAGAAGACAAATGACAACAAGCAAGCTCCACTTGACCGCGGCCGCCATCGGCCTGCTGGCGGCTGGCAGCCTGAGTGCCGGAGACGTGCGTTCCCCCAGCATGCTGGCCAATACCTGCGCCGGCTGCCACGGCACCAACGGCGCCAGCGCCGGAGACTATATGCCGATTATCGGCGGCATGGACAAGACCTACCTGAGCACCATATTACTGGAATACAAGAGCGACGAGCGCGACTCCACCATCATGGGCCGCATCGCCAAGGGCTACAGCGAGAACGAGCTGAAAGCGATGGCCAGCTATTTCGCCGGGCAGAAATGGGTCTCGGCGGAGGTCGACACCGACCCCACCCTGGTGGCCCAGGGCAAGGCGATCCACAAAGAAAAGTGCAAGACCTGCCACGAGGACGGCGGCCGTTCCCAGGAGGACGAAACCCCACGCGTCGCCGGCCAGTGGCCGGACGCCACACGCACCGCCCTGGAAGACTGCCGAGCCATTGGCAAACGCTGCGCGCCGAAGAAGATGGGCAAGCGGGTAATGGACCTGACCGACGAAGAACTGGCCGCCCTGGCCCACTACTACGC
>CBDUCL010000264.1:0-4184 GCA_965365625.1 uncultured Chromatiales bacterium | reverse complement strand
CGCGGCGCCGGATCAGCTTGGCCCGGGCTCCCCGGCCATCCCCGGCCAGGACCTCAAGATCAGCATGAAGCAATTCGAGGTCGAGGCCAGCTTCGGTATGTCTTGGGACTAGACTCAAACCTGCCGACCAAAGAAAAGGCCGCCTTCGGGCGGCCTTTTTTTCGCCCGCATTCCGGGCACAGGGCCCATGGCGGGGTAAAGCTAAGGAATGCGTTCAGCTAGGGCCGAGCCCCATGCAGCCGGTTCATCGCCTTCTGGAGGTCCCCCGCCAGCAGGTCGGGCAGGGCCTCTGCCGCCGCCTCCAGGGCCTGATCAATGGGCTGAGTACATAGTCCACCACCAAACCCCGGTCCTGGGGATGATCGATGCCGATGCGCAAGCGGTAGAAGTCCCGGCTGCCCAGGGCCGCCATGGTATCGCGCAGGCCGTTGTGGCCGGCATGACCGCCGCCCTGTTTGAAACGCGCCACACCGGCGGGAAGATCCAGCTCGTCGTGGGCCAGCAGGATTTGTTCTGGAGGGATCTTGAAGTAGTGGCAGAGACTGGACACCGATTGGCCGCTGCGGTTCATAAAAGTACTGGGCTTGAGCAGGCGGCATTCGGTCGCGCCGAGGCGAATGCTGGCGAGCTGACCGTGGAAGCGGCTGTCGGTGCGGAAGTTGCCGCCATGGCGGCTGGCCAACAGGTCGACGAACCAGAAGCCGGCGTTGTGCCGGGTCTCCTCATACTTGGGTCCGGGGTTACCCAGGCCGACGATCAGACGGATGCTTGATGTCGTCATGGTTTACCCTGAGGAAAGGCTGACCGCGCCGGTTCGGGGCGCTTGAGCAAAAACGGCCCCGCCGGCGAGCCATTCGGCTCACCGGCTGAGCTGGCAAGAGATCAATCCTCGACGGGCCCCTCGCCGATCTCCTCTCCTTCTTCCTCTTCGTCTTCCATCGCCCCACCGTGACCGGCGTGGACACTCACCACGATCTTATCCTCCGCCCCTTCGGCGGCCAGAGCAGTGAGTTCTACCCCCTCCGGCAGGGTGATCTCGGACAGGTGAATCGAGTCGCCCTGGTCCAGCGGCGTAATGTCGATATCGATAAACTCCGGCAGGTGCTTGGGCAGGCAGCTGATTTCCACGTCGACGATGTGATGGGACACCACGCCGCCCCGCTTGACTCCGATCGCGTTGTTCTCGTTGACGAAATGCAGGGGCACCTGCACCCGGATCTTCTCGTCAGCGCTTACCCGCTGCAGGTCCAGGTGCAGGATAAACGGCTTCGAGGGGTGGCGTTGCAGGTCCTTGAGCACCACCTGCTGCCGGTTGCCGGCCAGATTGACGTTCAAGATGTGGGAGTAGAAGGATTCGTGGTCCAGGTGCTGAATCAGCTCATGATGGGCCACCGAGCTCATCTCCGGGTCTGCGTGGCCGCCGTAGATGACACCGGGTACCAGGCCCGCGCGGCGCAGGCGGCGGCTCGCACCTTTCCCTGCGTCGTTGCGGGGTTCCGCATCGAATTCAAAACTTTCGGTTGACATTGCATTGGCTCCTGTCGGCATTGCCTGCCCCTCAACGGCCTTGCGACCAGATCGTTACGGGGCGAAAAAAGGGCAGGCTCAAGGGCCTGCCCCGGGAAATCACTCTGCATGCGCTCAGTCCATGAACAGGGAACTGACCGATTCCTCGTTGCTGATCCGGCGCATGGTCTCGGCCAACAGCTCGGCGATGCTGAGCTGGCGGATCTGTTTGCAGGCCCGCGCCTCTTCGCTCAGCGGGATGCTGTTCGTTACCACCAACTCGTCGAGCCTGGAGGCCGAAATATTGGCCACCGCCGGCCCCGACAGCACCGCATGGGTGCAGTAGGCCACCACCCGGGCCGCGCCGTGCTCCTTCAGGGCCTGTGCGGCCCGGCACAGGGTGCCGGCGGTGTCCACCAGGTCGTCGACCAAAACGCAACTGCGGCCTTTCACATCACCGATGATGTTCATCACCTTGGCCTCATTCGCCCGCGGCCGACGCTTGTCGATAATGGCCAGATCGGCGTCGTCCAGGCGCTTGGCCAAGGCCCGGGCCCTAACCACGCCGCCAACGTCAGGGGATACGACCATCAGGTCGTCATACTTCTGCCGCCAGACATCGCCGAGCAGGATCGGGGACGCGTAGACATTGTCCACCGGAATGTCGAAGAAGCCCTGGATCTGGTCTGCGTGCAAGTCCACCGTCAGCACCCGATCAGCGCCTGCGGTGCCGATCATCTTGGCCGCCAGGCGGGCGGTGATCGGCACCCGCGCCGAACGCGGCCGCCGGTCCTGGCGCGCATAGCCAAAATAGGGAATGACCGCGGTCACCCGCCCGGCCGAGGCCCAGCGCATGGCGTCGATCATCACCAGCAGCTCCATCAGGTGGTCGTTGGTGGGGGCCGAGGTGGGTTGCACCACGAACACGTCGCGCCCGCGGACATTCTCCTCAATCTCGGCCAACACCTCGCCGTCGCTAAACTGGCTGACCATCGCCTTACCGAGCGGCATGCTCAGGTGGGCGACTATTTCCGTCGCCAGTTCGGGGTTGGCATTGCCGGTGAAGACCATCATGCTACTGGCGCTCAAGGTTTCTGCCCCTGTCCGAGCTGTTTCGCAGAATTGGCTGGGGTGCCAGGATTCGAACCTGGGTATGCAGGGATCAAAACCCTGTGCCTTACCGCTTGGCGACACCCCAAATAAATCGGCCGCCCCTTTCTCCTCGCGGCCCGCCCTCAGACTGCAGCCGACCCCAATGCGGTATGCAGGGGCGAGACATTGCGGCCCCGAGCCACCCAGCCGCGCCAAGGGGCAGGGAGCAACGCCAGCGGCGCCCGGGCCTCATCCTCTGTGGCGAAGGCGGCGAACACACAGGCGCCGGTGCCGGTCAGCCGGGCCGGGGCGAATCGGTCCAGCCAGTCCAGCGCAGCCGCCACCTCCGGGTAGTTTCTGCGCACCACGGGGAGGCAATCGTTGGCCTGGCTGCCTTGGAGAAAGGCGCGTATTGTGATAGGAGTAGAGTTGCGTGTCAATTCCGGGGCGCTAAAAACGGCCCCGGTGGCGACCTGGCAGGCCGGCATCACCACCAGATACCAGGGCTCCGGCAATTGTACCGGGGTCAGACGCTCGCCCACCCCCTCGCCCCAGGCCGCCTCGCCGCGCACGAACACCGGCACATCGGCCCCGAGCTGCAATCCCAGCGTAGCCAGATCGTCCAGACCCAGCCGCAATCCCCAGAGCTGGTTGAGCACCAGGAGCACGCTGGCGGCATCGGAGCTGCCGCCGCCTAGGCCGCCACCCATCGGCAGACGCTTGTCCAGCTCGATCTCCACCCCGAGAGAACAACCGGCGGCCTGCTGGAGCAAATGCGCCGCCCGCAGGGCAAGATCGTCCTTTGATTCCACCCCGGGCAGGGGGCGAAGGCGCAAGATGCGTCCGTCATCGCGCGCGCGCAAGCGTAGCCAATCGCCCAACTCTAGGAATTGAAATACGGTCTGTAACAGATGGTAACCGTCGTCGCGCCGGCCAATTACCCGCAGCATCAGGTTCAGCTTGGCCGGAGCCGGCCAGCGTTGCGCCTGGAGGGCGGACACGGAGGGCTCAGGGGAAACGCTTGAGCACGTCTTGCAGATGCGGGCTGTCCGGGTCCCGCTCCAGGGCCTCCTTCCAAACCCGGCGCGCCTGCTCGCGCTCGCCGGAGACCCAGAGCACCTCGCCCAGATGGGCGGCAATCTCGGCATCGGGAAGCATAGCGTTGGCGCGGCGCAGGTAGCGCAGCGCCTCCGGGTAATTGCCGAGCCGGTATTGCAGCCAGCCCATGCTGTCGAGGATGGCTGCATTGTCAGGCTTCAGCTCCAAGGCACGGCTGATGTAGACGAGCGCCTCCTGGTGGCGGTCCGTCTGGTCGGCCAAGGTATAGCCGAGGGCATTGAGGGCATCGGCATGCTCCGGGTCCTCCTCCAGTATGCGCTGCAAATCCCTCTCCAGCAGCGGTACGTCTCCCACTTCGGCCGCCGCCAGAGCACGGGCATAGAGCAGATCGTGGTTGTCCGGAAACGCCTGCAATGCTTTCGTATAGAGGATCACCACCTCCTGCCGGCTTCCCGCATCGCCGACCAACCCTCCCTCGATCAGATACAGGTTCACCGCTTTCTCCGGCTGCTGTACCCGCATTCGCT
>CBDUCL010000263.1:0-4195 GCA_965365625.1 uncultured Chromatiales bacterium | reverse complement strand
GTGGCGGCGGGCCGGTGTCCAGCAACGCGTACAACATCCGGATCTCCCTAGCCCAGAGGCTTCGGTCCACCGTCTCCAACAGCAGCGGCATGTCGTCGAAGCGCGGGTCGTTCATGATGTAGCGAAACGGCTCCCAGCCGAGCTGGCCAAGGCCCAGGCTGGCGTGGCGGTCGACCCCGGAGCCGAGCCCGGTCTTGCAATCGTTCAGATGCATGCCGCGAAGATAGCTTGTTCCCACCACCCGGTCGAATTCGGCGAAGGTCGACTCGCAGGCCGCGCGGCTGCGCAGGTCGTAGCCGGCGGCGAAGGCGTGACAGGTGTCGAAACAGACCCCGATTCGGCTCCGGTCCTCCACGCCGGCGATAATCGCCGCCAGTTGCTCGAAGCGATGCCCCAGGTTGCTGCCCTGACCGGCAGTGTTTTCGATCACGGCTGTGACGCCCTGGCTGCGGGCCAGCGCCCAGTTGATGGACGCCGCGATTCGGGACAGGCATGGGGATTCCCCGATTCGTCCGAGGTGGCTGCCGGGGTGGAAGTTCAGCAGCTTCAGTCCCAACTGCTGGCAGCGCTGCAGTTCGTCGAGAAAGGCCTGGCGTGAGCGCGCCAGCGCCTCGTCGTCGGGGTGGCCAAGGTTGATCAAATAGCTGTCGTGGGGCAGCACCTGATCTGCAGGGATCTCCGCTGTTTCCAGGTTCGCGCGAAAACGCGAAATATTTTCTCTCGCGAGTGGCTTGGCGTGCCATTGCCGTTGGTTCTTGGTAAACAGGCCCAGGGCGCGCGCACCGATTTCCCTCGCCCTTAACGGCGCGGTCTCCACACCGCCAGCGGCACTGACGTGGGCACCGACCCATTTCATCGGAGAACCCGCGCCAATATCCGGCCCGCGGTCGGCGCCGCGGGCCGGTCTGCGGGGTCGAATCTCTGGTCGCTCATGAGGATGCGCCGCGCGTCTGTTGTCGAAGGACCGGACTGCTAGTATATGACGGAGGGGCCTGAGAACCGACGGATTGCGCAAGCAAACAGCTAGCCAGAAGGCTAGATCCGCCCTGCTTGCGCCCGGCAGCTGCCGCTATGCGATGAGGCCGGCCCGTTGCGACGGAAAACTGGGAGTATGAAATGAGCATCCAACCCTTGGACGAGAGCGCCTTGACCAAAGCCCTGGCGGAATTGCCAGGCTGGCAACTGCGCGACGGAAAGCTGCACCGGGAGTTCGTTTTCGCCGACTTTGTTGCCGCCTTTGGTTTTATGACCCGAGCCGCTTTGGTGGCCGAGCGCATGAATCACCATCCGGAATGGTTCAACGTCTATAAAAGGGTTCAGGTCGATCTAACCACCCATGAGGCCGGCGGCATCAGCCAGCGCGACATCGAGCTAGCGGCGGCGATGGACCGGCTGGCCGAACCGGGCTGAGCGCCGCGCGGGCAGTCGGGCCGCGAAAGGTTATAATCCTCGCTCCGAGCATCCGCTCACCGGCCGTTGCCGCGCCGGAAACCGCAGACAGAAGCCATCCGCATGAGCGAGCAGAATTCCGATCATTGGGCGCTGGCCACCCGTGCCATTCGCGTCGGCCACCAGCGCACGCCGGAAGGCGAGCACGGGGAGCCCATCTTCCCCACCTCCAGTTTCGTCTTCGCCAGCGCCGCCGAGGCGGCAGCTCGCTTTGCCGGGGATGAGGCGGGCAATATTTACTCCCGTTTCACCAATCCCACGGTGCGCGGGTTCGAGCAGCGTTTGGCGGCCATGGAAGGGGGCGAGAGCTGCGTCGCCACGGCCTCCGGCATGGCTGCTATCCTGGCGACCTGCATGGGGCTGCTGCAGGCCGGAGACCACATCGTGTCCTCGCGCAGCATCTTCGGCACCACCACGATGCTGTTCAACAAGTACCTGAGCAAATTCGGTATCCAGACCAGTTTTGTGCCCCTTACCGACCTGGATGCCTGGGAGCGGGCAATCCGACCCGAGACCCGGTTGCTGTTCCTGGAGACGCCCTCCAATCCGCTCACCGAGGTGGCCGATATCCAGGCCCTGGCCGCACTGGCCCATGCCCGGGGTTGCCTGTTGGCGGTGGACAACTGTTTCTGCACTCCGGCCCTGCAGCGCCCCCTGGATTTGGGGGCGGATCTGGTCATCCACTCGGCGACCAAGTACCTGGACGGCCAGGGCCGCTGCATGGGGGGAGCCGTGGTCGGCGATCGAAAACGGGTAGGGGAGGATGTATTCGGGGTGCTGCGCACCGCCGGACCTACCCTGAGCCCGTTCAACGCCTGGGTCTTTCTCAAGGGGCTGGAGACCCTGCAGCTACGCATGCAGGCCCATTCCCGTAACGCCCTGGAGCTGGCCCGCTGGCTGGAAGGGCAGCCGGGGGTGCGGCGGGTCCACTTTCCGGGTCTGGAATCCCACCCCCAGCACGAGCTGGCGGCACGCCAACAGTCCGGGCCCGGGGGTATCGTCTCTTTCGAGCTCGACGGTGGCCGCGAGGCGGCCTGGCGCCTGATCGACGCCACCCGCATGCTCTCCATTACCGCTAACCTGGGAGATACCAAAACCACCATTACGCATCCGGCCACCACCACCCACGGCCGATTGAGCGCGGAAGAGAAACAGGCGGCCGGCATCGGCGAGGGGCTGGTTCGCATCGCACTGGGGCTGGAAGACATGGATGACATTCGCGCCGACCTGGCGCCAGGGCTGGACTGATCCGGTGACGAATGGAACAACCGAGCTGCGCCTGAAGTGGGATCAGCGCCATGGCCAGGCGGAGGGTCCGGGCCAACCGGCTCGGGTGCTGGCCGAGAACCGACACCTGCTCCCGGCCGCCGGCGAAGCCCTGGACCTGGCCTGCGGCCTGGGCGCCAATGCTCTGCTGCTGGCCGAGGCCGGGCTGCAGGTGACTGCCTGGGATCTGTCGCCGGTGGCCGTTCAGCGCCTGTCCGAGCTGGCCCGAGAGCGCGGCCTGACCGGGCTGAGGGCCGAGGTGCGGGACCTGCTGGCAGCGCCGCCCATGGCATCCAGCTTCGACGTCATTGTCTGCAGCCACTTTCTCGAACGCGCCCTGATGCCGGCCCTGGCAACCGCCTTGCGGCCCTGCGGCGTGCTCTTCTACCAGACCTTCTCCCAAACTCGGATCACCGGGGTCGGCCCTTCCAACCCGGCTTTTCGCCTCGCCGACAACGAGCTGTTGCGCCTGCTGCCGCAATTGCGCCTGCGCTTCTATCGGGAAGAGGCTTCCCTGGGCGACCTGGGCGTCGGCTGCCGTGATCTCGCCATGCTGGTGGGCGAGCGTCCCCGCTGAGGACCCCCGGGGCAGGGTGTTCTATGCTTCCGGGGGAGCTTCCGATTCGATACCCGAAACCCACTGTCAGTCGAGGGCAGCGAAAATGTTAAAGAAATGCCTGTTCCCGGTGGCCGGTTACGGCACTTGCTTCCTGCCCGCTACCAAGTCCATGCCGAAGGAGATGCTGCCGATCGTCAACAAGCCCCTGATCCAGTACGGGGTGGAGGAGGCCAGCGGAGCCGGCATGCGGGAGATTTGCATGGTCACCGGCCGCGGCAAGCGTGCGATCGAGGACCATTTCGACGTCTCCTACGAGTTGGAGCACCAGCTCGAAGGCAGCGATAGGGAGCAGCACCTGGACGACATCCGCCGGCTGCAGGACAGCTGCACTTACACCTATACCCGCCAACGCATGATGCGCGGCTTGGGCGATGCCATTCTTACCGGTCAGGTGCTGATCGGGCGCGAACCCTTCGGGGTGTTGCTGGCCGACGACCTGTGTGTCGGCGAGGGCCTGTCGGTAATGGCCCAGTTAATCGAAGTCTACAGTCGCCATCATTGCAGCCTGGTGGCGGTGGAGGAGGTGGATCCGGCGGAGGCGCACAAGTACGGAGTGATCGCGGGCGAGCCCCTGGACACCCATAGCTTTCGGGTCACCGACATGGTGGAAAAGCCGCATCAGGGCGAGGTGCCGTCCAACCTGGCCATCGTCGGCCGTTATATCCTGACGCCGGACATCTTCGGCGTTTTGCGCCAAACCCCAGCGGGGCGCGACGGCGAACTGCAGATCACTGACGCCCTGCGCACCCTGGCCGCCCAGGGCCGAGTGATTGCGTACCGGTTCAAGGGTCGGCGTTTCGACTGCGGCAGCCTGGGGGGCTTTGTTCAAGCCACCAATTTCTTCTACCAGCGCGACCACCT
>CBDUCL010000262.1:0-4211 GCA_965365625.1 uncultured Chromatiales bacterium | reverse complement strand
GTTGGCGTGCACTTCGCCGGTGACCGCTACCCAGCCCAGCAGCGGCGGCGCGGCGCCCGCCAGGCCGCCCCAGACAATGTTCTGGGGGGTGCTGCGCTTCAGGTACATGGTGTAGATGACCGCGTAGCCGATCAGGGCGCAGAAGGTGAGCAGGGCGGTCAGCGGGTTGATCAGGGCCACCAGAATCAGCATCGACAGGGCGGTCAGGCCCAGCGCGAAGGCCAGAGCGTGGGGGGTGTCCATGCGGTGGGTGGGAATCGGGCGGCTGCGGGTGCGGTCCATCAGGGCGTCGATGCGCTGATCCACCACGTGGTTGACCACCGCTCCGGCGGCGGCCGCAAGACCGATCCCAAGCAGCCCGAACACCAGGGTCTGCCAGGGCACCATGCTGGGCGAAGCCAGCAGCATCCCCACCAGGGCGGTAAACACGATCAGCGCCACCACCTTCGGCTTGGTCAGCTCATAGTAGCTGCGCCAGCTGACGGAGCTCGCGTCTTCGATCACCATGTCACCTGTGGCCATATTGCGCACCTTTTATCCAAGTCTTAGAGGCTTTAAAGAGTTTTTCCAGGTCGTGCAGCATGTCCTCGGGCGGGGCCTCGGGGGAATACTGCATCATCAGGTTGCCGAACGGGTCCACCAGGTAGCGCATCCCGGCAATCGGGGCGTCTTGCACCGCGAACAGCCGTTCCAGCGTCTGTGCCTGCTCGCCGTCGGCGAGTAGCACCTGGGTGCCGGCATATTGTTCGGCGATGCTCTCAGCGCCGGCGTCCGCCGCAGGCTGCTCCAGGATCAGCACCCGCTCCAGGCGGTAGCGATTCTCCGCCAGGGCCAGGCGCACCTGCTGCATGTCGTGGACCTGTGATTGGCACTGGGCGTCACACTCGCCGGCGGTCACCGCCACCATGGTCCAGTTCCCCTCCAGCCCTTCCGGGGAGTATTCCTGGCCGTCGAGCTGCTGCAACTGCAGCTCGGCCAGCGGCCGCGGCGGGTCGATCAGCTCGCCCTTGTTGCTGCGCCCCGAGGGGAGGTATTCGGGGTTGAAATAGAAGAACCAGGCGGCGATCACCGGCAACGCGAAGATCGTCACCATGATCCACAGCGGCAGCAGGCTGCGCCGGGGCTGGTTCGAAGCGGTTTCGTTCATGGGGCTTCAGGCTCCTTGCGCTCGAAACTCAGGCGCAGGTAAATAACGGCGGCGATCAGGGCAAAGGCGAACCACTGGATGGCGTAACCCAGGTGCATCATCGGGTTAGGCCGCTCCTGGGGCCAGTTGCGCAGGAAGCCGTGGGGGCTTTCCGGGGACTGCAGCAGCAGCACCGGCAGCAAGGGAATCGGCTCGCGAGCGGCGTAGTCCTCGATCGTGAAATAGGGCCAACTGCGGCCCCATTGCGATGGCTCGCCCAGGGCTACGGCGGGCGGTTGGGGCTTTGTCGTGAAGCCCTCGACCCGCACTTCGGTGCTTGGGGCCGGGGCCGGTGGCGGCTGCCGTCCCTCGGCCGGCACCCATCCGCGGTTGACCATCAGGCGCAGCTCGGAGCCTTCGAGGCGCAGCGGGGTGATTACCTGGTAGCCGACACGGTTGCCCTGCCGGCGGTTCTCCAGATAGATCTGGCGCTCGGTTTCGAACACCCCCGTCACCGACAACTGGCGGTGGGCCGGGATCGAGGTATCCGCGTTGGCGGCGTTCAGCTCCAGGGGCGACAGTTGCCGCAGGCGCTCCAGATCGGCCGCCAGGGTCTTTTTCTCGCCGGCGCGGTCCAGCTGCCATACCCCGAGCCCGAGCAACAACGGCAACGCCAGGCCGACGGCCGCCGTGGGCAGGATGCGGGGTTGGAACTGGTAGTCGCGCAAATTCATACAGCTGCTATAGTCGAAGTTATATCGGGGTTAACCGAAGAATTCTGAATCTAGGGGTAGGACAATGGATTTATATATTAAATTACCGGTCATCATTATCCTGGGCTTTATCCTGTTTTCCCTGGGCCAAGGCATGTATTACCTGGCCAAAGACGACGGGAGCGTGGACAAGACCCGTGTCGTGCGTTCCCTCACCGTGCGTATCGTGCTATCGCTGGCCCTGTTTGCGTTGCTCATGCTCGGCACCTACTTAGGCATCATTGAGCCGCACGGGCGGTAAGCCAAAACGCGCAAAAAGCCCGGGCGGCCGGTGATCGGCCGCCCGGGCTTTTTTTCGGCTCAGAGCCAGTACACGAAGATGAACAGGCCGAGCCAGACCACGTCCACGAAATGCCAATACCAGGCCACCGCCTCGAACGCGAAGTGGTTGTGGGGGCTGAAATGGCCCTTTATGGCCCGCACCGTGATCGCCAACAGCATGATCGCGCCGATGGTCACGTGGAAGCCGTGGAAACCCGTCAGCATGTAGAAGGTGGAGCCGTAGACGCCGGATTCCAGGGTCAGGTTCAGGTCCTTGTAGGCGTGGCCGTACTCGTAGGCCTGCAACACCACGAAGATGAAGCCCAGGGCGACCGTGGAGATCAGGCCCCAGACCAGTTGCTTGTTGTCGCCTTTCTTCAGCGCCCAGTGGGCCCAGGTGACGGTGGCGCCACTGGTGAGCAGGATCAGGGTGTTGATGGCCGGAATGCCCCAGGCCCCCATCGGCGTGAATTCGCCGCCCAACTCGCCGGGGCCGGAGGTGGGCCAGTCGAGCACGAACTGGTTGTACAGCACCTCATGGGTAACCCCGAGGAAGCCTTCGCCGCCGAGCCAGGGCAGGGCGATATTGCGGATATAGAACAGCGCCCCGAAGAAGCTGAGGAAGAAAAACACCTCGGAGGCGATAAACCAGAACATGCCCTGGCGGAACGAACGGTCCACCTGCGCGTTGTAGCTGTCGCTCAGGCTCTCTTTGACCACGTCGCCGAACCAGCCGAACAGCAGAAAAGCGAACAGCAGGAAGCCGGCGATAATCATAAAGCCGCCAAAGCCCACGTCGTTGACGAACAGAGCCGTTCCGCTCAGCATCAGGAACACCGAGGCCATGGCCGTAATCGGCCAGGGACTGGGATCCGGAATAAAGTAATCACCATGACCTGCGGCTGACATTGTTATCCCCCTTGGAAATATCGGTTGAAGAGTTATGTTTTACGTATCTCGAACATCTGAGTCGGGCCTCGGCTGCGGGCCGGACTCGGAACTTGTGGGTTGAACATCATCGAATGGGCGTTGTACGCGCGCCCTGGCTATCCCTTTTTACTGGCCGAGTCGGCACTAGCCGTGGCTTCATGGGTATTCATGAAGATATAGGAAAGGGTCAAGGAATTGATGTCTCCCGGCAGTTGCGGCATGACCTGAAAGCGCAGCGGCATCTCCCGGGTTTCGCCGGCGCCCAGTTCCTGGCGCTGGAAGCAGAAGCACTCCAGCTTGGTGAAAAATCCGCTGGCCTGCCAGGGCGCCACGCTGGCGATCGCCTGGCCCACCACATCCCGGCTGGAACGGTTGGTGACCTCGAACATCACTTCGTACATCTGCCCCGGCTGCACCTCCATGCGGCCGTCGGTGACCCGGAAGCTCCAGGGCAGCTCGGGATGCACGTTGGTATCGAACTTGACCGTGACCCGGCGATCCGGGTCCACCGCCACCGCCGCTTCGCCCGCTGCTGGCGTTTTGCCCACGTCGCCGCGCACCTCCACCGACTGGGTGCCGGTGATCTGGCACAGAAAACCGTACAGCGGCACCATCGCGAAACCGAAACCGAACATCCCCAGCACCAGCCCGGCGAGCAGCAGGGTAGTGCGGCGGTTCTTGCGGCTCTGGTCGATGCTGTCGTTCATTGGCCGCTAGTCCCCAGCTTTACCAGCCCGGTCCAGAAGGGTACCGAGGTGAGCATGATGAACAGCGCAAAGACCCCCAGGATCCAGGCGAGCCGTATGTTTCTGCGTTTGCGTTCTTCATTCATTAGTTGCATGGCGGTAGCGGGGGCTGAAACGGATGGGGTTGGGTCGTTTGCAGGGCATTAACGGTTCCGGCGGAGCGCTTCCGGGGGCGAATGGTTTCGCCCCCGGGAGATGCGCTTAGGAGGCCGCAGACTTGAACTGCGGGGCCGTGGTCCAGCTATGGAAAGGAGGCGGCGACGGCAGCTCCCACTCCAGGCCCTTGGCGCCTTCCCAGACCCGCGCCTCGGCCTTCTTGCCGCCGCGAACGGCCTTGATAATGATGTAGATCAGCAGTAGGTGGCTGAGGCCGAA
>CBDUCL010000261.1:0-4227 GCA_965365625.1 uncultured Chromatiales bacterium | reverse complement strand
GCAGGATCAGGGCACGCCGGAAGTCCGCCAGCGGCGAGGGATCCACATTGCGCCCTACCCACAGCGGCTCGCCGTTCTCGGTGACGAACATGGGCACCCAGATCACTTGGCGCCCCCCGCCTTCCCACAAGGCCAGCTTGTTGCTCTCGAACAGGGCCTCGAGACCGGGAAAATCCTCGAATGCTTGGCCTTTGCTGCCGGAACCCTCGCCGTATTCCAGATAGGCCCCGTCATTGATCACCCATAAGGTTTCCCGGTAGGCCTGGGCCATGCCGCCCACGTCGATGGTCAGCACCACGGCCCCGAGGGCCTCACCAGCTTGTTCGCCGGGCCGCCCGAAGATAGGGCTGATCAGGTGCAAGGTCATAAAGCGCCGATAGTCGGTGAGGGCCGCCACCGGATCGAGGCTGATTGGGCTCACCAGCACTCCGCCCCGGTCGACGCCCAGGCCCGCGCTAACGAAGGCCTCGGCCGGGCGGTGCGGCGCCCGAGCCGTTGGTTGCCAGTGCCGACTCTCGCTGTCGCGTTCGAGCCAAAAGCGCTCTCCGCCTTCGGCGTCGAGGAACAGGATTTGGATAATGTCGACCTGATCGCCGAGGATCTGATTGATCCACTGGGTATAGCGGGCCCGGGCCTGGTCTATCTCGCTGTAATTCTGGCGTTCGCCGGTGCCGAGCAAGGTACCGGGCTCAGGCAACTTCGCCAACAGGCGGATCATTTCGTGGCGGCTGGCCAGGTGCTGGTCCAGGTCGCGGAAGTCGGCGCGCAAGTTCTGCAGGTGCGCCTTGTGGTAAAACAGCTCCATGCGCTCAAGCACCAGCGGCAGGTTGATCACCACCGCGGCGATCAGCGGCGCCAGGCCGAACAGGAACAGAAACAGCAGGATCTGGGTGCGCAGCCTCAAAACATCGCCCCCGGCCGGCCCTGCGCCCGGTGCCGGCTGCGGGCCATTGCCGTGACCGGAAGCGGCCCGTCGCGACTCAGGACAGCTTCTGGATCAGGCTCAGCACCGCCTCGGCGTGACCCTTGGGCTTGACGTCGTAGAGGGCATGGGCGAGCGTGCCCTGCTTGTCGATGATAAAGGTGGAACGCAGGATGCCCATCTTCTTTTCGCCGTGGCTCTCGCGCTCCTGCCAAACCCCGTAGTTTTCGCACAGTTCCCCCTCCACGTCGGCCAGCAGTTCCACCGAGATGCCGTGCTTGTCACGAAAGGCGGCGTGGCTGACGCAGTTATCGCGGCTGACACCAACCACCACTGTGTCCTGGTCGACAAAGTCGTCCATCAGGTCGGTAAATTCGATCGCCTCGATGGTACAGCCGGTGGTGTCGTCCTTCGGGTAGAAATAGAGCACAACATTCTGGCCCCGAAAATCGGCCAGATTGATCATTTTCATTTCCGAATTCGGGATCGAGAAGTCGGGCGCGGGCTGTCCTGCGGTCAGCATAGCGAGTCCCCTGCTTTGGGTTGATGTCTGAATCGGTCTGTTCCGGCGGCCTTTAGATACCGCGCCAACCGTCCGTGACTTGCCGTCTCGTTGTTGTTGTGTCCGGCAAATCTAAGACGCCACCGGGCCCGAGTCAATAGAAGAACAGGGCAACCCCGGATACCAGCGCCGCAGATAACGCTTTACTATATCGGCGTATTAGCGTATTCTAATACATAACCAAAAACGGACAGCTATCCCCTACCGCCATCAACGGCGGTTCGGTTGCCCAGGAGGCCAGGGTTCCCGACGCGAACCCGGTCCCAGGGGAGGTCTGGCCGCTGGCTAACTGGAGACGAGAAAATGACCATCGACGCCCTTACCATCGCCGGTTTGATTAGCGCCCTGCCGCTTGTGCTGTTCGTTCTGTTGATGAGCCGCAAGGTGTGCGATGAGCGCCCGGAATGCGAACAGCTGCCCGCCCATTTGCGCGAAGGGGAGTGCTGCCCGGCCGATTGAGCGGCAAGCGCCGTTGATTGCGGTCCGGCGCTGATGCGCCGCCGCACGCCAGGTGCATCGGGCCGGGCTTGGGGGTAAAATCCAGCTCGACGCCTGCAACCGGGGTCGCTCGTGGCCGACCGCCCGAAGGTCGGCCAGCGGGCCGCGACCCCCGGTCAGGGTATCCTCCGCCGCCCTTGTGAAGAGCCGGAACTATGAGACCCCACGCGCCGCAGATTCCGGCCCGCCAAGATGGCGACCGCTGACATCCGCCTATTCCTTGCGAGTTGGTTGCGCTCGCCGATGCAGGTCGGCGCGCTGGTACCCAGCAGTGGCGCCCTGGCGCGCTGCATGGCGGCCCAGGTCGATCCGAGAAAGCCGGGCCTGGTGGTGGAACTCGGCCCTGGCACCGGCACCGTCACGCGCGCCCTGCTGGCCCGGGGTCTGCCCCCGGAGGCGCTGGTGATCGTAGAGCGCGACGCCAATTTCTGCCACCTATTGCGCAACCGTTTTCCCGGGGTTCGGGTGCTGCACGCCGACGCCAAGAGCTTGAGCGAGATCCTGGACAAGGAAGGGTTGCCACCGCCGCGAGCGGTAATCTCGAGCCTGCCGCTGCTGTCATTGGATTTCGCCAGCCAACGCAAAATCCTGCACCAAAGCATCGAAGTGCTGGCTGCCAAGGGCTCGTTCGTGCAGTTCACTTACGGCTTCCGCTCCCCCGTACATCCAGTCCTTCAGCGCCGCCTCAGGCTGCAGGGCGAACCCGTGGCGCGCATCCTGCGCAATCTGCCGCCGGCGATGATCTGGCGCTATACCCAGGCACCGGCCGGCTGAGCTCGGGCAAGATCCGTGCTGGAGCAAAGCCCCGGGGGCGGCTTGTTTCTGCGTCTCCCTAGCCGGGATCGTACCCCAAAACCGGCGCCAGCCAGCGCTCGACCTCCGCCAGGGGCATGGCCTTGCGCCGCGCATAGTCTTCGATCTGGTCCTTGCCCAGTTTGCCGACGGCGAAGTAGCGCGCCCCGGGATGGCCGAAGTAGAGCCCGCTTACCGCCGCGGTGGGCACCATGGCCTTGGATTCGGTGAGCCAGATCCCGGTGTTGCGCTCGGCGTCCAGCAGCTGCCACAGCAGGTCCTTTTCTGTGTGGTCTGGGCAAGCGGGATAACCCAGGGCCGGACGGATGCCCCGGTACTGCTCGGCGATCAGCTGCTCGTTGCTGAGCTGCTCGCCGGCGGCATAGCCCCAGTAACGGCTCCGCACCCGCTGGTGCAGGAGTTCCGCCAAGGCCTCGGCCAGGCGGTCGGCCAGGGCCTTGAGCATGATCGACTGGTAGTCGTCGTGCTCGGCCTCGAACTCCGCCAGCTTGGCGTCGATCCCGATGCCCGCGGTGCAGGCGAAGGCCCCGAGATAGTCGGGCTTGCCGCTTTCCTTGGGGGCGACGAAATCGGCCAAGCACTCGTTATAATGGCCCTCCGGCTGGCGCCCCTGCTTGCGCAGGAAGTGGAAACACCCAAGCGGCTCCCGGCGCGCCTCATCCCGATACACCTCGACGTCATCCCCCACCGCATTGGCGGGAAACAACCCGATTACCGCCCGGGCCTTGAGCCAACCCTCGTCGATAATCCGCCCGAGCATCGCCTGGGCGTCGGCGAACAGCTTGCGCGCCTCCTCTCCCTTTTCCGGGTCGTCCAGGATCTTGGGAAAGCGCCCACGTAGCTGCCAGGCGTGGAAGAAAAAGGTCCAGTCGATGAGTTCCGCCACTTCCCCGAGGGGAATGTCTTCAAGCACCTGCAACCCGGGCTCGGCCGGCACCGCGGGCTCGAAGGCGGCCCAGTCGATAGGAGTGGAATTGGCACGGGCGGCGGCGAGGTCCACCAACTGCTGCTGGCCGCCCTTGGCGGCCCTTCGCGCCCGCAGTTCCTGGTACTCGGCCCGCACCCCGGTCACGAAGCCGTCGCACTGCTCGCTTGAGAGCAGGCTGCTCGCCACCCCCACGGCGCGCGAGGCGTCCGCCACATAGACCACTGGGCCTTCGTATTTCGGCGCGATCTTGACCGCGGTGTGGGCCTTGGAGGTAGTGGCACCGCCAATCATCAACGGCTGGGTCATACCCAGGCGCTGCATCTCGGCGGCCACGTGCACCATTTCGTCCAAAGACGGGGTGATCAGACCCGACAGGCCGATGATGTCCACCCCCTCTTGCTGCGCTCGCTCCAGGATGGTCGCCGCCGGCACCATCACCCCCAGGTCGATGACTTGGTAGTTGTTGCATTGCAGCACCACGCCGACGATATTCTTGCCGATGTC
>CBDUCL010000260.1:0-4238 GCA_965365625.1 uncultured Chromatiales bacterium | reverse complement strand
AGGATCAGCAGCCGCGGGCGGCGGATCAGGGCGCGGGCAATGCACAGGCGCTGGCGCTGGCCACCGGACAATCGGCTGCCGTGCTCGCCCACCGGGCTGTCCAGCCCCTGCGGTAGGGCGCTCACGAAGTCCCAGGCCTCGGCGGCGCGCAGGGCTGCTTCGGCCTCGGCTCGACCCAGCGTCGGGTCGCCCAGGGTCAGGTTGTGCAGCACGCTGTCGTGCAGCAGCAGGTTGTCCTGGGGTACATAGCCGATCTGGCCGCGCCACTGCCGCAGGTCGACGGCGCTGAGCGGTACCCCGTCCAGGCGCACCTGGCCTTGCTGCGGCTGCAGCAGGCCGGTGATCAAGTCGAGGATGGTGGACTTGCCCGCCCCCGAGGGCCCCATCAGTGTGGTGAAGCTGCCCGCGGACAGGCGCAGATCCAGGCCCCTCAGCACCGGCCGCTCGTCATAGGCGAAGCCGATGCCGTGCAGCGCCAGTTCGCGCTCGAATCTAGGAGCCCGGCCCCCGCTGGCGGGCTCGCGGGCCGCCGCCGCCTGCTCGATCATCCGGGTCAGGGCCCAGTAGGCGCTCTCTCCCGTGACCATTTTCTGATAGCTCTGCTGGACCTTGCCCAGGTAGCCGAGCACCCGCACCAGCAGCAGCATCAACACCAGCACGCTGGCCAGGGACATCTCGAACCAGACCACAGCCAGATACAGCCCGAGTGCGGCAAAGGCGACGATCACCGGCTCGTAGAGCGCGCGCAGTGCCTCGTTGCTGAACACCTCCCGACGCAGGGCCTTGTGCAGGCGGCCGGTTTCGGACTCCAGCATGGCGCTCGCCCGGCCGGTAACGCCCATCGCCTTGAGGGCCTTCACCGAAAGCAGGGTATCGGTCATGCGCCCCACCAGGGCGCCCATCACCTTGGTCTGCTTTTTCCCGGCGCGCCGGCTGGCGCGGATCAGGCGCCCGAAACCGCCCATGATCAGCCCACCCACAAGCAGCGCCAACAGGGCCGCCTGCCAGGAAACGGTAACCGCCACTGCGGCGTAGACCAGGGTCTCGACCAGCAGGGCGAAGCTGCGGGTGCCGTGCAGATAGGCGTTGGCGGCTCGCCCCGGCTGGGTTGCCATGGCGTTGGTCAGGCCGCCCGCGGGCTGGCGGATGAAGTAGTCCCAGCGGGCCTCGACCAGGGATCGCAGCAGGCCGAGGCGCAGATCGGTGGCGATCTGGGCGACGCTGTAGCCGACGTGTCGCTTGGCCAGCAGCACCAACAGGCTCTTGAGCAAGATGCCCAGCACCAGCAGTCCCAGCAGCAGGCCCAGGGACAGGTCGATGCCGCCGGCGCCGAGCAGAGAGGCCAGGGGACCGCTTTCGTCAGCGGGTTCGCTGGGTTCGGCCATGGCCAGGTTCAGCGCCGGCAGCAGGGTGGACAGGCTCAGCGCCTGCATCACGCCGGCCGCCAGCAGGGCGAGCAGGCTGACCAGGGTGCGTCCGGGATAGGCGCGCAGCAAATGCAGCATGAATTTCATGGCGACCTCAGGCGACCGAGGCTTGGGGCGCGGACTCGGCCAGTGCCAGAAAGGCGTGGCGAATCCGCTCCACCTGCTCCGGGCTGTGGGCCGCACTCAGGCTGCAGCGCAGCAGGCAGCGGCCGCTGGGGGTGGCGGGCGGCAGCACGAGATTGACGTAGACTCCGGCCGCCAGCAGTTGCCGCCACCAGGTCAGGGCCTGGCGCTGGCTGCCGACCTCCACCGCCACCACCGGACCGGGTTGCGGGCCGAGGCGAAAGCCCGCGGCCTTGAGCGGCGGGTACAGCTGCTCCACGTTTTTCCACAGGCGCCGGCGCAGCGTCGGACGGTCCTGCAACTGGCTCAGCGCGGCGCGGGTGGAGGCGATCACCGAGGGGGCCATGGAGGCGGTAAAGATGTAGGCGCGAATGGCGTAGCGCACCAGGTCGAGCTGCGGGTGGCGGCTGGTACAGAAGCCCCCTACCGAGCCCAGGCTCTTACTGAAGGTGCCGACAATGAAATCGACGTCCTTCTCGACACCGGCCGCTTCGGCGAGACCGCGTCCGTTGGCTCCCAACACCCCCAGGGAGTGGGCCTCGTCCACCATTAGGTAGCCGCCGTAGCGACGCTTCAGCGCGGCGATCTCGGCCAGCGGCGCCTGGTCGCCGAGCATGCTGTAAATGCCTTCCACCACGATCAGGGCGCGGGCGGCCCGCTCGCCCAGGCGGCGCAGGCGCTTTTCCAGGTCGGCCGGGTCGTTATGCCGGAAGCGGATTACCTCGGCGCCGCTCAGGCGCGCCCCTTCGTAGATGCTGGCGTGACAGTCGGCGTCCAGCAGCAGCGGGTCGCCCGGCCCGACCAGCGTGCTGACCATGCCCATGGTGGCAAGAAACCCGGTGGAAAAGACGATGGACCCGGGGGTACCGAAGAACCGCGCCAGTTCCTGTTCCAGGGCCTGGTGTCCGGCGAAGCTGCCGTTGGCCACCCGCGAGCCGGTGGTGCCGGTGCCTTGGGTTTCCAGGGCCTGGCGCGCCGCGGCGATGCAGGCCGGGTCGAAGCTCAGGCCCAGGTAGTTATTACTGCCCGCGAGGATCACGCGCCGGCCGTCGATCACGCCCTCGCTGGCGGACAGGATCTGCTCGGTGACAGCGCCGACCGGCATGGTGCCGTCGGCGGCCAGCTCGGCGCGGGCCGCGGCCAGGGGTTGGAATTGGTCGAATAGGTTCATGGGGTGTTCCTCTGGTTGCACGGCTATTGATCTATACCGCCTTCGATTGGGCTGGGCTGGTTCCTGGATGCGCGGCACCCTGGTGACTCCCGCGCTGGTGGCGCCCGCTGTGGCCGAGGTAATCGAGCCGGGCCCAGGAGCGCGAGAGCTTGCCCGAGGAGGTGCGCGGCAGGGTGTGCAGGGGCACCAGATCGATTACGCAATCCACCGCCAGGGCCTCGTAGACCTGGCGCCGCAGCCGTCGTATCAGGTCGCTGCGCCGTTCCGGGTCGGACTCCCGGCATTGCACCACCAGCACCGTCTGCTCGGCGCCGGCGTCGCTCGGGGCGGCAAAGGCCAGGGCATCGCCCGGGCGTACCTCGGGTTGCTGCTCGGCGATGTATTCCAGGTCCTGGGGCCAGATATTGCGGCCGTTGATAATGATCAGGTCCTTGCGGCGACCGGTCAGGAACAGGTGACCGCCGGCCCGGTAGCCGATATCTCCGGTTTTCAGCCAGCCGTCGGTGGTCAGCACCTTGCGGCTGGCCTCCGGATCGCCGAAGTAGCCCGACATCACGCTGGGACCGCGTACGAAGACCTCTCCGGCCTGACGTTCGGGCAGTTCCTGCCCGGCGGGGTCGCGGATCTCGACCTCGAGTTCCGGCAACACCGGACCGCAATCCATGTAGCTGGCCGGGTGCTGCTCCCCGCCGTCGCTCGGCGCCGCCTGGGCCACGGCCTCGCCACTGTGCGACAGTCGGTCGCCGTCCACCCGGTCCACCCGCAGGCCCTGGCCCAGGGGCGCGAAGCTCACCGCCAGGGCGCATTCCGCCATGCCGTAGCAGGCGGTGAAGCCCTGGGGCCGAAAGCCCGCCGGGGCCAGCCGTTCGGCGAAGCGTTCCAGCACCTCGGCGCGAATCATCTCGGCGCCGACGCCGGCCACGCGCCATTGGCTGAGGTCGTACTCGGCCGCTTGACCGGGACGCAGGCGGCGCGCCACCAGGTCGTAGCCAAAGGGAGGGCCGAAGGAGATGCTGGCCCGGGTCCGGGTCATAAGATCGATCCACAACCGCGGGCGCATGGCGAAGTCGCGGGTCTTGATGTAGTCCACCGAAAGTTGGCAGGCGACGGGCGCCAGCAGCATGCCCACCAGCCCCATGTCGTGATAGAAGGGAAGCCAGGACAAGCATCGGTCGCCCCGGCGCACCTGCACGCCGTGACGGACGATCAGCCCCAGGTTGTGCATGATGGTGGCCTGGTCGATCATCACCCCGCGCGGAAACCGGGTGCTGCCGGAGGTGTACTGGATGTAGGCCAGGTCCTCGGCCTCCGGCGCGCCCAGCTCCACCGCCAGCGCGGGCAGGGCGTCGAAGGCGGCGGCGTCGCCGACGAAGCGCAGGTCCAACCATTCCGCCGCCTCTTCGATGAACGGCAGCACATCGTGGGGCGCCATGGCGATCTGGGCCTGGCAGTCGATCAGCAAGCCGCGCAGGTGATTGACATAGGCGCGGTGGCTGCCCAGGTTGACCGAAATCGGC
>CBDUCL010000259.1:0-4250 GCA_965365625.1 uncultured Chromatiales bacterium | reverse complement strand
GCCGATAATGGGCGCCGGCGGATTCATCATGGCGGAGCTGACCGGGTTGCCCTATTCGCAGATCATGCTGGTGGCGATCTTCCCGGCCCTGATGTACTTCTTCAGTGTTTTCATGATGGTCCACTACGAAGCCAAGCGGCACAATATCGTGGGCGAGAAATCGGAGCACAGCGCCAAGGAGATCTTGAAAACGGAGTGGTTCTACATCCTGCCCCTGGTGGTCATCACCATCCTGATGCTGCTGGGCTATTCGCCAGGCTACTCGGCGATCCTCGGCATCGTCACCTGTATCGCGGTGAGCTGGTTCCGCAAGGAGACCCGCATCACTCCCTTGCGCTTCGTGCACGCCGCCCGCGCCGGCGCCGAATCGAGCCTCAAGATCGGCGCCACCGTCGGCGTGATCGGCATCATCATCGGCGTGCTCACCTACAGCGGCCTGGTCCTCACCTTTGCCGACATCGTCATCGAGTTGGCCGACGGCAAGCTCTGGCTGACCATCCTGCTGATCGCCCTGGCCTCGCTGATCCTCGGCATGGGCGTGCCGGTGACCGCCGCTTATCTGATCACTGCGGTGGTGGCGGTGCCGGCCCTGACCGAGCTCGGAGTAAACCCGATCGCTGCCCACATGATCGTCTATTGGCTGTCTCAAGACTCCAATATCACGCCGCCGGTATGCATCGCCGCCTTCGCCGGCGCCACTATCGCCAAGGCGAACATGTGGCTCACCGCCTTCACCGCCTTCAAGTTCGCCAAGTTCCTGTACCTGGGTCCGTTCCTATTCGGCTATGTGCCGGCATTCACCCTCGACGGCAGCGCTACCGATATCGTGATCGTATTCGTGCTGATCTTTTTCGGCACCTGGGCCTATGCCTGGCTGCTGAGCGGCATCTGGCTGGACTGGTTCAAAAAAGCCGCCCCGGCCCGCTAATCGCAAAGACCCCGGAGGACATCCCATGCCGCGCAACCAGACCCCGCGGGTAGCGTACCGCAAGATCCTCTATGTCACGGATCTCTCCGAGGCCGGGCGGATTGCCTTCCCCCACGCCGCCAGCCTGGCCCATTTACACCAGGCAGAACTCACCGTATTTCACGTCATCGAGCCCAAGGAGTTCGAGAAGTACCTGGTGGGCTACATGAGCAAGGAGCTTTGGGAGCAGCTGAAGACGCGGGACCTGGACGAAGCGCGCCGCTTGCTGGTCCAGCGCAAACGCGGCGATGCGGAGATTCGCGACAGCGTGGAAGGCTTTTGCGAAGAGTGCCAGGACCAGCGCGCCGATGGCGCCCCCTATGTGAGCTACAACGTGCAGGTAGAGAGCGGCGATCCGGTGGAAAAGATCCTGGAGCAGGCCCACTGCGGCAACTACGACTTGGTCGTTATCGCCAAACACGGCCACGGCGTGATCCACGGCGGTCTGATGGGGGACACCGTGCGCCGGGTGCTGCGCCGATGCAATGTGCCGGTGCTGGTGGTTCCGGCACACGACGAGGAGGGAGGCGCCTGCTGACGCGAGCGCCTCTCGAATCACTATGAATCGGCGTTACCGCCCCTAACGCGTCGCCTCGTCCACCCGGCGCGCGCCCAACTCCATTTGCCGCTCGACATCCCGGCCGATCTGCTCCATCTGGGGCTTGATCTCCTGTGGCGAGTCTGCCCCCAATTGCTGGCCGGTAGTCCGCAGGTTCTGCTGGTAAAGGTATCCGGCAACAGCCAGTGCAATTACCACCACCAAAATAGAAATACCCCTCATAAGGCCCTCTCTGCTCGTCGTGGCGCGGTTAAGATCAGCGGGCGCAAACGCCCGGTTTGCGAATCGATTCTGCCGGAAGCTCTAGTTCCTAGCGGCGCGCTTTGCCGCTTTACTCCTTGCGCCCCAGCATCTGCTTCAGATCCGCAAACGGGTTGTGGGTGGCTGAAGAGCCCCCCGACTGGTCGCCGGTCCCGGCCGAATTACCCGCTTCCAGTTGCCGCTGGTGTTCGTTGTCATGGCAGTACAGACACAACAGCTCCCAGTTGCTGCCGTCCGGAGGATTGTTGTCGTGGTTGTGATCCCGGTGGTGGACGGTGAGTTCGCGCAGGTTCTGCAGATTGAACTCCCGCCCGCAGCGACCACAGATCCAAGGGTAAAGCTTCAGGGCCCGCTCCCGGTAGCCGGCGTCGCGCTGCTCGCGGTTGCGGCGGGCCTCGGCGACGATCCGGTCGAGGCGATCGGCATCGGACGATGTGTTGTTCGGCATAGGTCGATCCTCGGCGACTAAGGGTAACTGGCTTGCCTGCAAGGATAGCCGGTTTTAGCCACCGCCGGGCACCCCCTCGGCGGGCTCCGGGGCGAACCGCAGGGCTTCGAGGGTCTGATCCAGCAGGGGCTTGGCCTGCTCGTAGTCGTCGAACAGAAATACCGCGTAGGCATCCGCCAGCTGGTTCTTGTGCATGGCCAACAGCAAGCCGTGAGCCTGTTCCGAGGCAAAACCCGGGTCGACGTCGAAGATCGCCGCGGCTGCCCAATCGGCACCGAAGCGGCTCCGCGCCTGGTCCTGGGGATAGTCCGTGCTCGGATTGTGCCCATGCCGGGCGATACGCCCGATAATGGCCTGAAACATCAGCGGAAACATGTGGTTGGGCTCGGGCTTGGCGCTATGGGGATCTTCGTAGTCTACCTCGATCCGGGCCAGGGGACGGATGGCATAGCGAATCTCCAGCGTCCCGTCCGGCCGGCCGATCGCGCCCTCATAAGGCAGCAGCTCGTTGACCTGCACCGGGAGTTCCCGGAAACCGTCCGGGAGGGTGAATTCCATCCCGGCTTCGGCCACCGGAGCGGCAAACGAGTCCGGCGTCGACTCCTCGGCCTGGGCCCCGCCCAAGCCGAGCGCCAGCGTCCACGCGACGAGCAGCCGCCAAATCATTGTCCAGCCTCCGGCGCGCCGACCTGCTGCCATTGGGCGAGCAAGTCGCTGGCGGTGTCGCGCCACTGCGGGTTGTCGGTGAGCTGCAGGAAACGCTGCAGATCGGTTACCGCACCGGCCCGGTCGCCCATGGCATCGCGGGTAGCAGCGCGGTTGAAATAGGGGGCGGCGTCATGGGGATCCAGGGCCACGCAGTAATCGAAGTCCTCCAAGGCGGCCTCGAATTCGCCGCTGGAATAGCGGATGGCGCCTCGGTTGAAACGCGCTGGCAGCAGGTCGGGCTGCAACTCCAGCGCCCGATCCAGGTCCGCCAGGGCCTCGCCAATGCGGCCGAACTGGCGATAGGCCTGGGCCCGGTTGACCAGGGCCGAGGCGTCGTCGGGGTCGAGACTGAGCGCCGCCTCCAGGTCCTTGAGGGCCTCGGTCACCCTGCCCTGCTCCAGGTACAGGCTGCCGCGCACCGCGAGCAGCCGGGCGTTCTGGGGATAGCGGCCGATCGCCTGGTCGAGGGTCGCCAGGGCTAGTTCCGAGCGCCCCTCCGCCTGATGCTGCAGGGCGACGTTGATCTGCTGTTCCGCGCTCAGCTTGGAGTGGGGGTCGTGCTGCCCGTGGGGACGGCCCGGAGTGATTTGCGGCAGCGGCTCCATCGGGACGTCCTGCGCCTGCAGGGGCGCGACGACCAGCGCGGCAAACACCAAGGCCGTGATTCGATATGGGGATTTACGCATTGCATCTGTCCATCTGGAATAGTTGGGATACGGAACCAAAAAAGGGGCCCGGCGCTCACCGCCAGGCCCCCGGTTAGGTTGGACCCTCCCAGCGGGAGGGTCAAGCGGTCCAACTACTTCATGCTCTCGGCATAGGCCTTGAACATCTGGTTCATCAGCTCGATGTGCTGCGCGTCGTTGAGCTGCCCGTCCTTGGCGACCTTGGCCCACAGCAGATCGTTGCTCATCTCGCGGTGGCAACCCATACACAGGCCGGTGCGCTCCATGGCCGCACGCATTTCGGGGGTCAAGGCCTTGGACAGCGGCCAGTGGGTGCCGACCGTCTGCACCTGCTGGCCGTCCTTGACGATAGTGGACCAATCGAAGTCCATGGCCTCGATCTTCGGGATCTGGATCTGATAGCGACCCGGGATTACTTTCCCGGTCTTCTGATCAATCAGATCCTCCACGATGTCCTCCACGTAGCGGGTCTGGAATACGCCGCCGGAGATGCCGTAGCCCAGGGCCTTCGGATTGTTGTGGCAGGACTCGCAGGTGCGCGCCTTACGCTGTGCCGAGTGGGGCTGCACCGGCGCCATGTCGATGGCGAGCGGGGTGCGTTCCTGGCCGAGTTCGATGCGC
>CBDUCL010000258.1:0-4250 GCA_965365625.1 uncultured Chromatiales bacterium | reverse complement strand
GATAGACAGATAGAGAGAACGGTTGACAGGTCAATCCATATCAGGAGGCGCGCCCTCGCGCCGATTGGCCGCTGGCACCGGGGCAACGAGGAAAAATCGCACCGCGACGGCGCTGTTAGATTCCCATGCCGGCCGCCGGGGATGCGCGGGAGCGCAGCGCCGGCGGTTCTGCAAAGGATCAGGTAAGCAGGCTGAACTGCGCCCGCAGCCGGATTTGGCCGGCGGTCACCGGGCCGGGTTCCAAGTAGAGCAGGTGCTCACCAGCCCCTGGGTGGCGCAGCCGGTAGGTGCCAGCGGCGGCAGGACCAGTGGCGGCACCCTCCCAGACCAGGGAGAACTGCTCGGTGCGAGCACAGGCGGTCTCATCGTCCAGGGCCGTGAGGCGCAGCAGCGACTCTCCGCCGGTGGGGTCGGTGACCCGAAACTCGGCACCCAGACAGGCAGCAAAGCGCGCCCGCAGGTCGTCGTTTCTTCGACTCAGACCAGCCGCCAGGGCCCCGCAGGGCACCGCGCCGGCAGCCAGCAGGGTACCGCCGGCCAGGATCAAATCTCTACGTTTCATGGCTATCTCCTATTTCGCGGACGGGCTGCCACTCAACCCCTGGCAGCGTGGACGGAATCCGGTACCATACGGGAAGCGCGGATTCCTAGCGAATCGCCTCGCGACTCCTCGACATACTGCCGGAAACCCGATCATGCTGGAAAAATTGCAAAGAACCGACTTCGAACAACTCGTTGGCCAGGAATTTTCTCTGGCAGCGGAGGGCAAGGAGTTACCCTTGCGGTTATTGGAGGCATCCCAGCTAGGGCAGACTAGCGGCAATCCTGACAGAGCCCCTTTTGCGCTGCTATTTCGGGGCCCTAAAGATCCGCCGCTGAATCAGGGTACGTTCGAATTTCGCCACCCCGAGATCGGCACCCTGTCCCTGTTCCTGGTCCCGATCGGCCCGGACGCCGAAGGCCTGTGCTACGAGGTCGTCTTCAACTGATCCCGCCCCGTTTGCTGCTGGTTAGCCATTCCACTCCATCAGCAGGTGCACCCCCAGGTCTTCCAACGGTCGAAAACCCAACCGTTCGTAAAGTCGCAGCGCCGGATTGAACTTCTCCACGTGCAAGCGCACCGGAAGGCGCTGGTTTCGGGCATCTCCCATCAGGTCCCGCATGAGTGCCCCACCCAAGCCCCGGCTGCGCCAGTCCGGCAGCAGGGCGATGTCGATGAGCCGCACCTCGGCGGGCCGGCGCTCAACATATAGGCGACCGATCGGCTCGGCGTCGCGCAGGATGAGCAGGAATTCGGCTCCCGCGAAATGGCTCAGGTAGTGGCGGTGCTGGGCCTGGAACTGCATCCGCAGAAATTCTGCCTTCTGTGCATCGTTCCATTGGGTCTGAGCCAGTTCCTCCGCCCGGGTACTGGCATAGAGCAGGAACAGGAACTCTTCATCCTGCTCCTGAATGGGGCGAAAACGCAGCTGATCCGCCCACTCGAGGGGCGGCCTCCGCACTGAAGCGGGGTATTGGTCCTCGGTTCCCGGTTCCTGCATGAACGGCTGCCCTCGTGGTTGCTACCCGCCTGCCGAGGCGCGGAGATTCTCCGCTCGCGGCATTCACCGCCGCATGCGGAGCCATTCCTCGCCCAGAACGGCGGTTCCTATCTCAGGGAAGGCTGCAAAAAGCGTCCCTGGCTCGTTGCAGCGCGGCTTGCGGAAACGCGGGTTCCGAAAGCCATGATTCTCCAACGCTTGGCGCGATCGAAGACGGTGGGGCACCCTGCCCCGCATGGGGAAACGCTATGCATCGACGTTTGCCTAAACATAGACCATCAGCCGCCGTCCGCGCCAATATCACTAATGCAAATACCGGGCCAATCGAAGGAAACTACGCTGGCTCAGGCCCCAATCGCGCCAATGGGAGCCCAGGGCACGCGATCGTAGACCCAAAGGTATTCCCGCGGCCAGCAGCCCTGCCAATCGCAGTGCGCGCTGTATCTAGCCTCCAACCGCTGCATCTGATCCTCTACTTCGGCGGCGTAGGGATTGGGCCAGATATCGTGCCAAACCAGGCTATAGCGGCGCCCCGGTGGCGGCTGCCAGCGGTAGGCATCGGCCTGCTCCACCCGCAGCCGGCCCGGGTAGCGAGCCAGCAGGTGCGGGGCAACGAGGCGAATCACATCCGGCGAATGCTCCAGCACCGTGAGGTCGCGCACCCGGCCCCGGTCGGCGCACAGGACGGATTCCACAACCAGCCCCAGGCCAAGTCCGGTGATCAGCAGCGAGCCGCCGCGCCGGCAGGCCTCCTCGATGGCGATGCGCTGCGTCCACCACTCGTCGTAGAGGTCGGTCATGAACACCTCGCCGCCCCGGCGCAGGCGGCTATAGCGGCCGGGACGGCGCCATGCGCAGTCGGGACCGGAGCCGGCGCCCCCCGGCGCCGCCGCCTCGACCTCGAAGCGCTCGAGCACCCAGGGCCCGGAGCAGCCGGGCGGGACCTCGCACCTGGCGTAGCCTAGCGCGCTAGCGGCGGCAGGCTCAGCCACGGCTCGGGTAAAGCCCCTGCAGGGCGATAATGAAGTTCAGCACCAGATAGGGCTGCAGGTTATTGTGGGACTGGCTGCCGCCGGCATCTCCCAGGTCTTCGAAAGAAACGGTGGCGGTGGATTGCTGATAGGCCACGGCGCCCCGCCCCACCCCCACCGCCGGCAGATTCCCCCCCGGCCCACGCTGGTTGGCCGGGCCGCCAGAGCCCTGGGCATTGTGGCTGTGGTCGGGCATCTGGGCCTCGCTCAGGGTCACGCTCTCGACACCGCCGCGTTGACCGAGCCGGCGCGCGGTCAGGCCCGGGCCTCGGCCCGGGTGCATGGGGGCCCGCCCCTGCAGATTGGGCAACGCGGTGGTGGAGCGGCCGTCGCCCCCGTAGGTGGTGCCGATCAGGGAGAACAGGGCGGTATTCTGGGATATCGGCAGAAGTTGGCCGTCGCAGAAGGCCCAGCCCCGGGGCGCGAAGTTGCCGGCGAAGATGCGGATTTCGGCAGTAAAGGGTTCGGACATGGCGGGCTCCTTGGCTCAATGACGGGACGGATAGATCCCGACCAGGGCGATAATGAAGTGGATGCACAGGTACGGCATCAGGTTGGTGTGCGACCGGGAACCGCCGATGGACCCCACCATGCCATTTTGCATAGGCTGCAGGCCACTCGGGGTGTCCCGATACTGATCGGCGTTGAGGGCGGTGGCATAGCCATTGCCGCCGGGGCTGGCGTTGACCGCATTGCCGCTGCTCACCGCCCAGGGGTGGCTATGGGAGGGGATCTCGCTGGTGGTCAGGGTGACGTTCTCGCTGCCCGCCTTGCTGCCCAGTCTGCGGGGGCTGAGCCCCGGGCCCGAGCCTGCGTGGATGGGAAGGCGCCCGCGCAGGTCCGGCAGGCCGAAGGTGGTGCGCCCGTCGCCGCCATAAATGGTGCCGAGCAGGCTGAACAGGGCGTCGTTCTGGGACACCGCCAGCAACTGGCCGTCGCAGAAGGCCCAGCCCCGGGGGGCGAAGTTGCCGGCGAACATACGGATCTCTCCAACAAAGGGTTCGGACATTCTTCGCTCCTCAGTTTCGGGACGGGAACAGGCCCTGTAGGGCGATGCAGAAATTCAGGGCCAGATAGGGCTGCATGTTCTCGTGGCCCTGGCCACCGCCGGCATTGGCGATGGCGGCGGCATTGAAGCTGGCGTCAAGCGCGGCGCTGCCCGAGCTGTAAAGCTCGCCCACCGCCGCCGAGGGGGTGGCTGGCAGCGCGCCCGCCGGGCTGGGTTGGAGGGCACTGTCGTTGGTGGCCTCCAGGCTATGGCTGTGAGCCGGCAGCTCCGCAAGGGACAGGGTGTGGGTCTCCTCCCCGGACTTCTGGCCCAGCGTGTGAGAGGCGCCGCCGTTGGACCGACCCACGTGCATAGGGGTGCGTCCCCTCAGGTCTGGCAGCCCGAAGCTGGTGCGACCGTCGCCGCCGTAGGTGGTGCCGAGCAGGGAGTACAGGGACTGGTTCTGGTTGATCGGCAGTATCTGCCCATCGCAGAAGGCCCAGCCCCGGGGGGCGAAGTTGAAGCCAACGATCCGGATCTCGGCGAGAAAGGGTTCCGACATGCGCACATCCTCCTTATTCTTTTGACGATTGAACGCGGCCCGGCCCCGGGGCCCAGGCCCGCGCTCAGGGCTCAGGGAATCGTGATCGACGGCAAGGTCGGCGCCGTATCGGTGGCGGTGATGGTGCC
>CBDUCL010000257.1:0-4264 GCA_965365625.1 uncultured Chromatiales bacterium | reverse complement strand
GCCGTGCTGGCCCAGGCCGCGGACCGCGGTATCGATGCCCAGTACTACCTGCTGCACAATGACATGGCCGGGGCCCTGTTTATCGACCAGTTGTTGCGGGCGGCGGATCGCGGGGTTCGGGTGCGCCTGCTGGTGGACGACATGGACTTGGCGGGGCGCGACCAGGGGGCTGCCGCCCTCGATGCCCACCCCAATATCGAGGTGCGCCTGTTCAACCCCTTCAGTCGGAACTACGGGCGCGGGGTCCAGCTGTTGACCCGCTTCGGGGATGTGACCCGGCGCATGCACAACAAGTCGTTCACGGTCGACAATCAAGTCAGCATTCTGGGGGGGCGCAATATCGGCAACGAGTACTTCGAGGCCGACCCGGACATGCAGTTCGCCGACCTGGACGTGATGGTGATCGGCCCCCTGGTACAGGAGGTCTCCTCCTCCTTCGATCGCTACTGGAACAGCGAGCTGGCCTACCCCGCCTCGTCGCTGGTCGACGAGCCACCTTCCGCCGAGCAGATCGAGGCCCTCCAGCAAGCGTTTAGGGAGCGGGTCGACGCCTATCTGGAGTCCCCTTACCTGCAGGCGTTGAGGGAGTCGGCCCTAGCCGAGCAGCTGCGTCAGGGCAGCCTGGAGTTTCGCTGGGGTCGCGGCGAGGTTGTGGCGGACGCTCCGGAGAAGATCGTCGAAGACCGCGACCGCAAAGAGTACCATCTGGCCCCAAGTCTGAGCCCCTACTTTCGCGGGGTGCGGGAAGAGCTGATTATCTTTTCACCCTATTTCGTTCCGGGCAAGCGAGGCACGGCCTTCTTGACCGATCTGAGAGGACGCGGAATCCGGGTGCGGATTCTCACAAACTCCCTTGCGTCGACCGATGTCTCCATCGTGCACGCCGGTTACGCCAAGTACCGCAAGGATCTGCTGCGCGCCGGGGTGGAGCTTTACGAGGTCGACAAGCAGCTGAGCAAGATCCAGCGCAAGGAAAAACGCGGACCCCACGGGTCGTCCAAGGCCAGCCTGCACGCCAAGTCCTTTGTCTTCGACCGCGAGCGCGTTTTCATTGGCTCCTTGAATCTGGACCCCAGATCGGTAACCGAGAATACCGAGATCGGCGTGGTGCTGGAATCCGCCGAGCTGGGGGCGGAGATGGGGGCGTTTTTCGACCGCAATATCGAGCGGATCGCTTTTCGCCTGGAATTGGTCCGGGACGAGAGCGGACGCGAGCGCATCCTTTGGCACCGCACGGAAGGTAAACAGCCGGGGGTCTATGAGGTCGACCCCCATACGAGTTTCTGGCGCCGCTTCGGCATCGGCCTGATGGGCCTGCTGCCGGTGGAATCTCAACTATAGGCGGCCGCCTCCACGGCGGCCGCCGTGCTGTGGTCATCGCCAATCGGCGGCAACGGCATAAATGATTACCCGATGGCTCATCATCTCGACCCCGGCGGCAACCCGGATCGACAGTCCCAGGGCCTCGTCGATCAGTTTCTCTTCCCCCATGTCGAGGACGTACCAGTTCGGGCCCTCGGACAGGTTCAGGCCGCTCTGCGAGTAGATCTGCGAACCCCCATCGTAGACGTGCAGGTCGGAGATGAAGGCGTCGATACTACCGGTTTCGAAGCGCACACCCAGGTAACGGGTGCGGGTGCCCCAGGGTACCGGGATGGAGTAGTGGATCCAGTTCCAGAGCCCCGAGGATTGCTCGAAGTCGAGGCCCCAGCCGAGGAACTCGCGTTCGCTGATTACCCGGTCGGGGTATTCGATATGGCCGCTATGCCCGTGAACGCTGGCGATGGCGCCGAAATCGGCAGCCAACACCCCCGGTAAGCCGAGCAGAAGCAGGGCGAGCAGCAGCGCCGTCAGTCGGCGCCAGAGAGGGGATATTTGTTTGCGCATCATAATCACCTCCGCGATGCGCTGGGGATATCGGTTACATCGCCCGGCGACCCGTCCGGCCGTTAGAGGTCGGCGCGGAGAGCCGCCTCAATAAAATTATAGGCCCTGGCGTTCGCCGCCACCGGGCTGGCCCCTGGGCGACGATGTGTTAGGGTGATGGCGACCTCAGAGCGGAGCAAAAACATGAAACTGAAGCCGGTGTCGATCCTTTTGCTGTTGGCAAGCCTGTTTCTCGGTCCGGCCGCTGCCCGCGACAGCCTTCCCGCTTCCGGCGCTTTGGTGCCTGCGACGGCCCCCGCCGCCGACCTCGCGCCGGCTGTCCCGCCGACCGATATCGCCGCCCTGCAGCGGGATGCCGAGGCAGTGGTTGCGGGCTTGCAGTCCAACCGGGAGGGCAAGGTCTATTCCGGGGCCGTGGAAGGCACCGACCCGGACGACCTGGCGATTGCGGTGGCCCTGGTCGACGGGCGCACCTTCCGGGTCGGCCAGGCGGAGGTCCGTTTTCCCCTGATGTCGATCTCCAAACCCTTTACCTATGCCCTGGCGCTGGAACAACGGGGACCCGAATTTATGCTGGAGCGGATCGGCGTCAGCGCCACCGGGCTGCCCTATAACTCGGTGACCGCCGGCGCGGTGCGTTCGAACTCGGCCCAGAACCCGATGGTGAACGCCGGGGCGATCGCGACCCACAGCTATATCCTGGGCGAGTCGCCGGCGGACAAGATCGGTGCCGTGGTCGAACTGTACTCGCAGATGGCCAATCAGCCGCTGGCGATCGAGGAGAACTGGCGGGCCGTGCCGCGAGCCCTGACCTATACCCTCGCCTATCAGATGCAGACGGCGGGCCGCCTGGAGGGTGACGTAGACGACGTCACCAACCGCTACCTGGAGGCTTGTATCGTCTCGGTCGGTGTCGATGAGTTGGCGCAGATGGGCGCGACCCTGGCCAATGGCGGGGTGCAGCCGGTGAGCGGTCGCCGGGTGCTGTCCGCGGCCACCGCGCGCACCGTGCTCTCGGCCATGGTGATCGCCGGGATGTACGAGGACAGCGGGCGCTGGTGGACCCAGGTCGGGTTGCCGGCCAAGAGCGGGGTCAGCGGCAATATCGTCGCTGTTGTCCCGGGTTGGGGCGCCATCGTTGCCTACTCGCCCCGCCTGGATACGGCCGGCAACAGCGTGCGCGGCGCCATCGCCATCCGCCAGCTGGCGGATCGCTGGGGACTGCACTCCGTCGACCGCCTGTTGTCCCAGGCCCGGGGGGTTGCAGCGGCGCCGTGAAGCCGGGGCGGGCAGCGCGGGCTCGGGGCGCCTTCCTGGCCGCCCTGCTGGCGACGTTGGGCTCGCCGGCGAGCGCCGAGCAGTCCGGCGTCGAGGCGGAGGGCCAGGAAGAGGCCCGCGTCCGCGAGCAGGCCGCCGAGGAGGATCCGATCACCCAGCAGCAGGAGCAGGCCCGAGTCGAGGCCGAGACCGGCCCGCCCGAGCCGGTACCGGCGGAGCCCAACGAATTCGACCTCTACGGCAGTTTGCGGGTGCGTTACCGCGGCGAGGCGGGAGACTCGGCGTTCAGCGACGGCGGATCCCGCGTCGGGCTGCAGGGCCGCTATCAGCTGCTGCCGCGCAAGTGGCTGTTTGCCCGGGCCGAGGGCGGATTCAACCTGCTCGACGAGTTCGACGCCCTGGTCAATCCGGGATCCAACGGGCCGGACGAGGGCCGCGGCGACACCTTTTTCCGCCGGCTGCTGTATGCCGGCTACGAGTCCCCGAACCTGTTCCTGGTATTCGGCAAGACCTGGTCGGTGTACTACAAAGTGAGCAGCTTCACCGACCGCTTCGCCGGCACCGGCGGTCAGGCCAGCGGCACCTACAATGCCGGCACCGATGGCGGCTACACCGGCACCGGCCGGGCCGAGCAGGCCCTGCAGAGTCGGCTGCTTATCGACTTCCTCCCCGAGTCCTGGGGGATTGCACCCTTCAGCCTGAACATTCAGCTCCAGGACCGGCGGCCGATACCCCAGGTCGACGGTGAGCGCTATGGGAACGCCCTGGGTTTGAGCGCGTTGCTGGCCACCCGCGACAACTTTTCCTTGGGGCTGGCCTACAATCACGCGTTTGTTCCCGATCCGGACCAGCCCGCGCTGCGCGAAGCCGGCATCGACGGCGATGCCCGGGCGCTGGCGCTGGGCGCCCGCTGGTTCGACGAGAACTGGTATCTGGCCAGCGTCGCCAGCCGCCTGAACAACCACGAGGCCACCGACGAAGGCAACTATTTCGACGCCTGGGGTTGGGAGGTCTATGCCCAGTACCGCCTGCGCGGCAATTGGTGGGTCACGGGCGGCTGGAACCTGCTGCGTCCGGACGACGATCAGGATCAGGCCGG
>CBDUCL010000256.1:0-4269 GCA_965365625.1 uncultured Chromatiales bacterium | reverse complement strand
TTCGATGGGCCGCGTCCAGCAGTTCGCCGCCACCGGCTCCGATCAGGCGCCGGGCCACCAGCAGCGGCATCCGGTTACCCAGACCAATGTCCCGCAGCAAGCGCTCAAATCCCTCGACCCGATCCTCCTTCAACACCTGCTGCAGGCGCTCCGCGGGCACCTGATCCAGCCCGCTGCCTTGGCTTTGCAGCTCGCGGTCCAGCAGTCGGCGCCCTAGCTCCTCCGCCTCCTGATGCTGCAGATGCTTGAGATAGCTGCGGATATTGGCCCGCGCCTTGGCCGTGACCACAAAATCCAGCCAGGCCGGGTTGGGATGACCGCCGGGAGATGCGATCACCTCCACCGTCTGTCCGTTGTGCAAGCGGGTGCGCAGAGGAACCAGCCGGCGGTCGATGCGCGCTGCCACACAAGTGTTGCCGACGTCGGTATGCACTGTATAGGCGAAATCGATCACCGTCGCCCCCCGTGGCAGCACCATGATCTTGCCTCTGGGGGTGAATACGTATACCTCGTCGGGGAACAGGTCGACCTTGACGTTCTCCAGGAACTCCACCGAGTCGCCGGCGTCCTTTTGCAGCTCAAGCAGGTCGTGCAGCCAGCTGCTGGCGCGGGACTGAGGAGTCTCGCCGGCGGCCGCATCGAGCTTGTAGAGCCAGTGGGCGGCGATACCGGATTCGGCGATCTGGTGCATCTCCTCGGTGCGGATCTGAATCTCGATCGGCACCCCCTGGGGGCCGAACAGCACCGTATGCAGAGACTGATATCCGTTGGCCTTGGGGATGGCGATATAATCCTTGAAGCGCCCGGGCACCGGTTTGTAGAGGTTGTGCATGGCCCCCAGCACCCGGTAACAGGTATCGGCGCGGTCCACAATAATGCGGAAGGCATACATGTCGACCACTTCCGCAAACGACAGCCGCTTGTTGAGCATCTTGCGGTAGACGCTAAACAGGTGCTTGCGCCGGCCGACCACTCGGCCACCCAGCTCCTCCTGTTGCAGGCGCTGGCCGATTGCCGTTTCGACGTGAGAAATCAATTCCTTGCGGCTGCCCGAAACGCTTCCTACCGCCTGCTGTAGCACCCGGTGGCGTAGCGGCCAGTAAGCGGCGAAGCCCAGTTCTTCGAGCTCCAAGCGGATACTGTTGATACCGAGACGATTGGCGATGGGGGCATAGATATCCAGGGTCTCGCGGGCGATGCGGCGGCGCTTGTCCGGACGCATGCTGCCCAGAGTGCGCATATTGTGCAGACGGTCGGCGAGCTTGATGAGGATGACCCGGATGTCCTTGGTCATCGCCAGCAGCATCTTGCGAAAATTGGCGGCCTGGGCCTCGGCCCGAGACTTGAAGTCGATCTTGGTGAGCTTGCTGACGCCATCCACCAGCTCGGCGATCTCCTGGTCGAAGACCTTCGCCAACTGATCCTTGGCGGTGGGGGTGTCTTCGATGACGTCGTGCAGAATCGCCGCCATCAGGCACTTGTAGTCCATCCGCATGTCGGCCAGGATGCGTGCCACCGCCACCGGGTGGTATATGTAGGGTTCGCCGCTCATGCGGCGCTGGCCCTCGTGGGCCTCGGCCCCGAACAAGTAGGCGCGGTATACCTCGCGGACCTGGGCCGGCGGCAGATAGCACTCGAGGTAAGCGCAGAGGTCGCTGATCAGGAACCTGGGCTTGTTCAGGTCCCCGTGGATGGGATTGCTGCCCGTGGCTGGCATCTGGGTGTCGGGATCCGGAGGTCGGCGATCCTGCCGGCGTGCAGGCGCGGGCGATGTGCCCGGCGGCCGCCGGGCCTGGGCCTCAGTCAGCCAAGTCGGGCCCGGTTTCGCCCGCCTCCCGAGCCGTTATTTCGTCCTGAGCCATGGCAGCCTCTACCTGAGCTGCCCGGTCCTGGGCCGCCACGCTCTCGTGACTGACCAGGCCTTCGGCGATCTCGCGCAGGGCCACCACCGTAAGCTTGTCGTTTTCCAGCGGCACCAGCGGCGCTATGCCCCGCGCCAGTTGGCGCGCCCGCTTGGTGGCCAGCAATACCAGATCGAACCGATTGTCTACATGCTGCAGACAGTCTTGCACCGTTACCCGCGCCATGCCTCTAGCTCCGCTTTGGAAGCGGCCGCCGCCGTCCCGGCCCGCCGCTGAAAAAAACACGAAAGGAACTTACCAATATAACCGATTTCCCTACATCCCACCAGCGGGGTGTAGGGGGGGCGCTCGTCAGGGCAGCAGGGCCCGCAACTCCCCCTCCAGGCGCACCGACTGGATCGGCTCGCGCAGGCGCATGGCCCGGAAGATACAGCGCAACTCGGCGAGGGCGCGCTGAAAGCTGTCGTTGACCACCAGGTAATCGTATTCCGGGTAGTGGGCGATCTCGCTCTCGGCCTCGCGCAGGCGCCCCGCGATCACCTCGGCGCTATCCTGGCCCCGAGCTTCCAGGCGTTCGCGCAGATCCGCCAGGGACGGCGGGAGGATAAACACGGAGATCGCTTCGGGGATACGCCGGCGCACTTGTTGGGCACCCTGCCAATCTATCTCCAGGATCAGGTCCAGACCTTGCGCCAGCTGGGCGCGCACCGCGGATTCGGCAGTGCCGTAGTAATTGCCGAACACCTCGGCGTGCTCCAGAAACGCCCCCTCGCCGGCCAAGCGCAGGAACTCGTCCTTGCCCACGAAGTAATAATCGGCGCCGTCCTGTTCCCCGGGACGGATCGGCCGGGTGGTATGGGACACCGACACCCGAATGCCGGACTCCACCCCCACCAACTCACGCACCAAGCTGGTCTTGCCGGCGCCCGAGGGGGCGGAAAGGATGTACAGAGTGCCGGTTTCGGACATGGTCTGGTCTCCGTGCCAGGATTGTAGGAAGCGGGCGCAGCGCGGGTGCCAATACCCCCAATGGGGCCCCTATTCGATATTCTGCACCTGCTCGCGCATCTGTTCGATCAGCACCTTCATCTCGACCCCGATGCGGGTGATTTCCACGTCGCTCGACTTGGAGGCCAGAGTATTGGCTTCGCGGTTGAGTTCCTGCATCAGGAAGTCCAGACGCCGTCCCTTGGCACCGCCCTTGCCCAGCACCCGCAGTACCTCGTCCACATGGGCGCCGAGACGTTCCATCTCTTCATCCACGTCGAGACGCTGGGCCAGCAACACCATCTCCTGCTCGACGCGGCTAGGGTCCAGCTCCGCGACCACCTCGTCCAGGCGCGCGCGGATGCGCCCCCGCACCTCGTCCAGCACCAGCGGGATGCGCTCTCGGGCCTGCAGCACCAGAACCTGCAATGCGCGACAACGCTCGCCGACAATCTCGCCCAGCCGCTCGCCTTCGCGCCGGCGTGCCGCAACCAAGCTGTCCAACGCCTGATCAAGGAGCTGGGCCGCGCGCGCCTGCATCGGCGTCAGGTCCTGGGGCTCGCTCTCCAGCACCCCGGGCCAAAGCAACAGGTCCCAAGGCTTGGGGCGGGCACCGGTGCCGAGCAGGCCCTCCAGCTCCTCGCTGGCTCGCAGCAGACGCTTGGCAAGCGCGGTGTTCACCCGCAGCGCCTCGTCCTTGCCGCTGCCCGGGGCGAAGCGCAGGCTGCACTCCACCTTCCCCCGGGCCAGCCGCTTACCCACATGCTCGCGCACCAAGGGCTCGAGGCTGCGCAATTCCTCCGGCAGGCGCACGAACAGTTCGAGATAGCGGTGGTTCACCGAGCGCAGTTCCCACACCAGCTCTCCCTGGTCATCCCGCTGTTGGCAGCGGGCAAAGGCGGTCATGCTGTAGGTCACGCCGCCGACTCAGTATACGGGGGCGAAACGAATGAACCCGCGCAGGGTATTGGCGATGCTCTCCACCATTTCCTTACTGCCGGATTTCGGTACCACGATGCGGTCGTCATTTTGCACCAGGGGGTCCTGCGTTTGGCCTTCCTGGATCTCATCCAGATTCAAGACATAGCCCACCTCCCCTTCGGGCTCGGCGCGAAACACTACCACCGCTTCGGTGTCCGCCAGCTTGTCTATCCCCCCGGCCATGGCGATCGCTTGCAGCAGGGTGGTAGGCCCCTGAAGGGGAAACACTCCTGGTTCCGCGACGGAACCCATTACGGTTACCCGCTGACTGATGTACTCCTCGATATAGATATTGACCTGCGGATTCTGAAGGTAGTCGCGCTCCAGTTCCCGGGCGATCAGCTGTTCTGCCTCGCTCTGGGTCAGGCCGCCGACGGTAACCGGGCCAATCAGCGGCAATACGATCTGGCCACCGGCATTGACCCGCTCCTGGCCCGAC
>CBDUCL010000255.1:0-4278 GCA_965365625.1 uncultured Chromatiales bacterium | reverse complement strand
ATGAAAGACGTGCCCGTGGATCTGCCCCCGGGGCTGCACCTGGCGGTGATCATGGAACGCGAGGACCCGCGCGATGCCTTCGTTTCCAAGGCCCACACCGATTTCCACCAACTGCCCGAGGGGGCACGGGTCGGCACTTCCAGTCTGCGCCGCGAGTGCCAGCTGCGCTCGCGCCGACCGGACCTGAAAATCGCCCCGCTGCGGGGCAATGTCAACACCCGCTTGGGGAAACTCGACGCTGGGGAGTTCGACGCCATTATCCTGGCCGCGGCCGGCCTCAAGCGGTTGGGCTTCGGGGCGCGTATCCGCGCCTACCTGGATCCGGCGGATAGCCTGCCCGCCATCGGCCAGGGCGCCATTGGCATCGAATGCCGGGCCGACGACGAGCGGGTCAATGCCCTGATTGCCCCCCTGCATCATGCGGACACCGCCTGCTGCGTGCGGGCCGAGCGGGCCATGAACCGGCGCCTGATGGGGGGCTGTCAGGTGCCGATCGCCGGCTTCGCCGAGTTGCAAGACGGCGAGCTGTGGATGCGCGCCCTGGTGGGAGAGTCGGACGGTAGCCGGGTGATTCGCGCCGAGCACCGGGGCACTCCGGACCAAGCCGAGGCCCTGGGCCAGGCCCTGGGCGAGGCGTTGCTGGCGGACGGGGCTGGCACCATTCTGGCCGCTCTGCACCAGGGTTGAATCGGCGATGATCGACACCCGGGTGGCCCCTGGGCCGGACCTTGCGGGGCTCGGCGTATTGGTCACCCGCCCGGCGCACCAGGCCGCCGGACTATGCCGGCTGATCCGCGAGGCCGGTGGGCGGGCCCTCGAGTTCCCCGCCCTCGAGATCGCCCCTGGCGGCGACCCCGAACGGCTGCGGCGGATCTTCGCGCAACTGGGGCGCTACCGGCTGGCGATCTTCATCAGTGCCAATGCGGTGCAACACGCCGAGCCTTGGATTCGCAGCGCTGGCGGCCTGCCGCCGGGGTTGCGGCTGGCGGCGGTCGGGCGCGCCACTGCCCGCGCCCTGGGTCAGCGGCTGCGGGAGCCCGAGATCGTTCCGAATGCGGGCTACGATAGCGAATCCCTGCTCGCCTGCCCGGAGCTGCAGCAGTTGGCCGGCCAGGCGGTGTTGATCCTGCGCGGGGCCGGTGGGCGCCCGCTGCTCGGCGACGAGCTCCGCTGCCGCGGCGCCGAGGTCGACTATGCGGAGGTCTATCGGCGCTTGTGTCCGGACTCCGACCCGGCCCCCTTGCTGGCGCAGTGGGACCGGGTACAGCTGGTGATTGCCACCAGCCGGGAGCTGCTGGACAATCTGCTACGCTTGTTTGGCCCCGCGGGCGGTGTCGCCTTGCGTGCCCGGCCGTTATTGGTGGTCAGCCCACGCCTGGCCGAGTATGCCCGCGCCCTGGGCTTTGACCGGGTGCTGCAGGCCCGCGAGGCGAGCGACGAGGCGCTGCTGCAGGCCATGACCGAACTGGCATAGGCCCAGATGGTGTCAGGGGACTATGCTTTCTCAATCTCTACCGGATAAATCGCCGTCATGAAGTCGAGCCAACAGCAGGAACCCGAGGCCCTAGCCCCAGAGATCGAAGAGCCGGCGGAGGCGGCTGCGGCCGATGGTGAGCCCGCGCCCCGGGCGGCCGGTGGCAGCGGGCGCTGGTGGCTGCTGTTCGGGGTGCTGCTGTTGTTGGGGGTGAGCGCCGGATTGGTCGCTGGCTACCGTTATTGGCTCGACCTCCAGGCCGATCTGCAACGGCTGAACGCGGTGATCGAGAAGGCGGTTCAGGAGCAGTCTACGCTCCAGGCCGGCATCGAACAGGCGCGGAGGGCGTTCGCCGAGCAGGAGCAGCAGATGCACGTCCAGCAGGAGGCTTTTCAATCTCAGCAGAAGGCGCTGGGGCAGGAGCGAGAAAAGCTGCGATTGCAGGAAGAGGCCGTCGAACAGGCCTTGGAATCGGCCCAGCGGGTTGGCGCCGCTGCTGACAGCGACTGGATGCTGGCCGAGGCCGCCTATCTGATGCGCCTGGCCCAGCAGCGCCTGGCGCTGGAGCGGGATGTCGAAGGCGCCCGCACCGCTCTGGATTCCGCCGATCAGCGCCTGCTCGCCACAGGCAACCCGAGCTGGGCCGAGGTGCGCGAGGTGCTGGCCGGCGAGCAATCGGCCCTGGCCGCGGTGCCGGAACCCGACTTGCCGCGCCTAGGAGCCGCCTTGGACGAGTTGATCGATGACGCCCAAGGTTTGCGCCTGGCCCCCTCGGGCGGCGAGCCGGACGAGCCGCCCCCGACCGCGCGCGAGCCCACCGCGGGCGGCCAGCGGAGTCTAGCCAGCCTGCCCGGGGACCTCTGGAGCGGCTTCGGCTCGCTGATGAAGGTGCGCCGCCATGACCAGGCGGCGCCGGGACCGGGGCGACTGTCTCGGGATCTGTACCTGCAGGAGAACCTTCGCCTGCAGCTGGAGGCGGCTCGGGCCTCTTTGGCCCGCCGTGATCGGGCCCTCTATCAGGGAACCCTGAGCGCCGCCCTCGACTGGGTGAATGAGTTCGCTGCCCGGGATGCCGAACTTAGTGTCGCCTTTCGTCAGCGCTTGCAGGCGCTGGCGGCGGTGGACATCCGGCCGCCGCTGCCGGACATTTCCGCCTCTCTGCGCATGTTGGAAAGGCGTCGGGCTCTGGCCGAGGAGGATTCGGACCAATGAGGATGCTGCTGCTAGCCTTGGCCGCCTTGGCGATCGCGGTCCCGGCGGCCCTGTTGGTGCGTGAGGATAGCGGTTACCTGTATGCCGCCTACGGCCATTGGAGCCTGGAGACCAGCCTTGCGTTCTTCCTGCTGTTGCTGGCCTTGGCGTTTGGGGTCTTTTACCTGTCGCTTCGTTTGCTGGCCCGGGTCTGGGCAATCCCGCGCCGATTCAATGCCTGGGACCAACGGCGCTCCGCCCGCCGCGCCCGCCGACAGCTGATTCAGGGCCTGGTGGAGAGCGCCGAGGGGCGTTGGGCGCAGGCTGAAAAGACCCTGCTGCGCCTGGTCGACGACGCCGAGATCCCTTTGCTCAATTACCTGGCCGCCGCCCGCTGCGCCCAGCAGCAGGGGGCCCACGAGCGGCGCGACCGTTACCTGCATTTGGCCCACGAGAGTACCGCCGGGGCCGATGTGGCGGTGGGTCTGACCCAGGCCGAGCTGCAGCTCGGGCACGACCAATATGAGCAGGCCCTGGCAACCCTCAACCATCTGCGGGACTTGGCGCCGGCCCACAACCATGTGCTGGGGCTGCTCCAGTTGGCGTACCGGCGCCTCGGCGATTGGCCGCGGCTGCGAGAACTGCTGCCCGAGCTGCGCAAGCGCCGGGTCTTGGACGAGGAAGCTTTGTCGGAGCTGGAGATCCAGCTTTACCAGGGGCTGCTCGAGCAGGCCGCCGCCAATCCGCAGGCCGAGCCCCTCGCCGAGGCTTGGGCTCAGGTGCCAAAGGGGCTGCGCAGCCGGCCGAGAGTGCTCAAGCCTTATGTGGCGGCGTTGGGCGAACGCGGCCAGCCGGAGCCGGCCGAGCCCCTGTTGCGGGCTGCCATCGGCCAGACCTGGGACGAGCCCCTGGTGCGCCTGTACGGCCTGCTGGTAGGGCCCGATCCCGCCAAGCAACTGATCACCGCCGAGGCCTGGCTGCCGGATCATACCCAGAGTGCGGCTTTGTTGTTGACGCTGGGACGGTTGAGCCTGCACAACCGGCTCTGGGGCAAGGCCCGCAGCTATCTCGAGGCAGGTATAGAATTCGGTGCCGGGCCGGAGGCGTGCCGCGACCTGGCGCGCCTGCTGGAGTGCCTGGGCGAGGCAGAACGGGCGCGAGCCCTATATCGCAAGGCGCTGGAGCAGGCCGCAGGCCCGGCCCCCGAACTTCCGCTGCCGAGCCCGCGGCGAGAATCGCTTCCGCCGCAGGCGCCGGAACCGCCGCCGGACGTGCTTCCGATCGAACAGGCCTCTTAAGGCCCGCTATAGAGAAGAGGTTGGCTGATCGCCGCAGCCACCGCAAGGATGGCTTGCTTCATCCTTACCTCGGCCTCAGCTGCCGTACAATATTCGCAAGTGTTTGAGGGCGGGCGCTGCGACGGCTTTGAACCTAGAAAGAGCAGTTGACCGCTCCAATTTGATAGCAAGACCCTGAACTAATGTACTTTGGTGATTGGCTATCGGTTCACCCTTTTGGAGTGTCACGCTACAGGGCGGTTGGCACACTTGGGGCGGCCCATGGTCCGGTCCTGTTCCAGACAGAACCTGACATTTCCCACATCCCTGTGGGTC
>CBDUCL010000254.1:0-4303 GCA_965365625.1 uncultured Chromatiales bacterium | reverse complement strand
GCCCGATGATCATCGGTTCCAGCTCCGGGTGGTTGATATTGGCCGGGATAATGGCCCGCCCGGCGGCCACCTCGGCACGCACGAACTCGGGCGTGATCTGCTCCGGCATATTGGCGCCGAAGTGCTGCCCCGGGTGCTGCTTGAGCAGTCGGGTGTAACGGGGATCGGCCCGCAGTTCGTCCAGGCGCTGGTTCTCGCGGATGGCGACGAACTCCATCTCCGGGGTGATGATGCCCTTGCGGGCGTAGTGCATCTGGCTGACGTTGGCCCCCGGCTTGGCTCGGCGGGGGGCGCGGATGTGCTCAAAGCGCAGGTGCGCCAGCTCGGCATCGCCCTGACGGGTCCGGCCGTAGTCGGAACTCGGGCCGCTCAGGCGCTCGCTGTCGCCCCGCTCCTCGATCCAGGCCGCCCGCAGCTCCGGCAGCCCCCGCAGCAGGTCGATCTTGGCCTGCGGGTCGGTGTAGGGGCCGGAGGTGTCGTAGACGTAGATCGGCGGGTTCTCCTCCACCCCGTCGTGGGCATGGGTGGGGGCCTGGCTGACCTCGCGCATGGGCACCCGCAGGTCCGGCCGCGAGCCCTGCACATGAATCTTGCGGGAATTGGCGAACGGGAGGGTCACCGCCTCCGAGAGTTGGGCGGTCTTTTCGATGAATTCCTCGGGAATCGCGCTCATGACTTGCTTCCTCTTGGGCGGCGGGCAAGTCGGCGCCTGGGGGGACCAGGGGCGCGCAGCTTCCCTCCGCCGGGGTCAACCGGATCAGGTTCAAAGGGTATTTCTCAGCCCGCCCGGCGCGCTGCCATAGGGGCACCCCCAGCCTTGCGGCAGATGCCGCAGTTGGCCTCGACAGTAGCCCATAGGGCAAGGCTTTGCAACCCGGCCGCGGGGCCGAGCCGGGGCCCGAAGCCGGAGCCTCTCACCCCTACAGCGGCTGGCCCATGCTTGCCTGGGGACGGCAAAATTCGTAGTCTAGCGAGCTTATACGTCATAACTGTCTGTGTTTTCAGCAGAGGAAGGCCATGTCCACAGTCGACACCGCGCAAGCCAGGTTCAATATGATCGAGCAGCAGATCCGGCCCTGGGAGGTCCTCGACCAGCGGGTGCTGCGGCTGTTCGAAGAAGTGCCGCGGGAAGCCTTCGTGCCCGAGGCCTATCGCAACCTGGCGTTCGCGGACATCGAGATTCCGCTCGGCCAGGGCGAGACCATGATGAGCCCCAAAGTGGAGGGGCGGATGCTGCAGGCGCTGGCGGTCCAGCCCGGCGACCAGGTGCTCGAGGTAGGCACTGGCAGTGGCTTCGTCACAGCCTGTCTGGCGCATCTGGCCGAACGGGTCACCAGCATCGAGATCGACGAAGCACTGATTGAGCAGGCCCGCGCCCGGCTGGCGGAACAGGGCATAGAGAATGTTGCGCTGCGCAGCGGCGACGCCCTGGCCATGGCGGAGGAAACCGATGCCTACGACGTAATCGCAGTCACCGGATCCCTGCCCCTGGAGGAGCAGGCCGAGGTCTTCAAGCGCAGCCTGACCCTGGGCGGGCGGCTTTTCCTGGTGCTGGGCGAGGCCCCGGCAATGCAAGCAGTACTGATCACTCGGGTCGGCCAGGACCAGTACACCCTCGAGAGCCTGTTCGAAACCGAGTTGCCGGCGCTGCGCAACGCCCGCCAGCCGGAACGCTTTGCGTTCTGAACCCGCGACCGCACTCGCAGCCGGCACGACGCCAACTTACCTGGAGACAAACCCATGCACCACAACAACAAGGTCCGATCGAAGGCCCGAGCCAAAGCACCTCTAATCGGGCTCGCCCTGCTGCTGTCCGCGGGCACGGCCTGGAGCGAGTACCGGGTGCGACCGATCGAAACCCGCCCGGCCCAAACCCGGCCCGGGGTCACCCTGGACGCCGGCTTTCAGTATTTCACCGACGTAACCCTGCAGGAGGCGGACGAGTTCGACGGCTGGACCGCGGACCTGGACCTGACCATTCCCTTCATGGACCGCTTCCAGCTGCGCGTGTATCTGCCGGTCTATACCAAGGGCGACGCCACCCTCCAGACAGACACCCTGTGGGAGAAAAAGGGCGACTCGATCGACATCGACGGCTGGACCGGCGTCTATGACTTCGCCAGCCTCACGTTCGAACACCAGTTGATGTTCGAAGACCGGAACCGGTTCAACCTCGGGTATTACGCCGGGGTGGGCACCTCCCTGAAACCCCTGGACACCGACCTGACCAATGGCGACAAGTACAACCACCGGGGGCGGGTGGCGATGCTCGGCATCAACACCGACGGCCATGCCTGGGGCGACAAGGTACAGCTACTGGGCAACTTCGGCTTCCGCTACTATTGGGAGTCGGATGACCTCAACCCCGGCGGCAGCGACACCTTCGGCGCCGCCGATTTCAAGGGCGCCATGGTGTTCCAACCCTGGGGCGAAAAGCTCTACCCGGTGCTGGAGCTGACTTACCTGGGCGACTTCGGCGACCTCAACGTGATCACCCTGCAGCCGGAGTTGATCTACCCGATCAGCGAACGGTTTGAACTCAGAGGTGCAGTGCCCATCGGCCTGGGTGGCGACGGCAACCAGCTCGGCGTCACCGCCCAGCTCGGCTGGATGTTCTGATCCGGCGCCGGAGTCGGCCTATCCCGCTCAGGTATGCGTTCAGCCTTTCCCTAGCTGGGCAGAGATAATCGTTTCCAGCCGCTCCAGGGCGCCGCGGTTGCGCTCCACCACCTGACGCCCATTCTCGCCCACCCGAGTTCGCTCGCTGGCGTCCTGCAGCCATCCGGTGAGCACCCGAGCCAGTTCCTCGCCATCCCGCACCTCCAGAGCCGCCTCCTGCTGCACCAGCATTCGGCTGATCTCGGCGAAGTTGAACACGTGCGGCCCGAAGGCCACGGGTATGCCGAGGGCCGCGGGCTCCAACAGGTTGTGACCGCCGTGCTCGACCAGGCTGCCGCCGACGAAGGCGGCATCGGCGGCGGCCAAGAAGGTCGGCAACTCCCCCATGCTGTCGCCCAGAAACACCTGGGTATCCGGCCCACAAGGCCGTCCCCCGGAACGAGTCACCAGTCTCAGGCCGCGCTTCTCCACCAGGGCGCCGACCCGGGCGAAGCGCTCCGGGTGGCGCGGCACCAGCACCAGCAGAGCCCCGGGCAACTGCGCCAGGACCCGCTGATGGGCGTCCAGCAGGGGCTCGTCCTCGCCCTCGTGGGTGCTGGCGGCGACCCAGACCGGGCGATCGCTGCCCCACAACCGGCGCAGCACCTGGGCCTCCTCGTGCAGGCTGGCGGGCAGGTGCAGATCGAACTTGATGCTCCCGGTGACCTGCACCCGGTCCGGATCGGCCCCCAGGGCGACAAAGCGCTCGGCATCGCTGCCGCCTTGGGCGGCGATCACCGCGAAGCGACGCAAGGTGTCGCGGGTGAAGGCCCCAAAACGCCCATAACCGCGAGCGGACCGCTCCGACAGCCGGGCATTGGCCAGGATGCAGGGCAAGCCCCGCCGCTCGCAGGCGTCGAGCAGGTTGGGCCAGATCTCGGTTTCGATCATCAGCGCCAGGCGCGGCCGGGTGGCATCGAGAAAGCGGGCCAGAAAGCGCGGAATGTCGTAGGGCAGGTAGACGTGGCGGACCTGATCGCCGAACAGCTCGCGCACCCGCCGCGAGCCGGTGGGGGTGGTGGTGGTAATTACCTTGGGCAGCTCCGGGTAGCGCCGACATAGCCATCGGATCAGGGGCTGGGCGGCCTGCACCTCCCCCACCGAGACTGCATGTATCCAGAGGCTGGATTCCAGGGGCGGCCAAGGTACCCGCCCCAAGCGCTCGCGCCAGCGGCGGCGGTAACCCGGGTCGCGCAGGCTGCGCCACAGCAGTCGCAACAACACCAAGGGCAGCAGCAGGTACAGCAACGCGGTATACAGGCGCCGCATCAGCCCGACCCCGCCAGGGCCGCTCGGGCGGCATCCACGTTCTGCCGCAAGTGCTCCGCATCGATGGTACCGACGATGACGCTGCTCACCCCCGGCTGGGCAAAGAGATAGCCGAGCGCCGCCGAGACCCCGCCCCCGACCGCCGCATGCCCGCTCTGCAGGCCCTTTTTGATCAGGACCCCCTTGCCGGCGGCCTGGGCCGCCGCCAGGACCGGCAGCTCCTCGCGGTACTCCAGATTGAGGCTAGCCATCACCAGATCGCACAGTTCCACCGCCCTCAGACCGCCGGCCAGGGTCTTGCTGGAGATCCCGTGGGCACGAATCAGGCCCTCCCGCTTCAGATCGATCAGGGTCTCCAGTACCGGCTCCTGCTCCA
>CBDUCL010000253.1:0-4322 GCA_965365625.1 uncultured Chromatiales bacterium | reverse complement strand
GATTATCGCCGACACCGGACTGATATTCGGGCTCACCTGCATCCTGGCCGCGGTGCCGGTCAATCGCTTCATTCTCAACCGCACCGGCTGGGTGCAGGTGGGGTCGGCGACCATGCTGGTGCTGATCGCGGTCGGAATGCTGTTGATCGCCGACGAGGGCGAGGAACCGATGCTGGAGCGCTGGGTCGGTTTTCTGTTCCTTACCCTGCTCGGCGTCTACCTGTACGTGACCTACCGTTGGGCCAAACAGGGCGGCGAGGCAAATGCCAACAGCTCCGATCAGGCGGTCGAGGAAGAACTCCTTTCGATCGGCCTATGCTGGCTGATGGTGCTCGGCGGCTTGACCCTGGTGGTGATCGGTGCCCGCATACTGGTGCCGAGCGCCGCGGAGATCGCCACCCGCTTCGGCGTACCGGAAGACGTGATCGCCGCCACCATGGTGGCCTTCGGCACCTCCCTGCCGGAACTGATGACGGCCATCTCGGCGGTGCGCAAGGGCCATCCGGAGATCACCGTCGGAAATATCGTCGGTGCCGACGTGCTCAATTGCCTGTTTGTGATCGGCGCGGCGGCCGCTGCCGCGCCCCTGGCGATCCCAGAGAATTTCTATTATTTCCATTTCCCGGCCATGCTCATCATCTTGTATTCGTTCCGGGTATTCATTTCCATAAACGGCGACGGCAGCTTCCGCCGCTGGCAGGGGGTTTGGCTGCTGAGCGTCTACGGGGTCTATGTATTCCTGCAGTATGCGCTGAATATCGGCAGCGCCCACCCCGTCGTTGCCGGCTAGGAGACAGCAAAAGATGAAGATCATTCTCGCGACTGACGGCTCCGACAGCGCCCTGGCGGCAATCGATTTCCTGGCCCGCTTCCCGTTCCCGGAGGAAACCGAGGTGGCCTTGCTCACGGTCATAGACTCAAACCTCCTCGGTGGCATGGGTCGCAAACGGATGGATGCTGAACACCTGGAGGCCCTTAGCGCGGCCGAGGAATTGCTCAAGCGCGAAGCCGAGGAACTGCTGCGCGCAGAGACGGCACGCCTGGAACAGGCGGGCTGGCCGAGCACCGCCGAGCTGCGCTTCGGCAGCCCGGCGGCGGAGATCGTAAAGGCAGCGGAAGACACAAACGCCGACCTGATCCTGCTCGGCTCCCGCGGCACCACCGACATCAAACACCTCCTGCTGGGCGGCGTATCGCAGAATGTGCTGCACTGCGCGCCCTGCTCGGTGCTGCTGGTGCGCCACCCGCCACAGATCCCGCTGGAGGCCCCCTGGCACATTCTGCTCGCCTACGACGACTCCCAGCCAGCCAAGCGCGCAGTGGAACTCTGTGCCTCGCTGCCCCTGGCCGCCAGCGACCGGGTGACAGCGCTCACCGTTTTGCCCCTAGTCACTTTGTTCCGCCAAGACATCCGCCAACGCCTAAGCCCGATCTGGCACCACAAAAAGCGAGCGGCCCTTGAGGCGTTGCAGGCGGCCACCGATGCGGTGCAATGGTCCACCGCCGAAGTGGCGGCAGAACTGCACGAGGGACCGAACGTGTCCCAGGAACTTCTGAACGCCGCGGAACGGCTGGAAAGCGACCTCATCATGCTCGGCGACAAGGGGGCCGGCGCCTTCGAAAAGCTGCTGGTCGGTTCGGTCACGAACCGCACCGCTCGCCACGCCGGTTGTGCGGTCTGGGTGGTGCGCGCCAGGAGCTGACCGCGGCACCACACGGCGTGCGATTCGAAACGCGCGCCGCTTGTCCCTGTATAGCAGCCAGCTGAGCAAAGACTCCTTTGTTTTCAACAGCAGGCTTCCCAGATCGACGACAGGATTGAACCACTGCCGATCGTTAGCCGTTGCTTCTGCCGCCACTGATTGCGCCCGTAACGCAACCTTGTATTGCACCGGAAAGCCCCTAGTATCGGGGGCAAATGATTGTGACCCCAGCGCAGGCCTTGGCGCATCTGCCCGTCTGGCCGCCTAAAGACGGAGAACGCTTTGAACAACCCTCTGACCGCCCTGCCCCACCACCTGGGATTCGCCGCTCTTGCGGTTGCTGTCCTTGTCTCAGGCCCCTCGGGAGCCGCTGCAGACCCGGCCTCCGAGTTGCTAGCCCAGGCCCAGGCCGAGATCACCGATATCGACACCGAGTCACTCGCTCGGCGCCTGGCCGAAGACCCCAACCTGTTGCTGATCGACGTGCGAACCCCGAGCGAGGTGGCTCTACGCGGGGGCACAATCGAAGCCAACAATAACCTGGTGATCCCCCGCGGCTGGCTGGAGTTACGGATCGGCGACCAGGCCCCCGACAAGGCAACGCCCATCGTGGTCTACTGCGGAACCAACCAGCGCAGCCCTCTGGCCGCCCAAACCCTCGGCAAGATGGGTTACGTCAATGTATTGAATTATGCGGACGGCATCTTTGCCTGGCGCGATGCCGGGCATCCGATGGAGGTTCCGGACAAGGCGCCGGACTCGATGCTCTACCGCAAGCCCCAACAGGTTAGCTCGGACGTCTGGTCCGCTATCGGCGCCACCGCGCCGCCGACCTACGAGAACTCAGGCCACAACAACAACCTGTCCTACATCGTCACCGACGAAGGGGTTCTGGTAGTCAATGCCGGCGACAACTATCTGTTGGCCCAAGCACTGCACCACGAAATCAAGCAGATCACCGACCGTCCGGTGAAATACGTGGTGCTGGAAAACGCCCAGGGGCATGCCATGCTGGGTTCCAATTACTGGAAGCAGCAGGGGGCCACCATCATCGCCCAGCGGGAGGCAGCGGAGGTGATCCGCGAGCATGGCCAGGCATCCCTGGAGCGCATGCGTCGCGGCCGCCGGGACAAAGCGATGTTGACCGAAGTAGTGCTACCGGACCGGGTCTTTGACGATCGAATGGTGATTGAACTCGGCGGCAAGCGGATTGAAATCCTGCGCCTGGGCCCTGCCCATAGCCCCGGCGACACTCAGGTCTGGCTACCCGACGAAAAGCTGATCATCGCCGGCGACCTGGCCTTCCATCAGCGCCTGTTGCCGGTGTTCGAGCACACCGATACCGCCGCCTGGATCGAGACCTGGGCTGCTTTGGAAGCCCTAGAGCCGGAAATCGTAATCCCGGGCCACGGCGAACCCACCAATATGGCCGAAGTTACCCGCTACACCAGAGACTACCTGATCTACCTGCGCGAGCGCATCGGTGCCCTGATCGAGGACGGCGGCGACCTGCAGGCCGCCTACGAGATTGACCAGTCCCCCTACGCCCACCTGGACACCTTCCGTGAGTTGGCCAAACGGAACGCCGACCGGATCTTCCGGGCGATGGAATTCGAGTAGCCCCGCCGCCTGGGACTACTCGCGACCGCCCGCCGGGCTCAGAAATGGGCCAGGAAGTAGGGGATCAGCACCGCATTGACCAGGTCGATGAAGAAGGCGCACACCAGGGGCACGATGATAAAGGCCAGGTGGGAGGCCCCATAGCGCTGAGTTACCGCCGACATATTCGCCATCGCGGTGGGAGTGGAACCCAGCGAGATGCCGCCGAAGCCGGCGGAGATCACCGCCGCGTCGTAGTTCTTGCCCATCGCCGGGAACACGATAAACAGGTTGACCAGAATCGCCACCAGGAACTGGGCGCCGAGGATGCTGAAGATCGGCCCCGCCAGCTCGACCAGCGTCCACAGCTGCATGCTCATCAGCGACATGGCCAGAAAGGTGCCCAGAGAGATGTCGGCGATCAGCGCCATTGCGGGCTTGCGGGTTGGCCAGGCGGTGCCGCTGATACGAGGGAAGGATTTGGGTACCAGGTTGGTGATCAGGATGCCGGCGAACAGGCAGGTCACGAACAGGGGCAGTTGCAGGCCCGCTTCTTCCAGGGCCTCGTTGAGCATCAGGCCGACGATCGCACAGATGTGGATCGCCAGGATGGCGTCCAGGAAGTCCAAGTGGCCGATGCCGCGATCGCGCTGTTTCTCCGACAGCCCTACGTCCTGGGGCTCGCTGACGCTGGGGGTCAGATTGTGGCGTTTGATCAGGAACTTGGCGATAGGCCCGCCCATCAGGCTGGCCAGAATCAGGCCGAAGGTGGCGCAGGCAATGCCGACCTCCATGGCATTGACCACGCCATAGTCCTCGGCGATGCGTGGCGACCATGCGATGGCCGTGCCGTGCCCACCGATCAGCGACACCGAGCGACAGGCACTGCGCCAGTTCATGGACAATGGTGGCGGGGTATTCGCCACAGGCGACCATGAAGACCTGGGCGTGACCGTCGGTGGCTACATCCCTCGTGTGCGCTCGATGCGCCGCTGGTTTTTCGACAGCCCCGGGCCGCAG
>CBDUCL010000252.1:0-4327 GCA_965365625.1 uncultured Chromatiales bacterium | reverse complement strand
CGATGTCAGTCCTGCCGCCGGCCAATGGCAGCAGCGCCGCGATTGACCCCCCCGACTGTCTTGGTTACAACGTAAGCCTAACAGACCGTCTGGCAAACCCGCCGCAGAATCTGACCATGAGGTAACCGATTCAACCATGAACAACCACTATCCCGTTTCACGCCTTCGCCGCCGCGGCATCGCCCTAGCCATCGGCTTGACCCTTGGCCTGGCAGGTTGCCAGACCACCGACCCTTACACTGGCGAGAAGCAAGTCAGCAAGACCACCATCGGCGTCGGCGTCGGCGCCGCTGGCGGCGCCATTATCGGTGCCATCGCCGGCAACCGCCGCGGCGCCCTGATCGGGGCCGGTGTAGGCGCCCTGGCGGGCGGCGCCGTTGGCTACTACATGGACCAGCAGGAGGCCAAGCTGCGGGCCAAACTGCGAGGCACCGGGGTCAGCGTGACCCGCTCCGGCGACAACATCATTCTCAACATGCCCGGCAACGTCACCTTCAGCACCGGCTCTTCAGACATATCCTCCAGCTTCTACGCGGTACTGGACTCGGTGGCCCTGGTGATCAACGAGTTCGAGAAGACCTACGTCGACGTGGTCGGCCACACCGACAGCACCGGCGCAGCCGACTACAACCAGCGCCTGTCGGAGCGCCGGGCCGAGAGCGTGGCCGCCTACCTGCGCACCCGTCAGGTGCTGGCCAGCCGGCTGCTGGTTCGGGGCATGGGCAAGAGCAGCCCGATCGCCTCCAACGACACGCCGGAGGGAAGAAGCCTCAACCGCCGGGTGGAGATCGTGCTCACGCCGCTGACCTAGGATCGGGGCCATGGCACTGACCCTCGGCTTCGACGTCTACGGGACATTGATCGACACCGCCGGGGTCACTGCCGCCCTGCTCCCCATCGCCGGGGAGCGGGCGCCGGAGTTCGCCCGTCGCTGGCGCGACAAGCAGCTCGAGTATTCTTTCCGACGCGGCCTTATGGGGGCCTATGTCAGCTTCGCCGATTGCACCCGACATGCCCTGATCCACGCCGCCGACAGCCTCGGCATAACGCTGACGGCGGCGCAACAGCAGGAGCTGATGGAGCAATATCGGCGGCTGCCGGCCTTTGCCGACGCCGAGTCCTGTCTGCAGCGATTGAGCGAATCCGGGCACCGGCTGTTTGCCTTTTCCAACGGACAGGCCGCGGCGGTGCACGAACTGCTGGAGCGGGCCGGGCTGCTCGGCTACTTCGAGGATATTGTCAGCGTTGAGGCGGTGCGCAGCTTCAAGCCGGATCCGGCGGTCTACCGCCACTTTCTCCAGCGCACCGGGGCGGGGCCAGACTCAGCCTGGCTGATCTCCTCCAATCCCTTCGACGTCATCGGCGCTGCCGCGCTGGGCCTGCGCACCGCCTGGGTGCAGCGCTCGGCGGCGCAGCCCTTCGATCCCTGGGGAGTAATCCCGGACCTTATCCTCGGCGGCCTCGACCAGCTACCGGCCAACCTGCCCGGCCCGCCATGAGCGGCGCCTTCGCCGATCATTTCTCCGCTCAGTCCGAGGACTATGCCCGCTTTCGGCCCAGCTATCCCCAGGCCCTGTTCGCCTGGTTGGCCGAGATAGCCCCCAGGCGCTGGCTGGCCTGGGACTGCGCGACCGGCTCCGGCCAGGCGGCGTTGGGGCTGGCCGAGCATTTCGATCGGGTCCTGGCCAGCGACGCCAGCGCAGCCCAACTGGCGGGGGCAGCGCGCCACCCCCGGGTCCATTACCTGCGGGCCCGGGCCGAGTCCTCGGGCTTGGCCGGCGCCCGTTTCGACCTGATCAGCGTCGCCCAGGCCCTGCACTGGTTCGATCTCGACGCCTTCTACCGCGAAGTTCGACAGCTGCTTCGCCCCCGCGGCGTGCTGGCGGTCTGGAGCTACCAGCTGCTGCGCTGCGAGCCAGGTATCGACTGCCTGATCGACCGCTTCGACCGCGACGTCGTGGGCCCCTATTGGCCGCCGGAACGCCGCCTGGTCGATTCCGGTTACCGGGAGCTTGTCTTCCCCCTGGAGGAAATCACCGTTCCCACCCTCGACATGCATGCCGACTGGGACCTGGGGGAATTAGTGGGCTATCTGGGTACCTGGTCGTCGGTACATCGCTACCGCAAGACCCTAGGCCGAGACCCGCTCGAACCCCTGGTCCCGGCGCTCGCCAAGGAGTGGGGTGACGCAGGCGCCAGACGCCGTATCCGCTGGCCCCTGACCCTGCGGGCCGGGCGCAACATTTGAAACCGAAACAGGCGCAAACGAGATGCTCGAGGCCCTAACCATCATCCTCTGCTGCCAATTGGTCGGCGAACTAATCGTGGTCGGCACCGGCCTGCCCCTGCCTGGCCCGGTGGTCGGCATGGCCCTGCTGTTTGCCGGATTGCTGATCCGCGGCAAAGTACCCGAACGCCTTGGGCAGGTCACCGGCGCCCTGATGGACCATCTGTCGCTGCTGTTCGTGCCCGCCGGGGTCGGGGTCATGACTCACCTGTCGCTGCTGGAAAACCAGTGGCTTCCGATCTCCCTGTCGCTGGTGGTGAGCACCCTGCTGACCATTGCGGTTACCGGTCTGGTGATGGCGGCCCTGGTGCGGTTGGGCGTCTCCGGCCGGCAGGAGCGAGGACCGGAATGAACCAGGATTTCGCGGCCCTTTGGGTCTATCTTAGTGCCAGCCCACTGCTGCACTTGACCCTCACCCTGGCCACCTATGTGCTCGCCAACCGGGTGTACCGCCGATTCGGCCGCACCCCGCTGCTCAACCCGGTCCTTCTGGCGGTAATCGTCCTGGTACTGCTGCTCAAGCTAACCGACACCCCCTACGCCATCTATTTCGAGGGCGCGCAATTCGTGCACTTTCTGCTCGGGCCCGCCACGGTGGCCCTGGCGGTACCCCTGTTCCGCCAGCTTCAGGCGGTACGGCGCAGCCTGCCCGCACTCTTGCTGTCGATTCTGGCGGGGTCGGCCACCGCCACCCTGTCGGCGGTGCTGCTGGCCAAGCTGGCTGGCGGCGACCAGCAGACATTGCTCGCACTGGCCCCGAAGTCGGTGACCACCCCGGTGGCCATGGGCATTACCGAACGCCTGGGCGGCCTGCCCTCCCTGACCGCGGTGCTGGTGATCCTGACCGGCATCCTGGGCGCCATGCTGGGCCCTATCCTGCTCGACCTGCTCCGCGTCCGCGACAAGCGCGCCCGCGGTCTCGCCCTGGGGACCGCCTCCCACGGCATTGGCACTGCCCGGGCGCTGCAGATCAGCGAGGTGGCGGGTGCATTCGCCGGCCTGGCGATGGGCATCAATGCCTTGGTCACCGCCCTGCTCCTGCCGCTGCTCTGGCGCTGGCTGACCGGCTGATTTTTCCTGCCCTGGCCGGCCGGCTGCGGACGCCCTTCCCTAACGATCCCTAAGCGCGCGGGCGCCCCCTGACCCGGGGCGCCGAATGTGCCAGAATACGCGCTTTTCACCGGCCCGAGAGATTCCGATGGCGCAGTATATCTACACCATGAACCGTGTCGGCAAGGTGGTTCCGCCCAAGCGGGTCATCCTGCGCGACATTTCCCTTTCCTTCTTTCCCGGCGCCAAGATCGGCGTGCTCGGCCTCAACGGAGCGGGCAAGTCCTCCCTGCTTCGGATCATGGCGGGCATCGACACCGAAATCGAGGGCGAGGCCCGGCCCCAGGCCGGGATCAAGGTCGGCTACCTGTCCCAGGAGCCCCAACTGGACCCGTCCAAGAATGTGCGCGGCAATGTCGAAGAGGCCCTGGGCGAAGTCAAACAGGCCTTGGAACGGCTGGACGCGGTGTATGCCGCCTACGCCGACCCGGACGCCGACTTCGACGCCTTGGCCAAGGAGCAGGCGGAGTTGGAGAACATCGTCCAGGCCCAGGACGGCCACAACCTGGAGCGCACTCTGGAGGTGGCCGCCGACGCCCTGCGCCTGCCGCCCTGGGATGCCGACGTGAGCAAGCTCTCCGGCGGCGAGCGGCGGCGGGTCGCGCTGTGCCAGCTGCTGCTGTCCAAGCCCGACATGCTGCTGCTGGACGAGCCCACCAACCACCTGGACGCCGAGTCGGTGGCCTGGCTCGAGCGGTTCCTGCAGGACTACCCCGGCACCGTCGTCGCGGTCACCCACGATCGCTACTTCCTCGACAACGTGGCCGGCTGGATCCTCGAGCTCGACCGCGGCCGCGGCATCCCGTGGAAGGGCAACTACTCGTCGTGGCTGGAGCAGAAGCAGGCGCGGCTCGCCGGCGAGGAGAAGCAGCAGTCGGCCCGCCGCCGCACCCTCGAGCACGAGCTCGAGTGGGTGCGGATGAGCCCCCG
>CBDUCL010000251.1:0-4358 GCA_965365625.1 uncultured Chromatiales bacterium | reverse complement strand
TCGAGGATGCGGCCCCCGGTGGTGGCGTCCAGGTTCCCGGTGGGCTCGTCGGCCAGCACCAGTTTGGGGCGGTGGGCCAGGGCCCGGGCGATGGCCACTCGCTGCTGCTCGCCGCCGGAGAGGCGATCGGGAAAATCGTCCGCCCGTCCTGCCAAACCCACCGCTTCCAGCAGTTCTGTCACCCGGGCCGCAGTGGCATCCGGCGGGACCCGATTCAGCTCCAACGGCAGGGCCAGGTTCTCGCTCAGGCTGAGGGTCGGAATCAGATTGAAGAACTGGTAAACGAAGCCGATATGGCGGCGCCGGAACAGACTGCGTTCGGGTTCACCCAGGCGGTCGATGCGCTGGCCGGCAATCTCGATCCGCCCCGCTTGGGGCTGGTCGATGCCGCCCAGCAGATTGAGCAGTGTGGTCTTGCCCGAGCCGCTACGCCCGAGCAGGGCGAGCACTTCGCCCCGGGCCACTTCCAGGTCCACGCCCTCCAGTACCCGGTGGCTGCTTGCACCTTCGCGGTAGCTGTGACTGACGCCCTGAAGGCGGATCAAGGGGGCATCCGGATCTGGGCTGTCTGGGGTCATTTGCGTGCTCCGCCGGCGGCGCTATGATCGAAAACCTTAGGCCCATTATGTCGGAGCCCCAATGAGTACGGAAACCGTTGCTATCAGTTTTCCCGGCGGCAAATTGGTGGATGCCCGAATTGGGCGCTTCACCATCCGCACCGATCAGGCCGAGTCTGCCGGCGGTTGCGGCTCGGCGCCAGAGCCCTTCGACCTGTTCCTGGCTTCCATCGGCAGTTGTGCCGGTATCTTTGCCTGGAACTTCTGTCAGGCCCGGGGGCTGTCTACCGAGGGTATGGCGCTGCATATGCACTGCGAGCGCGATCCGCTAAAAAAACGCTTCACTCGCATGACCCTCGAGCTGGAGTTGCCGGCGGGCTTTCCCGAGCGTTACCGGGACGCCATTGCCCGCGCCATGGAGCTTTGCTCGGTCAAGCGTCACATCCTGGAGGCGCCGGAATTCCAGATCGAACTCAGGCCCTAGGGCAGTTCAGGGCAATGGTGGATCGGGCGTCTCCAGGTGGGCTGCCGGATCCGTGCCCAGGGCCCGCAGCCAGGAACCGTAGACCGGGTTGGGCAGCAGGAACCAGCCCGCGCCCCAGAAATCCTTATGAGCCAGCGCTTGCTGCCGGCGCTCCGGCGCCGGCAGGCCTCGCACCCCGGGCAGGAAATCACCCAGATCGTCGCCGATCATTAGTAGGATGCGGTATTGCCGGGACAGTTCCATTCGGCGCTGGGACTTCTCGCGGTTCCAGCCCGGCTGCTCGCCGCGCAGCAGGATTTCGGCCGGGCGCGGGGGGACGAAACCCAGTCGTTCGAGGTTGCGGATGCTGTCGGATTCCTGTGGGCAGGGGCGCCCGTCGTCGCCCGGTCGGGGGGCGCAACCTCGGTTGGTGACATACACCAGGGTGATGCCCAGTGCCTGAGCGGCCTGGGCGAATTCCCGGGCCCCTGGCACGGCATCCGCCTCGGCCCGTGCCACCCAGGCGTCCCAAAGCTGCGGGTCGAAGCCGCCGGCGGCGACGAACTCGCCTTGCACCTGGCTGTTGTCGAACACGGTTTCGTCCAGGTCCAGGATCACAGCCGGCGGCAGCTCGGCGTAGTCGCTCCTGGGTAGCTTCCGCTGCTCCAACGACGCGCTCCAGGCCGGTTCTCGCAGGGCGGGTGCCAATTGGGCCTGAGCTTGCCGGTAGCTCTGAAGGGCCAGGGCAGCGTATTCTGCGGCGGTCTGCAGCCAGAGAGTGGCGATCAGGTTCGGCTGTTTGCTCGGCGCCTGCGATGCAGCGGGCAGGGCCAGGGCGAGCAGCAGAAGGGTACAGGCGATGAGGCGGTATGGGGGCATGGCAACACCGGGGCAGAAATCAAGCTGGGCTATCTGGGCCTTGCGCTCGGATCAACGAGATGCGGCTGGCAAGAACATGGCTTTCAGCGACTCGGCGGGGCTTTGCCCGGCGTCGGCAGTTCTGGCAACTGGGCGCCGGTACCCAGGCGCTCGCGAGTTATTGTAGGGTCTGCTTTCGTATCCAACCAGAGGCTAGTTTGATGTGCGGTCGTTTCGTGCAGTTTTCCCCCAGCAGGGTATATGCGGACCTGTTCGGTATCCTGGAGCCGCCGCCGGCGGTGCCGCCGCGCTATAACCTGGCGCCGACCCAGGCGGTGCTGGCGGCAAGAGCCGGCGTCGGTGGCCGCAATGAACTGGTACCCCTGCGCTGGGGCTTGGTACCGGGATGGTCCAAGGGGCCGGATTCCCGCTTCAGCATGATCAATGCCCGCGCCGAGACGGTGCATCAGAAGCCCGCCTATCGGGGGCCGTTCAAGTACCGCCGCTGCCTGATCCCGGCGGAGGGTTTCTACGAGTGGAAGAACGAAGGCGGGCGCAAGCAACCCTGGTTCATTCAGCGTGCCGACGGCCTGCCGTTCGCCATGGCGGGGCTCTGGGAGCATTGGCAAGACCCGGCGGGCGACGAACTGGAGAGCTGCAGCATTATCGTCACCCAGGCCAATGCGGCCATTGCCCCCCTGCACGAGCGCATGCCCGTGATCCTGGATTCAGAACACTGGCCGGCCTGGCTGGACCCGGTCAACCAGCGTCCCGGTGAGCTCTTGCCTCTACTCCAACCCTATGCCGGGGCGCCCATGAATCGCTATCCGGTATCGACCCGGGTCAACCGGCCCGGCAATGAGGGGGCGGAATTGATCGAGCCTTTGTGATCCCTGCGGAGCCTGGTTCGGCTCCGGGCCTGTTAACAGGCCCTGGGGCGGTGGCTGCCGTTGGCTGGTCGAGCGATGCCGCCGCCGGTCAGCGACAACCGATTCACCCCGGTTAGAGGCAGCTCTTGGAGGCCTCGAACCCGTCTTCGACCCGTTCGCCGGGGCCCAGCAGGCGCTTGAGCAGGGGCGGCGTGATCAGGGTGGTGATTATCACCATCAGGACCACCGCGGAGAACATCGCACTATCGATCACCCCCAAGCTCTTGCCGATCGAGGCGAACACCAGCCCCACCTCGCCACGGGGTAGCATGCCGACGCCGATGGCCAGGCGGTGCAGTCCGCGGCGGGCGCCGATGCCGGCGATCACCTTGCCGAGCACCGCTGCCAGCAGCAGGCCGGTGGCCATCATCAGTACCTGCCAATCCGCGAAGGTCTCCAGCTTGACCTGGATTCCCATCAGCACGAAGAAGATGGGTACCAGGATTGCCTCCAGCGGGGCGAACAGTTCCTTGATCGAATACTTGTGCTTGCGGTGGTCGCCCCAGGCTCGGAAGTGGCTATCGAGGAGCAGCAGGCCGGCGGCAAAGGCGCCGACGATGGTGGCCAGGCCCACCAAATTGGCCAGCCAGGCCAGGGTCATGACGAAGATGAATGAGATAAAGAGTTTGGCCTCCAGCACGTTGAGCTGGCGCAGCATCAGGATCAGCAGGTCCACGATATAGGGGCCGAGCAGCAGCACGCTGATGATGAACAGGCTGGCCAGGGCGATGGTGCGCAGGATATCGGGCAAGGCCACGCTGCCTGTGACCACGATCCCGGAGACGATGGCCAGCATCACCAGCCCGAGCACGTCGTCCATCACCGCGGCGCCGATCACGATATGGGCCTCGCGGGAGCGGTGTTGTTGCAGGTCGTTCAACACCCGCGCGGTGATGCCGATGCTGGTGGCGCCCAGGGTGGCGCCGAGGAACATGTGGGTGGCGTGATCGGCCATGGGAACCAGCCACCAGGCCATGGAGAAACCGAGGGCGAAGGGCGCCACCACGCCGATCACGGCCACCTGCAGGGAGTCCCGGCCGACGGTGCGCAGCTCCGCGATGCAGGTGTCCAGGCCGACGTGGAACAGCAGGAAGATCACGCCGTAGCGGGAAAAGATGTCCACCGCCTGAGCCACCTGCAGGTAGTCACCGCCGCTGGGGCCGCGCAGCACCGCCAACAAATCCAGTCCACCGGGCCCCAAGGCTTGCACTGCGGCCTCCTCCCAGGGCACCCCCGAAAGGGCCAGGGCCCCCATGCGCAGGCAGCCGGTGCCTTCGCGCAGGATCACCATCAGTTCGTAGTCGAAGACGAACAGCAGGTTGCCCAGTATCACGCCCATCAGGAGTTCGCCGAGCACCGACGGTTGGCCGAAGCGGCGGGCACTGTAGCGCCCGATCAGGGCCGCAACCAGGATCAGGGTTACGCCGAAGATCACCGGTGCAATGGGATCGCTGTGGTAGATGCTCGGATTGCCGAACTCGCCCGCGTCCATCTGTGCCTCGCTCGGGGCGGGCGCTACAGGTGGTCCTTACCGCGCCCACCCTCGGTGTC
>CBDUCL010000250.1:0-4394 GCA_965365625.1 uncultured Chromatiales bacterium | reverse complement strand
ACACGACAGATAGACAGATAGAGAGAACGGTTGACAGGTCAATCCATATCAGGAGAGCCCCACCCGGCGGGTAATGCGGATTCGCCTATGCTTTAGACAGAAGGGAAGAGGAAGGATGATGCGCTGGTTTAACCCATCCGGTCGATGCTGGGTTTTTACCCGGGTGGTAGCGCTGCTGATTCTGACCGGGCTGGCCGGTGCAGAATCGTTGCTGGCCGAAGGCGGTGGGGAAGCTGCATCGGTCGCCGAGCCGACCGGCCTCAACCGGGCCGATCTCGAGGCCCAGGCAGCGGCCGTGAAGCAAGTCCCGGGCCTGGATCAGGCAGCCCGGACGCGGCTAGAAACACTCTACCAGCAGGCGCTCACCCAGCTCGATCTCGACGCAGATTGGCGGGCCAAGGCCGCAGAGTTCCAGGCCCTTCGGGAGAAAGCGCCGCAACGCCTGGCCGAACTGCGCGAACAGCTTGCCGCGCAGACCGCAGCGCCGAAAGCGCCGCCGACCTCCGATGACGACCTGGCGGCAGCCGAGCTGGCGTTGAACCAGGCCGAGGCCGATCGCGATCTGGCCTTGCGCAGCCTCTCCGAGCTGGAAGCGGAGAACGCCCGGCGCAAGCAGCGCCGCGCCGACCTGCCGCAGTTGTTGGCGGCGGCCCGGGAGCGCCTCGCGGCTCCACTGGACGAGGTGGCCGGTGCATTGCCGGCGGCGCAACAGGCGCGAGATGCCCTGGCTCAGGCCCGCAGCCAGGCCATCGCCAGCGAGATTCGAGCCTACGAGGAAGAGATACTCAGCTACGACAGCCGCAGCGACCTGCTGCAGCTGCGCCTGGAACTGGCCGACACCAAGGCCCTCGAAGCCGAAGAACGGGCGGAGTATTGGAGCCAACGGGTAGACACGCTGAGGACGCAGGCTGCCGCTCGGGCGGTGTTGGAGGCCGAGGCGCGGGTGCTGGCGGTGCATCCGGCGCTGCGCGAGCTGGCCGAGCAGAACGCGGCCCTGACCAGAGCTCGAGTGGGGCTGACCCAGGCAATCGAAGCGAGTAAGGCGCGCCAAGAGCGGTTGCAGGTCCGGAGCAAGGGATTGGAAGAGGATTTTCGCCGCGTCCAGGAGCGCATGGCCGCCGCCGGTCTGACCGACGCCATCGGCCTGCTGCTGCGCAAACAACGCGGTGAGCTACCGAATATGCGGGAACTGCAGCGCAGCATCGGCGCGCTCAAAGACGAGATCGGTGAGGTCCAGGTTCGGCTCATCGAGCTGGAGGAAATGCACGCCGCCCTCGGTGCGCCGGAGGCGGCGGTGGCAGCCGTATTGGCGGGCTTGGACGCCGAGGTCAGCCCGCTGGAGCGGCGCCGCATAGAGCGTCAAGCCGAGGAATTGGTGCAGGGTCGGCGAGAGCAACTCGATGCCCTGGTCGACTCCCAGGGGGCGTATTTTTCCGAGCTGGTGGACCGCGACGGCGTGGAGCGGGCCTTGCTGGCCCAGACCCGCAAATTTGCCCGCTATATCAATGAGCACGTGCTCTGGGTGCGCAGCGGGCCCCCATTCTGGGGCCTGGACCCGGGCAAGGCCCTGGGCGCATTTGTCTGGTTGGTGAAACCCGACGAATGGCGCCACGCCCTGTATTCGGTGTGGGGTACCATGCGGGCATCCCCGTTGTTCTGCCTGCTGGGGGCTGGGGCAACTCTGCTGTTGCTGTTCAGCGGGCGTGCCCTGCGCCGCGGTCTGGAGCGTTTGGTGGTGCCCCGTGCCGGAATTGGTTTTCTCCCCATGTTGTCGGGACTCGGATACAGCCTGGTGCTGGCGGCCCGCTGGCCGGTCCTGTTGTGGTTTGCTGCCTGGCTGCTCGTCTCTCCGTTCGATTCCACGGAGTTCGCCAAGGCGGTTGCGGCCGGCTTGGATGCGGCGGCAAAGCTCTGGTTCAGCATTTCGCTGGTGCGTCAGCTGTGCCGGAACGGCGGCCCCGGGGCACGGTTCTTCAAATGGCCCAAGGCGGTGCGCCAGGCGCTGGTGACCGACCTGCGCTGGCTCGTCTGGCTCGTGGTGCCAGCCTCTTTCCTGGTGGGGATGTTGGAGTTCCAGCCGGTCGAGGCCTTTCGGGAGACGCTGGGTCGGGCCGCCTTCGTTGTCTCGATCCTCGCTTTCGCCCTCTATACCCAACGTCTACTCAAGCCCAGCGGCGGCTTGATGCCGCGGCTGGTGGACGCGGACCGCTATGGCTGGCTCAGCCAACTGCGCTACCTCTGGTACGGACTGGCGGTGGGGGCGCCGCTGGCCCTGGCGATGGGGGCGTTGGCGGGGTATTTCTATACCGCCAACTACCTGTCTTGGAGAGTGGTGGAGACTTTCTACCTGTTGTTATTGGTGATTCTGTTCGACAGCCTCGTGCACCGCTGGCTGCAGCTGCGCATGCACCAACGCGCCGGTGCCGAACAAAGCCAGACCGAATCCGACCAAGCCGCCGGGGATGGCATGCGGGTGACTCTGGAAGACAGTGAGCTCGACCAGGCCCAGATCAGTGCCCAGGCCAGCCAACTGCTGCGTACCCTGGTACTTGTTGCTGCCCTGGGAGGCACCTGGATGATCTGGTCCGAGGCGCTGCCGGCCCTTACCATCTTCGACCAGGTAACCCTGTGGAACACCACCGTCGAGACTAGTGAGACGCTGACCCGTCCCGACGGCACTACGGCGCTCACCAGCCTCAGCCGCCAGGTACCCATCACCCTGGCCGATCTCGGGCTGGCGCTGCTGATCCTGGTGGTGACCTTTATCGCCACCCGCAACCTGCCCGGGCTGCTGGACATCCTGCTGTTGGCCCATCTGCCCCTGTCCGCCAGCAGCCAGTATGCTATCAGTTCGTTGACCAAGTATCTGCTGGCCGCGGTCGGCATCGTGCTGGCGTTCAACGCCCTCGGCGTCGACTGGTCCAAGGTTCAGTGGCTGGTTGCGGCGATGACCGTGGGGCTCGCCTTCGGCCTTCAGGAGATCTTCGCCAACTTTGTTTCCGGCATCATCATCTTGTTCGAGCGCCCGATCCGAGTCGGCGACGTGGTCACCGTGGGCAATGTCAGCGGTGTGGTTTCGCGCATCCGTATCCGCGCCACCACCATCACCGACTGGGACCGCAAGGAACTGATCGTGCCGAACAAACGCTTCATTACCACCGAGATCCTCAACTGGACCCTGTCCGACGCCATCATCCGGGTAGTGTTCCCGGTGGCGGTGAGCCGCGGCGTCGAGGCTGAGCGGGTACGCTCCATCCTACTGGGGCTGGCCCGAGAACACCCCCTGGTACTGCCCGATCCGGAGCCGAGCGTGGTGTTCGCCGGCTTCGCCTCCGGCGCTCTGCGCTTCGACCTGCGGGTGTTCATCCGGCGCGAGGACTACGCCCAGGTCCTGGACGCGGTTAATAGCGCGATCGACCAGGCGCTCATCGCCAACGATATCGAAATGGCGGTGGATCGCCAGGAGATCCAAGTGCGCCCGGCCAAAGAGGCCCCGCGGCCCGACAAGCCCTTGAGTTTCCCGCCGCAGGAGTGAGGGCACTGGCGGCGCTGCTGCACTGCCGGTAGACTGCTGCTCCCAATTGACCGAATCCCATCTTTTCCTCGAGAGGAAACCACCGCCGTGTCCGAATACCAAGGCTTTATCTGGCTGGGCATTGCCCTGTGCATCTCCCAGTCCGCCATGTTCTCCGGCCTCAACCTGGCCATGTTCGGCGTCAGCCGGCTGCGCCTCGAGGTGGAGGTGGAGGGCGGCAATCGCCACGCTGTCAAGATCCTGGCCATGCGCGAGGATTCCAACTTTCTGCTGACCACCATTCTCTGGGGCAATGTCGGCATCAACGTGCTGCTGACCCTGCTCTCGGACTCGGTGCTGGCCGGGGTCAGCGCCTTCGTCTTCTCCACCGTGGTCATCACCCTGGTGGGCGAGATCGCCCCCCAGGCCTATTTCTCGCGCAACGCCCTGCGCATGGGGGCCCTGCTGGCGCCGGTGCTGCGCTTCTATCAATTCCTGCTCTACCCGGTGGCCAAGCCCTCGGCGATGGTGCTCGACCTCTGGCTCGGGGAAGAGAGCGTGCAATGGTTCCGTGAGCACCAGCTGCGCCAGGTGATCAAGAAGCACGTGGAGGCCGAAGAGAGCGAGGTCGACCGTCTGGAAGGCATCGGCGCCCTCAACTTCCTGGCACTGGACGACTTGATGGTGAGCGAAGTGGGCGAAACCGTGGACCCGGAGAGCGTCATCGCCCTGCCCATGCTCGGGCTGCGGCCCAAGTTCCCTGAATTCGAGCCAAGCCGGGACGACCCCTTCGTCCACAAGATCGAGGCCTCCGGCCACAAATGGGTGATCATCACCGACCTCGAACACCAGCCAAAGTTGGCCCTCGACGCCGACGCCT
>CBDUCL010000249.1:0-4461 GCA_965365625.1 uncultured Chromatiales bacterium | reverse complement strand
GCTTTCTGGCCCTGGTGCAAGCGAGCCTGCGTAGCAATTACTACCAGACCGACGCCGAAGGCCAGCCCAAGGCCTGCCTGGCCCTCAAGCTGGACCCCAAGAAGGTGCCGGGCCTGCCCGAGCCGCGGCCGATGTTCGAGATCTTCGTATATTCTCCGCGCACCGAGGGCGTGCATCTTCGGGGCGGCAAGGTAGCCCGCGGGGGCATCCGCTGGTCCGACCGGCGGGAGGACTTCCGCACCGAGATCCTCGGGCTGATGAAGGCCCAACTGGTGAAGAATGCGGTGATCGTGCCGGTCGGAGCGAAGGGCGGCTTCGTGGCGAAACGCCTGCCCGCATCCGGCGAGCGCAGCGAGGTGCGGGCCGAGGTCGAGGCCTGCTACCGCCTGTTCATCTCTGGGTTGCTCGACGTAACCGACAATCTGCGTGATGGCGCGTGTGTGCCGCCGCCGCAGTTGGTACGTTACGATGGTGACGACCCCTATCTCGTGGTCGCCGCCGACAAGGGCACCGCCACCTTCTCGGATCTTGCCAACTCGGTGGCCGCCGACTACAGGTTCTGGCTCGGCGACGCCTTTGCTTCCGGCGGGCGTGCCGGCTACGACCACAAGAAGATGGGTATTACCGCCCGCGGCGCCTGGGAGTCGGTGCGGCAGCATTTTCGGGCTGCGGAAATCGACTATCAACAGCAGCCGTTCAGCGTGGTTGGCATTGGCGACATGTCGGGCGACGTGTTCGGCAACGGCATGTTATGGTCGCGAAATATCCGGCTGCTGGCCGCGTTCGATCACCGCCACATTTTCCTCGACCCGGACGCCGATCCGGAGCTCAGTTATCGGGAGCGCGAGCGCCTGTTCGCCCAGCCCGCCTCCAGCTGGGCCGATTATGACCCGGCCCTAATAAGTCCTGGGGGCGGGGTCTATCCCCGGCAGCTGAAATCGATTCGGCTTGCCCCCCAAGCCCAAGCGGCGCTCGGGATCGAGGCCGACGCCCTGGCCCCGGCGGAGCTGATTCGCGCCATTCTGCGGGCCCCGGTGGATCTACTGTGGAACGGCGGGATCGGCACCTACGTCAAGGCCTCTCACGAGCGCCATGCGGACATCGGGGATCGGGTCAACGATGGGTTGCGAGTGGACGCCAGCAGCCTGCGTTGCCGAGTGATCGGAGAGGGCGGTAATCTCGGGCTCAGCCAGGCGGCTCGAGTGGAGTATGCCCGCCAGGGCGGACGCCTAGATACCGACTTCATCCACAATGCCGGGGGCGTCAACTGCTCTGACCACGAAGTCAATATCAAGATCCTGCTCGACCGCGTGGTGGTCGATGGCGACTTGACGGGCAAGCAACGAAATCAGCTGCTCAGCGAAATGACCGAAGGGGTGGCCAAGCTGGTATTGCGCGACAGTTATTGGCAGACCCGCACCATCGGTCTGGACCAGAGCCAAGGGCTTCGGCTGTTGCCCGGACAGATTCGCTTCATGCATCACTTGGAACAACAGGGCCAGCTCGACCGTAGCCTGGAGTTTCTGCCCGACGATGCCGCCCTGGCCGAGCGCCAGGCCGCCGGCCAGGGGCTCACCAGGCCGGAAACGGCGCTGCTGGTTTCCTACGCCAAACACACGCTGTACGAGGAACTGCTGGCCTCCGACCTGCCGGAAGATCCCTGCATGCTGCCGGAGTTGCAGCGGTATTTTCTCAAGCCGGTGCGGGAGCGTTTCGATCAGCAGATCCGGAACCACCGCCTGCGCCGCGAGATCCTGGCCACCACCGTGGCCAACCGGATGGTAAATCGCCTCGGGATCACCTTTGCGTTTCGCCTGCACGAAGAACTGGGAGTTCCCGCCGCCGCCATCGCCCGCGCCTATGCCGTGGTCTGGGAGGTATTCGAACTGCGCAGGCTCTGGTCCGGGGTGGCCGCGGCCGAGATGTCGATCAGTGACGGCGAGGCGGCGGAGCTGCTGATCCAAGGTCAGCGGTTGGCCTATCAGGCATGCCGCTGGCTGCTCCAGCGCAACTCCGAAACGCTCCGGGTAGCGGCCCTTATCGAGCGCTATAAAGTGGCGGTTGGAGAGATCGGTGCGGCGCTGCCGGAACTGGTCGAGCCCCAGCGCCGGGAAGCGATCGAACAGCGTGCCTCGGTATTGGCCGCCGAGGGCCTGGCTCAGGATCTTGCAAGCTGGGCCGCGGGCCTCGACGAACTGACCGCAGCGTTGGACCTGATCGAAGTGGCCTTCGACGCCCGGGATCCGGTCCTGGATACCGCTCGGGTGTATTTTGGCCTCGGCGGCGAGCTGGAACTGGACTGGCTGCACCAGCGCATCCTGGCCCTGCCCAGCCACGACCGCTGGCACGCCGGCGCCCGCGCCAACCTGCGCGACGAGTTGGCCGCCCTGAAACGCCGGCTGTGCGCCGCGGTGTTGGCTAATGCCATGGCCACCACCTCGCCGCAATCGAAGCTGGAGGCCTGGCGGCACCAGAACCATGTGCCGCTGGAGCGCTACCAGCGCCTGTTTGGGGAGCTGCGGGTCCAGGACGAGCCCGACATCGCCATGCTGTCGGTGGCTTTGCGGGAACTCCACCGCCTGATGTCCGCAACCCGGGCCCAGTCGGAAACCTGAACCATTTTGGCCGGCCCGGGCAGCGCGCCTCGGGATTCGGTAGGTAGATTCAATGCAGCCGCGTATCAGTATGATCACCTTGGGGGTCCGCGATCTCGCCCGGGCCGTCGAGTTCTACGAAAAGGGGCTGGGTTTTCCGCGCCTGGACTCTCCGCCCGAGGTCGCATTCTTCACCCTCAACGGCACCTGGCTCGGCCTGTTTGGGCGCGAGGCCTTGGCGGCAGACGCCGGAGTGCAGGCCGCAGGCAAGGGGTTCGAGGCCTTTGCCCTGGCCCACAATGTGCGATCGGCGGAGGAGGTCGAGCAGGTCGTCGCGCAGGCGGTCGAAGCCGGGGCGACCCTGGTGAAGCCGCCGCAGCCGGTTTTCTGGGGTGGTTTCAGCGGTTATTTCAAGGACCCCGACGGTCACCTGTGGGAGGTGGCCTACAATCCTTTCTTCTGGATCGGTCCCGGCGATGACGGTGCGGTGTAATCCTTCGTGTTCAGGGCCTGTGCCTTATCCCGGCTGTCTGGGGCTAGCTGTTCCTGGTGCTTTCCCCCTATGATTTGGTTCTGGTGACCGACGGCGAATAACTATGTCCAAAAGCTTAAAACCGAAGTACTCGGCGAATCTCTTGCGCTCCAGATCCCCGGGCCCCTTGCCCATCAGCGGCAAGTCCATTCGCAAAGCGGCCGCAATGTCGGTGTTGCTCCCAACGCTGTGGCTCTCGGCCTGCGCTGTCACCCCCTACCGGCCCCAATCTGAGGCGATGACCGCGGTCATCGAGCGAGCCGAAGTGCAGACGGTGGGGGATATCCAAGTGAGAGTCACCGTGCCGAGCCCAGAGGAAACGCAGGCCATTTTCGACCTCCCGCTTTACGATCGAGGTATCCAACCGGTGTGGATCGAGGTGCGCAATCGCGGCGCTTCGGATCTTCGGTATGCGCCGGTGGGAACCGACCCGGACTATGTGCCGGCCTTCGAGGTCGCTTACACCAATAAGTCAGGGTTTTCCGGCACCGCCCGCACCGAGATGCAGAGGTATCTTCACGATAACGTCATGCCCCGCTGGATCGGCGCCGGGGAGACGGGTTCGGGGTTTGTCTTCACCCAGGCGCGACCGGGCACCAAGGGGGTCAATGTCGATCTTTTCGGTCGCGCGGCCGACGCCGAATACAATTTCGTGTTCTTCGTGCCCGTGCCGGGCTTCGTCGCCGATCACGCCCAGGTAGACTTCGCGGCCCTGTATTCGCCGGAGGATATAGCCGACTACGATCTCGTCGGTCTCCGCGACGCGCTCGGTACGCTGCCCTGTTGCTCCAGCGACAAGGCCGGCGTTCGGGACGGGGATCCCCTGAACCTCGTCTTGGTCGGCGCCGGCGACGACGTCTTGCAGGCGCTGTTGCGAGCCGGGTGGTTCGAGAGGATCGCCGCAGAACGGGGACTCTATGACAGCTTGGCCGAGTCTGTGGTCATGTATGGCCGCACGGCGGACGCTGTTTTTCGCAAGCTGCGCCCCGGCACGAACCAGAGAAGCAGCGAACTTCGCCTGTGGAAGGCTCCGATGCGGCTGGATGAGAAACCCGTCTGGGTGGGCGACGTTGTCCATTTTCTCGCCGGTCCCGAGGGGCCGGTCGGTGTCGACCCCGACATCGATTATGCCAGAGACTTTTTTCTTCAGGACCTCTGGTATTCCCAAGGGCTGGCAAAGTTCGCCTGGCTGCGGGGGCCCAATCAGGTGCCCATCGATCAACCCAGGAAAGACGTCACCGGCGACTCGTATTTTACCGATGGGTACCGGGCCGTGTTGTGGCCGAGCGGCGAGCCCTATTCGCTGTTGGAAACCGACTATGTGGCCTGGGATAA
>CBDUCL010000248.1:0-4476 GCA_965365625.1 uncultured Chromatiales bacterium | reverse complement strand
GATGGCCTTGAGCTGCCAGCCCTGGTCAGGGGTCAATCCCAGCTTTTGCCGCAATCGGCTGACATGGGTATCGACGGTGCGGGTGGCCACCGCACCGCTCATCCCCCAAACGGTCTCCAGCAAATAGTCGCGCGATAACAGACGCCCGAGATTACCGAACAGGGTGAACGCCAGGCGGCCCTCGCGCTCGGTCAGTTCCACCACGCTCCCGTCGCGCAGGATCGTGCCGGTGGAGAAATCGATCCGCAACGGGCCAAACTCTACGACCTTGGTCTCTTCCTTGACCACTCCGCTACGCCGCGCCAGGGCTCGCACCCGGGCCAGGGTAACCGCTTTGGTCACCGGTTTGGGCATGTAATCGTCGGCCCCTTGCTCCAGGGCGTAGACGATGTCCTCTTCCTTTTCGCGCCGGGTGACGAACAGCACCGGGATCTGCCAATCACAATTATCCCGCACCCAGCGCAGCACTCGAATACCCGAGGACTCGGGAAGTTCCCAGTCGAACACCAGCAGATCATAGGTCTCGTGCAGGAAGCTGCGTTGGAACGCGGCGGCGGTATTGAACCCGCGGCACTGGTATCCCGCTTCCTGCAACCATAAGCACATCAGATCGGACTGATCCGGATCATCTTCAAGCACTGCAATATGTAGCATGGGCCCAACCGTAGTCGTCTGCTCAAATTTAGGGAAACGCTAAAATAAATGGAGCTTCCCTTTCGAGGCGGGATGCCCCGCCATATTCAGCTGCCTAAGCGGCTCAATATAGACGCTTTAGGAATTCTCGTTGCCTGAAAGCCTTGCTGAAAGATGCCATGCCAGGTTCGGTTCTCTTCAGCATCTTCTGAAAAAATCGCCAACATGCGGCAACCAATAATTTTCAATTGTTTACCGGCGTTCCCCTTGTAAACTCCAAGAATAGAAGGATTGCCATCGGGCTTCAATTGCTTTCGTCAAAGATTGCGACAATTTTCGAGCCTGAAAGGGACATTCTTCCCGACCCTTGCAAGAGACGCATGCGCCGGCATAATGGGAGGCGCCAGCAGCCTGTGCGGAAATCACCTCCATGCCCCAGATCGACCTCAGCCCCCTATTCCGCTCGGCCATCGGCTTCGATCGTATGGCAGAGCTGATTGACGCCGCCTACCGAACCGACTCCGGCGGCTATCCCCCCTACAACATCGAACTCACGGCGGAACACAGCTACCGCATCACCATGGCGGTGGCCGGCTTCGCCCGCGCGGATCTCGAAATACTGGTCGAACACAACATGCTGAGCGTGACCGGCGCGCGGCCGCCGGATGATCGCCAACGGCAGTTTCTGCACCGGGGCATCGCCAACCGCAGCTTCCAGCGCCAGTTCCAGCTCGCCGACTATGTGCGGGTGGCGGGTGCGGATCTGCAAGACGGCTTGCTGCATATCGACTTGGTACGCGAGCTGCCGGAGGCCATGAAGCCGAGACGCGTCCAGATTCGCCGCGCCCCAGGCCCGGCCGAAGACTGACCCATGGGCAACCCCTTTACCCCGAGATTCGAAGACCTGCCGGCCGAGCTGCCGCTGTTCCCCCTGCCCGGGGCCCTGGTAATGCCCGGCATCCAGCTGCCACTGAACATCTTCGAACCCCGGTACCTGAGCATGGTGTTTGACAGCCTCGGTAGCCACCGCATGATCGGCATGATCCAGCCCCGGCCCGAGAGCGCCGAAAGCCAACGCCCCGAGCTGCTGCCGGTGGGCACCGCCGGGCGCATCACCGGCTTCAACGAAACCCACGACGGCCGATTGCTGATCGTACTAACCGGGGTCTGTCGGTTCGCCTTGGGCGAGGAGTTGCCATTGCGGCACGGCTTTCGGCGCACGCGGCCGGACTGGACGCCTTTCGCGGTGGATTACCAGCCCGGCGAAGTGGAGCCGAAGGCCCAGCAGAAACTGCTCGCCGCCATGCGACGCTATCTGGCGGCCCAGGACCTGGAACAGGAATGGGAGGCCGTGGAACGGCTGCCCGGCTCCGAGCTGGTGAATTTCCTTATCTCCCACCTGCCCTTCAGGCCGGAAGAGAAGCAAGGCCTGGTGGAATCCCGCGGGCTCAACGATCGCAGCCGACTGGTTACCGCCCTGCTGGAGATGATGCTCACCGCCCCCGAGCCTTCCAACCCCAATAGCCGCCACTGAGTCCGAGCGCCCATGCCGGATCCGGATTCGCCGCTCCCCAGCCACCATCTCTGGCAGCGGTTGCTGGAGGTGACCACCAGCGCACTGGCCAGCGGTGCCCTGGTCCCGATAGAAACCGCCTTCGACTGCATCGAACAAGACGGCGTGCGCTTCCTGCTGCGGGTGGCTTCCAACCTGCGGCGCAAGGCGGCGCTCAAACCCAAGCCGAAGCCGGCGTCCGGGGCCGGCCGGTGCAACCCCTTCCTGCCGCCCGAGCCAGAGCTGTTGCTGGGAGACATCTCCCCGAATCACCGCGCGGTGCTCAACAAGTTCAATGTCATGGAGCACCATCTGCTGCTCGTCACCCGCGCCTTCGAGCAACAGGAATGCCTGCTCAGCCCGGGGGATTTCGCCGCCCTCGGCGCCTGCTTGGCAGGCTTTCCGAGCCTCGGCTTCTACAACGGCGGCGCCGTAGCTGGCGCTAGCCAGCCCCATAAGCATCTGCAGCTGGTGCCCCTACCCCTGGGTGGCGGTGAGCTGGCGGCGCCGATCCAGCCGTTACTCGACGCGGCCGCGCCGGGATGCGCCATCGGCCAGGTGCCCGGGCTCGGCTATGCCCACGCCTTCTGCCGCCTCGAGCCCGGGTTCTGGGAGCACCAAGAACGGGCCGCCGCGGCTGCTTGCGAACGCTATCGCGCGCTGCTGGACACCCTAGGCATCGAGGCACTAACCGACGGCGAAGAGGCCCGCCAATCGGCCCCCTACAACTTGCTGATGACTCGGGATTGGATGCTGCTGGTCCCACGTCTGCGCGAGCACGCGGAAGGCATCTCGATCAACGCGCTGGGATTTGCCGGCTCCCTCTTCGTCAAGGGTCCGGCCGACAAGCAGCGGCTGCTCGCCTTGGGGCCGATGCGGGCCCTGGAACAGGTGGCGGGTAGATCTGGGGATTTGCCGGCGCGGAACGAATCGCCTCAGGGCGTCGCCTGATTCTCCGCATAGTAGCGCAGCACCTTGCGCACGTAGCCCTGGGTCTCCGGATACGGCGGAATGCGGTTTCCGTAGCTGCGCACCGCGTTCTCGCCCGCATTGTAGGCAGCCAGCGCCAGCTCTAGATCCTGTTCAAACTCGGCGATCAGATCGCGCAGATAACTAGCACCGGCGAGCACATTGGCGTCCGGATCCCTGCGATCGCTCACCCCGTAGCGGCGCGCCGTTTCGGGCATCAGCTGCATCAGCCCCACAGCTCCGGCGGACGATACCGCATCCGGGTCATAGGCCGACTCGGCCCGCACCACCGCATGCAGCAGCTCGGGCTCCAGACTAAGCCGCTCAGCAGCGCCGTCGACGGTGGGACCGTATCGGGCGCGGTTGGCCCGATAGCGCTTGAGCGCCGCGCCGCCGCCCGAGCGCCCGCCCAACCCCTTGTAGCGCTTGAGCAGGCGATAGCCGGGACCCATGGCACGGTCGGTAATGTAGATATGACCGCTGCCGTCTTGGTACTTGTAGAGATCCCCCGTGGCCGCTGCCGGCAGCAACAGGGCGGCCAGCAACAATCCCGGCATGATCGCCGGCCCCAGGGGGGCTAATCGGGCTTTCGCTCTGGTGGGCATGGGGTTAGGCTAGATCCAGGCTCTACGGTTCGATTTCTTATTTCTGAATTCTATGCCAAATCGTTCTGCGATGGGAAAATCTCGGTCACAAATCCCCATCCCCTGGGGTCCGCTGCTGGCGGCCGCCCTGTTGCCGGGCGCCCTCGGCGCCTGCGTCTCTTCGACGCCGGCGCGACCGGACTCTACCACCGGCTATGAGCTGGTGCTCCAGAGGCCGCTGCAAATCCCTGCCTCCAGTGCCCATCTGCGATTTCAGGACGGCGGGCCAGTGGGCGCCAGCGACCGCTTCCGCCCCCATTGCGAGTTCGAGCTATCGACCCGCAGCGAGCAACCCCAGCCGGTGGAACCGGACCGTTTTCGAGTTACAGCCGTCCGGCACCGCACCCTAAGCGACGAACTCAGCGGCATGCCCGCCGTACCGTTGATGCGGTGCAACCAGGATGTATTCTACGAGACCCGGCTTTGGCTCGATTCCCAGCGCCAGCCCCAGGTGCGGGTGCTGATCTGCCGCGAGGTATTCGACGGCTGCGCGTTCGGCCGCTACCCAGGGGCGGCGGAGATCGGCGAGGCCCTGGGGCCCTATTTCTAGCTGACGCCGACTCGGGAGACACCGTAGCCGGGCGACTCCAAATCGCCCCATTTATCGGCAAGCGCCCTACTTGGCGGCAGCCTGCTCCTCCCCCAGCACCTTGAGGATCTTCTCCTCGAAGACCTTGT
>CBDUCL010000247.1:0-4500 GCA_965365625.1 uncultured Chromatiales bacterium | reverse complement strand
TCCAGGCTGCCCAGGCGCAGGCTCAGGGTCTCGACGGCCCCCGCCGGCCCTGGCAGCAGCCACAGGAGCGCCGCCCAGGCGGCGGCATAGGGGCGCCTATTCGGCAGGGAAGACACCGGTGGAGAGGTAGCGGTCGCCGCGGTCGCAGACGATGGCGACGATAATGGCGTTCTCCAGCTCCCGCGACAGCCGCAGGGCGGCGGCCACCGCCCCGCCGGAGGACACACCGGCGAAGATGCCCTCCCGGGCCGCCAGCTCGCGGGTGGTACGCTCCGCCTCGTCCTGACTCATATCGAGGATGCGGTCGACCCCGGCGGGCTCGTAGATCTTGGGCAGGTAGGCCTCCGGCCAGCGCCGGATGCCGGGAATACTCGAGCCCTCGGTGGGCTGCACCCCGACGATCTGGACCGCCGGGTTCTGCCGCTTGAGATAGCGGCCGGTACCCATAATGGTGCCGGTGGTGCCCATGGAGCTGACGAAGTGGGTAATCCGGCCCTGGGTGTCGCGCCAGATCTCTGGGCCGGTACCCTCCTCATGAGCGCGCGGGTTGTCCGGGTTGGAGAATTGGTCGAGGATGCGCCCGCGCCCTGCTGCCTCCAGCTCTCGGGCCTTGTCGATGGCCGCTTCCATACTGCCTGCTTTCGGGGTCAAGATGATCTCGGCCCCGTAGGCCCGCATCAGAGCCCGCCGCTCCAGGCTCATGTGCTCAGGCATCACCAACACCATCTTGAAGCCGCGGATCGCCGCCGCCATCGCCAGGGCGATGCCGGTATTGCCGCTGGTGGCCTCGATCAGGGTATCGCCGGGGCGAATCTCGCCGCGCTCCTCGGCGCGCCGGATCATGCTCAGGGCCGGCCGGTCCTTGACCGAGCCGGCCGGATTGTTGCCTTCGAGCTTGACCAGCACCCGGTTGGCGGTTTCCCCCGGCAGGCGCTGCAGGCGCACCAGGGGGGTGTTGCCGATAAAGTCTTCGATGGTGGGAAAATCCATAACGTCTTAGTTCCAAGTCAACCGAGGTCATGTCTCGGAGTTTACGCCGCGGACCCACAGCACCCAAGCTTCGGCCGGCTGCCCCCGCCCCCCTGATGGCTACGGGCATCGTCACCCCGGGGAAAGCAGCGCGCGGGAAAAACGACGTCGCCGGGTCGCTGGCGGTTCAGGGGTTCATCAGCCGCTTCATGGACGCCACCGCCTCCTCGAGTCCGGTGAACAGGGCCCGGCAGATGATGGCGTGGCCGATATTGAGTTCGCGCACGCCGTCGATTGCGGCGATCGCCTGCACATTATGGTAGTCCAACCCATGGCCCGCATTGACCTGCAGGCCGAGCTCCCGGCCCAGGGCCACGGCGGCGTGGATGCGCTCCAACTCGGCGGCCTGGGCGGCGCCGCGGGCGTCCGCGTAGTGACCGGTGTGAATCTCGACCACCGGGACACCGCTGGCAGCGGCAGCCTCGAGCTGACGCGGATCGGCGTCGATAAACAGGGACACCCGCACCCCGGCCTCTGCCAGAGCGGCACAGTAATCGGTCAGGTGCTCCAGTTGGCCGGCCACATCGAGGCCGCCCTCGGTCGTCAGTTCCTCACGCCGCTCCGGCACCAGGCAACAATCGGGCGGCGCGATGCGCCGGGCAATCCCCAACATCTCGGCGGTGGCGGCCATCTCGAGGTTCATACGGGTCTGCAGAATGCCCGCCAGCAGTTCCACGTCCCGGTCCTGGATGTGCCGCCGATCCTCCCGCAGGTGCAGGGTGATGGCGTCGGCCCCGGCCTGCTCGGCCGCCAGGGCGGCCTGGATCGGCTCTGGATAGCGGGTGCCCCGGGCCTGGCGCAGGGTGGCCACATGGTCGATATTGACGCCAAGGAGGACTTGGTTCGAATTGCTCATTGCAGGATCGCCTTCACCGGTGAACGCTCAAAATGGTTACTTCAGGCCATGCCCCGAGCGCCGAAAGCCGTGACGAAACAGCTCGCGGCTGCGCAGGGGGCGCCCATCCAAGTAATGGTCCAGGACCCGGCGCATCAGCCGCCGCGCCTCGACCAGACCTTGGGGGTCCAGTGGCTCGCCCCGGGCCAGGGCCAGCAAGGTGGCACCGGCCAGGGTCTCGGCCTCCGGCGCGGTCGCCGCGGCTGGCTCGGGGCCAGCCTCGATGCGGTAGCGGTAGCGCCCGGCCGGCCGCACCTGCACCCCGCTGTCGGCTTCGCGATCCAGCAACAGACCATAGCCCAGGAGCCGCAGCAGTCCCAGCTCGAAGCGGCGCAGCCCCAACGGTATCCCGCGCCCGCCGGCCAGCAGGGCCAGGATATCGCAATAGAGAGCGAACAACCCCTCGTGGGGATCGTTGCGACCCAGCAACCGCATCAGCAACTCGTTGACATACAGGCCGCAGAATAGGGCGTCGCCGCTCAGCAGATAGGCGCTGCCACCGGCCTCCAGCTTGCCCAGGGTGCGCACCTCGCCGCGGCCCCGCAGCTCCAACAGCAGCGGGCGAAACGGCTGCAGCAGTGCGGCGCCCCCCCCACGTCCGGACTTTATGCCCTTGGCGATGGCCGGGTAGCGGGCCCCTTCGAAAGACAACAGCTCCAACAACAGGCTGCTGTTGGAATAGGGCCGGGCGTGCAGCACGAAATGGGCCTGCAGGCCGTGCATGGGAGCTGTCTAGTCGCCGTAGCCGAGGCGACTCAGCGCGGACTCGTCATTGGACCAGCTCTTTTTCACCCGCACCCAGACGCTGAGGAACACTCGGCGTTGGAAAAACTCCTCCATCGCCAGGCGCGCCTGGGTCGATGTCTCCTTCATGGCCTGGCCCTGATGGCCGATCAGGATCCGTTTCTGGCCCGGGCGCTCGACCCAGATCACCGCACCGATGCGGTACAACTGACCCTCCTCCTCGAAGGTCTCGATCTCTACCGATAGCGCGTAGGGCAGTTCCTTGGCATAGCGACGGGTCAACTGCTCGCGCAGTAATTCGGCGGCAAAAAAGCGCTCCGGGCGGTCGGTGACCTGATCCTCGGGAAAGAAGTTATCGCCCTCGGGCAAGGCCGCAAGCACCAATTGCTGCAACCGCTCCAGGTTCGTGCCACGGCGAGCGGAAATGGGAATCACCTGGTCGAAGTCCATGCGCCTGGACAGCTCGTCGATAACAGGCAACAGCTCGGCCTTGGCCTTGATCAGGTCTGCCTTATTTAGGGCGAGAATCACCGGCACGCCGGCCTGGCGGACATTATCAAGCACCGCCTCGTCCTCCGGCGTCCAGCGGCCGGCCTCGACCAGGAACAGCAAGAGATCGACGTCTCGCAACACGTTGCGCGCGGTGCGGTTCAGGTAGCGGTTCATGGCATGGTCGGCACGCTGATGGATGCCGGGAGTGTCCACATAGACAATCTGGCCACCCGGCAGCGTGTGTATGCCAAGAATGCTGTGGCGAGTGGTCTGGGCCTTGTGGGAGGTAATCGCCAGCTTTTGCCCCACCAGCCGGTTGAGCAGGGTCGACTTGCCCACATTGGGGCGGCCGACGATCGCTGCATAACCGCAGCGGTTGCGGGCTTCGGCGTTCACGGCTGCAGCTCCCGCAGCATCTGTTTGGCGGCGGCCTGCTCTGCCCGCCGCCGGCTGGTACCCTGGCCATGGCTCTCGCCGGCCAGACCCGGCACCCGGCAGGCGACCCGAAACTCCTGCGTGTGGGGGTCGCCGTTCACCTCCAGCACAGAGTATTCGGGCAAGCCCCGGCCCTCGGCCTGCAAATATTCCTGGAGCCGGGTTTTGGGATCCTTCTCCGCCTGACCGTGCTTAAGCCCGTCCAGCCGCTGGCGAAACAGCCGCCGGATCAGATCGGCGGCGGGCCGATGGCCGCCGTCCAGATACACCGCACCGAAAAGTGCCTCCAACGCGTCGGCCAGGGTCGAGTCCCGAGACTGCCCACCGCTTCGCAGCTCACCGGGCCCCAGCAACAGGTAGTCCCCGATCTCCAGTTCCCGAGCCAACTCCGCCAGAGAGGTCTTGCGAACCAGGCGTGCCCGCAACCGGCTCAATCGGCCCTCGTCTGCGTCGGGAAAGCGGGCACAAAGCTCGTCGGCGACCACGAAACCGAGGATGGCGTCACCGAGAAACTCCAACCGCTCGTTGTTGGGACTACCGGCGCTGCGATGGGTGAGCGCCTGCTCCAAACGCGCCGGGTCGTTGAATCGGTAGTCGAGCCGCTTGGCGAGGCGCTGCGGGGGCTCTCTCAATTGGACGTGATCTCTACCTTGTCGTCGAAGCTGAGAATAGCATCGATATTGCCGATAATGGGAACCCGCACCTCGTAGTCGATCTGCACCCGGAGCACCCCTCCCCCTTTTTTGATCTTGATCGCTTCCAGGGGTACGGTGGTGATGTAATTGATATCAAAATACCCCTTTGGAATTGACGCCGGAGGTGGCCGAGGTGCCGAAGAGCGGCCCGAGAACCAGCCCGGCGCCCTCGGCAGCGCCCTGACGGAAGGCAATGCCCGCCCCGGCGCT
>CBDUCL010000246.1:0-4554 GCA_965365625.1 uncultured Chromatiales bacterium | reverse complement strand
ACCGAGATCAGCATCACGTTCATGATCAGGATACCGGCCACCAGCAGGCTTATGGCGGCGATGCCGGCCACGGTCAGGGTCAGGGCGTTGAGGATGCGGTCGAAGGTGGCTAGCACGGCGTCCTGGGTGATCACGGTGACGTCGTCCTCGCCCTCGTGGCGCTCCCCCACGATCTCGACGATGGCGCGTTTGGCGCGGGGAATCGCCTCGCGGCCGTCGGCCTGCACCAGGACGCGGAACAGGGCCTCGGTGTTGAACAGGCTCTGGGCCGAGGCCAGCGGCACGATCACCAGGTCGTCCATGTCCAGGCCCAGGGACTGGCCCTTTTCCGCCAGCACCCCGATCACCCGGAAACGGCGGTCGCCGATGCGCAGCCAGCGACCGAGGGGGCTGGCGCCGCCGAACAGTTCCTGCTTGACGGTGTAGCCGATCACGCACAATGCCGCGCCTCGGCTGGGGTGGCCCGGGGGTAGAAAGCTGCCCTGGCCGATGCGCAGTTGGCGCACCTCGGCCAACTCGGCGGTGGAGCCGACGATGCTGACCTCGCGCTCCAGTTGGCGGTAGGAGACCGGGGCCGAGCCCACCGAGATGGGGGCTACACGGCGCACCGCGGAGCTGCGCAGCAGGGCCAGGGCGTCGTCCAGGGTGAGGTCGCGCGGCGTGCTGGCGAGTAGCGGCGGCGGGCCGCCAACGGTCTCGGAGCGCCCCGGCAACACGATCACCAAGTGGGTTCCGAGGGCGGAAAATTCTCCCATTACATAGCGCCGAGCGCCCTCGCCCAGGGCCGTGAGCAGCATTACCGAGGCCACGCCGATGCCCATCGCCAACAGCATCAGCAGGCTGCGGGTCGGGTAGCCGCGCAGGGCGCGGGCACTGAATTGGGCGAGATCGCGGTTTCTCATGGCGGCGCGCTGTCGGCGGCGACCAGGCCGTCCACCAAGCGGATGTTCCTGGGGGCGCGCTCGCCGATCTCCGGGTCGTGGGTGACGATAAGCAGGGTGATGCCCTGGCGGTTCAGGGTCTCCAGGGCCTCGATCACGCTGCGTCCCGAGTGGTGGTCCAGGTTGCCTGTGGGTTCGTCGGCCAGGATCACCTCCGGGCGCATGATGGTGGCGCGGGCGATAGCGGCACGCTGGCGTTGGCCGCCGGAGAGCTGGTCCGGGCGGTGGCCGGCCCGGTCTTCCAGGCCCATGGCGGCCAGCGCCGCTTGCACCCGGGGGCGGCGTTCGCTCGGCGGCAGGCCCGCCAGGACCAGCGGCAGTTCCACGTTCTGGGCCGCGCTCAGGCGCGGGATCAGGTGAAAGGCCTGGAATACGAAGCCGATGCGGTCGCGGCGGATGCCCGCCTGTTGGCGGTCGTCGAGCCGGGTGGTGTCGGCCCCGTCGATGCGGTAGACGCCGCGGTCCGGGCGGTCGAGCAGTCCCAGGATATTCAGCAGCGTCGACTTGCCGGAGCCCGAGGGGCCCATGATCGAGGCATAGGCGCCGGTGGGAAAGCGCAGGTCGATGTCGCGCAGGGCGTGTACCTCCTCGTCGCCGACCTGGAAGCTGCGTGCGATGTCCTCCAGCTCGATCATAACGCCATCAATCCTGTTCCGTTTCCGCCGCCGCCCGGGCGCCGTCCTCGACTCCGACACGGTCCACCGAGGTGACCACCTGGTCGCCCGCGTCGAGTCCGGACAGCACCTCGGTGTGATCCCAGTTGGCCATGCCGATGCGGATGTCCCGGCTTTCCAGCAACCCGATGTCGGGCCGGAACAGGTACACCCGTTTTTCCTCCAACACCGCCTCGGTAGGGATGCGCAGGGTGTCTTCCCGGGCATCGAGGACGATCTCCACATCGGCGCTGTAGCCGGCGAGCAGGCGTTCCAGGTCCTCTGGATTGCTGAATTCGACCTCAACGTCCACCGTACGTGCCTGTTTTTCTAGGTCGAGCACATAGTCGGCCACCCGCCGTACCCTGCCTTCGAAGTAGCGGTCACGGAAGGCGTCCAGGCTGATGCGGGCGCGCAGGCCGGTGGCCACCTGCGAGGCGTCCACCTCGTCGATGGGGGCGCTGACGTAGAAGCAGGTGTTGTCGACCAGGTCCACCGCTGGCGGCGTTGGGATGCCGATAGGCGAGGGGGTGACGTACTCGTTGAGTTCACCGTTGATCTCGGCCACCACCCCGGCAAAGGGCGCCAGCAGCCGGGTGCGCTCCAGCTTGGCGGCGGCCACCCGCACTCGGGCCGCGCTGACCAGGGCCTCGGCCTTGGTCGCGGCGCATTCCGCCCGGTTGGCCTTGGCCTCGGTCTCGGCGCGGTCGGTCTGGTCTACCGAGGCGGCGCCGGTCTTGCTCAGGCGGGTAAGGCGGTCGGCCTCGCGCTGGGCGACTTCGGCGTTCAGGCAAGTGGATTCGCCGCGGGCTTTGGCCACTTGCACCTCGCTGCCGGCCAGCTCCAGCTCCGCCTGCAGGTCCCGATTCCACAGCTCCAGCAGCAGTTGGCCGGTCTCTACCCGGTCTCCCTCACGAGCCTCCAGCCGGGCGATCTGGCCGCCGATACTGGGCGACAGCCGGGCCCGCCGGCAGGCCGTGACCGTGCCGGCGCGGGTATTGGCCACGGTCTCCTCCACCGGCCCCCGTTCCACGGTTGCCAACTGCACTGCAACCGGCTTGGGCCGGGTCAGGTACCAGGTGCCGGCAACAGCGCCGGCCAGCAACAGGATAAGGAGAAAGGTGCGTACCGATCGCTTGCCCATGGCGGATTCCGTTTCTGCGGGTGTGGTGGCGATGTCGCCGTGTCTTCAAGTATGGTCCACCGGGCAGCTGGCGAACCCGCCGGCGCTGGTCCCGGTGCGCGATTTCTGCGCCGCTTTTGCGTCCTTGGCCGGAGCAGCTCATGCTGAGGGCCCCAAGTCTACAAGTCACATTGGAGTGAGCAATGAGCGAAGTCACGCAAACCGTTATCGACTGGGTCAAGCAGAATTGCCGCAAGAGCCACCCGAATCTGGAGGTAACGGAAAGCACCGAGCTGCTGGTTACCAAGCTGCTCGATTCCACAGACTTCCTTGACTTAACCTCCCACGTGGAAAAGAGCTACGGCATGAAGATCAGCCCAGACGACCTGAGCCCTGAGAGATCGTGGACGCTGTCGTCTGTGCCGGGTCTGGTGGATCGGGCGCTCAGCTGACCGAGGGCCCCGGGAAAGAGCTCATGACCGGGCCTGAACTCAGCTTTTCTTCTTTCTTTTCTTCTTCTTTTTCTTAGTTTCTTCGCCGATGGTCTCGGGCTCGGGGTTCATGCGGTAGTCCTCCAGCAGCGCCTGGTAGGCGCTCATCTGGGCCGCGTCGAATACCGATAGCACCCCATAGTTGGTTTTGGCGGCGTGTCCCAGGCGTTCCGCCACCCGAGCCGCTACATTTCCGATCAAGGCTAGGGTCTGGGGGGCTTCCAACTGCTCCGGCGTGAAGCCCTCGGCCTGCAATTCTTCGACAAAATCGATTTCGAGTACGGGCTTGGGCTCTTGTGCCAGGATCGAGCGGGGGATCTGGTAGAGCTTGATGTCGGCCATCCGGGTTCTCCTTATGTTTGGGTCCCCAGAACCTAGTCGGCGGCCCGCGCGCTGTCAATCCGCCTCGCGTACCGCCATCGCCACCGTGTACTGGCGCCCCTGCTTAATCTTTTCGTAGTTGCCGAACACCTCGGCCAGGTAGCGCTGCATGAACTTGCGCAGCCCGCTGATAGTGACCAGGTACAGCCGCCCGCCTGGCCGCAGGTGGGCAAAGGCGTCGTGCAGAAGGATCAGCAGCAGTTCCTTGCCCACCTTGGCCGGGATATTGGAGGCGATCAGGTCGAAGCGGCGCTCGCCGACCTGGCTGAAGCCGTTGCTGAGCCGGGCCTCGCAGTTGCCCAGGTGGTTCTCCCGAATATTGCGCTGGGCGTATTCCACCGCCACGAAGTCCTTGTCCACCAGCAGTGTTCTGCCCCGCGGCGCCTGATGCGCCATGGCGATGCCGATCGGACCGTATCCGCAGCCCAGGTCCAGGCAGTCATCGTCCGGCCGCACCGGCATCTTCTCCAGCAGCAAGCGCGAGCCCTCGTCCAGGTTGCGCGGCGAGAACAGCCCCCAGGTGGAGACGAAGCGGTATTCCTGCCCCCCGATACGCTCACTGAAGCGGATGTCCTCGCGCAGGCGGTCGATGGCGGGATCTGGCGACATGGGATTTCCGATAGTGGTTTGGGGAGGGCCGATTGTAGCGGTTGTGCGGGCTGACAGCCATTGCGCCCAGGAGTATTATCAAATACTTGCGAACGGCGCTTCGCATGCGGGTTCTTCACAAAGGAGCAGGCTATCATGACCGACCATGCCACCCTGACCATCGGCGATCAAGCTTATGAACTGCCCATTGTGGAGGGCAGCGTCGGCGAGCGCGCGATCGATATCGGCGGGCTGCGTGCCAGCACCGGCCACATCACCCTGGACCCGGGTTACGGAAACACAGGTAGCTGCACCAGCGACATCACCTTTATCGACGGCGAGCAGGGGATCCTTCGCTATCGCGGCATCCCCATCGA
>CBDUCL010000245.1:0-4573 GCA_965365625.1 uncultured Chromatiales bacterium | reverse complement strand
GGACCACCTTGACGTGCTTGGAAACCTGCTCCGAAAGCAGGTAGAAGCCGATCACATCATGGCTCACCATGGGTTCGCTCATCGCCCCTACGCAGTGGTCCAGGGCCGGCAGCAGGCGGGCGGAGTCGACGAAGATCTGGTGATGCTCGGTGGCGAAGTGTTCGGCGATGATGTCCGAGTACTTGAACTCGTCGCCGTGCTCGCCACCGGCGGCCTCGAAGCCGACCGAGAAGGTGTTGAGCCCGGACTGACCCTGCTCCGCCAGCAGGCCGACGATCAGGCTCGAGTCCAAGCCCCCGGAGAGCAGCACCCCGACCGGCACGTCCGCCTCCAACCGACGCTCGACGGCGGTGCGCAGGGCCGCCAGGGTGAGTTCCTGCCAGTCGCCGAAGCCCAGGCCGCGCTCTTCCTCGCGCGCCTGGTAGTTGGCCTCCCAATAGCGGCGGTCCTGCTGGCGGCCATCCGGCTCGATGCGGCGCAAGGTGGCCGGCGGCAGCTTGCGCACCCCCTTGACGATAGTGTGCGGGGCTGGCACCACGGCGTGAAAGTGCATATAGTGGTGCAGGGCGATTGGGTCGATGTCGGTGTCGATGCCGCCGGCCGCCAGCAGCGCTGGCAGACTGGAGGCAAAGCGCAGACCGCCGGGGATGGCGGCGGTATACAGGGGCTTGATCCCCAGGCGGTCGCGTCCCAGCAGCACCCGGCCGCTGTCGCGCTCCCAAATGCAGAAGGCGAACATGCCGTGGAACTGCTGCACACAGTCCTCGCCCCAGGCGTGATAGGCCTTGATGATGACTTCGGTATCGCCGTGTGAGAAGAAGCGGTAGCCTTGGTCCTGCAGCCGCTGCCGCAACTCCCGATAGTTGTAGATGCAGCCGTTGAACACGATGCCCAGACCCAGTTCCGGGTCCAGCATCGGCTGCTGGGCGTGCTCGCTGAGGTCGATGATCTTGAGCCGCCGGTGGCCGGTGGCGATGGCCCCGCTCTGGAACAGCCCGGCGCCGTCGGGTCCCCGCGGCACCATAACTTCCCGCATTCGTGCCACCGCCTCGGTGGAGGGGGCCTGGTCGTCGAATCGAATTTCTCCGCAGATTCCACACATAATCTTCCGTTACCGCTGGTGGCTGATCGGGAGGGGCAGCACGGCCCAAGGGACGCAGTGGCTGGGCCGTAAGCAACCAGCAACCGGCTCGACAATGGTCACCCCGGGGCTGCCGCACCAAAGGGCTTTGGGGGGCGTCGGTCGGCGCTACTCCGTTTGCCTGAAAGCCCCTCATTGGCAAGGGAACTTGTCGATCATAAAGTTAGAATTCTAAACAAAATAGGTGGTCCACTCAAACTATACGCCAAGGTCAACAGTTGGTATCGTACGCCGGAGCCGGGTGGTCGGTATTAATAGGTCCGCGGCATTGGCGGCGAAAACCATTCGAGTCCAAACGATCTCTACTGATGCAGCGAGTCTCCCTACATGCACCCTGAACTCGATCTTTCCGACCAGATGTTGCGGGCCTTGCGGCGGGTAATGCGGGCGGTAGATCTGCATTCGCGCCAGCTTGCCCAGGACTATGGCATCACCGGTCCTCAGGCCCTGGTACTTCGGGAATGCCTGGACAGCGGCGGTCTGGCCGCGGGCGAGCTGGCGCGGCGGGTCAGCCTCAGCCAGGCTACCCTGACCGATATCCTGAACCGCCTCGAGCAACGGGGGCTGATTCAGCGCTCGCGCTCGCTGGCCGATCGGCGCCGCGTGGTGGTGGATGTCACCGCCGCCGGTCGGGGCCTGGCGGAGACCTCGCCGCCGCTGCTGCAGGAGCGTTTCGTGCAGCGCTTCGACGCGCTTCCCGATTGGGAGCAGAACTTGTTGCTGTCCTCGCTGCAACGGATCGCCGAGCTAATGGACGCGGGCGACCTGGAGACCGCTCCGCTGTTATCCGGTGAGCCCATCAATGCTGCCGGGCCGCCTGGCGGAGAGCGCCTGGGATGAGGCAGTCCCCGGGTCGCCCCTGGAGATGCGGGGGTTGGAGGACGCCGCAGCGGTCTGCACCGACCTGCCCGCGGAGCGGGAACTGCCCGATCTGGGCGAGGTCATCAGATACAACTACCCCCGGCTTCTGGCCGAAGACAGCCTCTGGCCCGGCCTGCGCTGAGGTAAGTTAGCGACTGTAAGACGGCCGGCCTCCGCGAGCGGTGCAGGACTGGCGGCGCTGGCGTAGAATGCCGGCGATGTTGATTCACCTCTTATGCGTCGGGACCCGCATGCCGGGCTGGGTGGAGGCCGGATACCGGGAGTACGAGAAGCGCCTGCCCGGGGAGTGCGCCTTGCGTCTGCACGAGGTCCCGCTGGGCAAGCGCGGCAAAGGAGCGGATCTGCGACGAGCGGTGCGCGACGAGGGCGAGCGCATGCTGGCGGCGGTGCCCCGGGATTGCCTGGTACTGGCCCTCGACGTGGGTGGACGGGCTTGGAGCACCGAGCAGCTGGCCGGACAGTTGGGCGATTGGATGGCCTCCGGCCGCGACCTGGCGCTGCTGGTGGGCGGTCCCGAGGGACTGGCGCCAAGCTGCCTGGAGCGGGCCGATGGACGCTGGTCGTTGTCGCCCCTGACCCTGCCGCACCCGCTGGTGCGTGTGTTGGTGGCCGAGCAGCTTTATCGAGCCTGGAGCATCTTGCGCAACCACCCTTACCATCGTGGCTAGAATATGAATGTCCGCGCCATCGGTCTAGCCTCCCAGTCGCCGCGCCGGCGCGAGCTGCTGCGCCAGATCGGTTTGGAGCCGGTGCTGCTGGCGGCGGGGGTGGACGAGACGCCGTTGTCCGGGGAGCGCCCTGGCGCCTTTGTGCTCCGCCTGGCCGAGGCCAAGGCGCGGGCCGGGGCCGAGATGCCCGAGGCCGCTGGGCTGCCGGTGCTGGGGGCCGATACGGCGGTGGTGGCGGACGGGCGCATCCTGGGCAAGCCTCGGGACCGGGCCGATGCGATGGCTATGCTGCTGGGGCTCGCCGCACGTGAGCACCAGGTATATACGGGAGTCGCCCTCCTGGTGGGAGGCGAGGTGAATGCCCGGCTCAATGTCAGTCGGGTACGCTTCCGCGGCATCGAACGCAGCGAGGCGGCCGCCTATTGGGCCAGCGGTGAACCGGCGGACAAGGCCGGCGGCTACGCCATCCAGGGTCTGGGAGCGGTGTTCGTGGCCGATCTGCAGGGCAGCTATTCCGGGGTTATGGGCCTGCCCCTGTTCGAGACCGCCGAACTGCTGCGCGAGTGCGGCATCGGCCTGCCCTTGGCAGGGTCTGATCGAAGCGAAGAGCGAAATTAGATGACCGAAGAGATCCTGATCAATGTCACACCCCCAGAGACCCGGGTCGCGGTGATCGAAAACGGTGTGGTTCAGGAGGTGATCATCGAGCGCACCAGCAGCCGCGGGCTGGTGGGCAATATCTACAAGGGCCGCGTGTGCCGGGTGCTGCCGGGGATGCAGGCGGCGTTCGTGGACATCGGCCTGGAGCGGGCGGCGTTCCTCCACGCCTCGGGAATCCAGGCCGGCGGTGGCAACAACGACAACCGGGCGGACAATATCACCGAACTGGTGCGCGAGGGCGACGAACTGGTGGTGCAGGTGGTCAAGGATCCCCTGGGCACCAAAGGCGCGCGCTTAACCACCCAGGTCTCGATCCCCTCCCGCTACTTGGTATTCCTGCCCACCATGGGCAATGCGGGCATCTCGCAGAAGATCGAGGACGAGGCCGAGCGCAAGCGCCTGCGCGAAATCCTCGGCCAGTTTCTCGGTGGCGTGGAGCCCGCCGGCGGTTATATCGCCCGCACCGCCGCCGACGGGGTTTTTCGGGAGGCCCTGGAGGCCGACATGGCCTTTCTGGCCCGGCTCTGGCAATCGATCCAGGCCCGCTACAAGGAGGCGCCGCCGGGCCAGCTGATCCATGCCGACCTGCCGCTGGCCCTGCGGGCCTTGCGCGATCTGGTAGGGCCGGACGTGGAAAAGGTGCGGGTCGACTCCCAGGAGACCTGGCAGCGGGCCAGGCAGTTTGTCGAGCAGTTCATTCCCGACATGCCCACCCGCATCGAATATTACCCGGGCGAGCGCCCGATCTTCGATCTCTACGGCGTTGAAGACGAGATCCAGAAGGCCTTGGAGCGCAAGGTGCAGCTCAAATCCGGCGGTCATCTGGTGATCGACCAGACCGAGGCGATGACCACCATCGACGTCAATACCGGGGCCTTCGTCGGCCACCGCAACCTGGAAGAGACCATCTTCAAGACCAACCTGGAAGCGGCGCAGGCGATCTGCCGCCAGCTGCGACTGCGCAACCTGGGCGGTATCATCATCATCGATTTCATCGACATGGGCGAGGAAGAGCACAAGCGCCAGGTGCTGCGGGCGCTGGAGAAGTGCCTGGCCCGGGATCACGCCAAGACCCACATCACCGAGGTCTCGGCCCTGGGTCTGGTGGAGATGACCCGCAAGCGCACCCGCGAATCCCTGGAACACGTGTTGTGCGAGCCCTGCCCCTGCTGCGGCGGCCGGGGTTCGCTCAAGACCGCGGAGTCCACCTGCTACGAGATCT
>CBDUCL010000244.1:0-4584 GCA_965365625.1 uncultured Chromatiales bacterium | reverse complement strand
CGATGTCGTCGCGGATCATCTGCACGCCTTCCTTGCTGCACAGCATTTCGTGCTGCTTGCACGACTGCATCTTGCCGTCGCGGCTGGCGGTGGTCTCCAACTGCCCGGCATCCAGGCGCTCGCCGATGCCGCAGCCGGTGCAGATATAACCAGCGAATTTCTTGTCGTCTGCCACTGTATTAACCCTCCGTTCCGGCAACGCGGTTGACAACCTGGATGGCGCGCAGCGCGGCGCCGGTGGCGTGTTGGACCGCCCGGTTCACGTCCAGCGCATCGGACGCGCCGCCGGCGGCGAAGATGCCGCCGTTCTCGGGCGCGGGCTCGATGAATCCCTCCTGGTTGATCACGATATCGACCGGGAAGCTGTCCTTGTCGACGCTCGGCTCCATGCCGGTTGCCAGCACCACCAGATCGTGCTCGTTGGCGTAGCGCTCGTAACCCTCAGTATCCACCCCGTGCAGGGTCGGATTGCCGTTTTCCTTGTTCTCGACGATCGAGGCCACCTTAGATTTAATGAACTTGACGTTCTCCTTGGCCTGGATCTTGGCGTAGAAGTCCTCGAAGCGGTCGATCGAGCGGATGTCGATGTAGTAGATGCTGACGTCGGAATCTTCATACGCGTCGGTGACGTAGGTGGTTTGCTTCAGCGACGCCATGCAGCAGATGCGCGAGCAGTGCAACAGGTGGTTCTTGTCGCGGGAGCCCGCGCACTGGATGAAGGCCACGTTCTTGGCCTCCTTGCCGTCCGAGGGGCGCAGGATCTTGCCGCCGGTCGGGCCCTGGGGGTCCGCCATGCGCTCGAACTCGACATTGGTAATGACGTTGGCGATGCGGTCGTAGCCGTAGGGCTGGATCTTCGCCGCGTCGTAGGGCTTCCAACCGGTTGCCCAGACCACCGCGCCGGCGTTGAACTGCAGGGTCTCTTCCTGCATCTCCAGGTCGATGGCGTCGTACTTGCAGGCGGCCTTGGCCTTTTCCGCGTCGGGGGTGCCGATCATCGCTGGGTCGATCACGTAGCGCTGGGGGTGAGCCATCTTGTGCGGCAGATAGGCGCCCTTGCGCTTGCTGTTCAGACCCTTGGCGCCGAGACCGTAGTTGAATTCGTTGTCGAACTCGGCCTCCACCGCCTTCTCGCACTCGCCGCAGGCGGTGCAGTTTTCGTTGACATAGCGAGGGCTGATCTTGACGGTGGCCGTATAGTTGCCCGCTTCCCCGGAGATGTCGGTCACCTCGGCCATGGTCAGAATGGTGAGGTTGGGATTCATCTTGGCCCGGCGCTGGTTGATCTCCAGACCGCAGGTCGGGAAGCACAGTTTTGGGAAGTATTTATACAACTGGGTGACGCGGCCACCCACAAAGGGGCGTTTTTCAACCAGAACGACCTGCTTTCCGGTTTCGGCCGCTTCCAGGGCCGCGGTCATGCCGCTGATCCCACCGCCCACCACCAGAATGGTCTCGTTGGTTGCGATTACCTCCGTCATGGACTTTCCTCCGTCGCGGATTTTCGTGCCAGGTCCGAACAGCGGGGTACTGCGTGCGCCCGAATACTTGACATTGACACTCGGTTAATCGATGATCTGGGACTATTTGTACCCCAGATTAATTAGCCCGGTAACCATACTCTCCTTCGCCGTATCCCGCCACCGGAAACCCGCCGAACGAATATGAAAATTTCCAATGAGCGGATAGAACTAGGTTATGAAGTATTAGCGTTTCCTTATAAATAGCCGGGTAATGGTGCCGTTCGAACCCGAGGCAGCTTCCGCCTGGCGCCCGTACCAGCAGTCCGAGACCGCCATGAGCCTACAAGCCCGTACCCTGAGACCCGACGAGTATTTCATCGACCAAGAGCCCTACTACGAGCCGGTGGCGGACGAGATCGCGATCTTCGAATCCGCTTATCAGAACCGCTTACCGGTGCTGCTCAAAGGCCCCACCGGCTGCGGCAAGACCCGCTTCATGGAGCACATGGCCTGGCGTCTGCGGCGGCCCCTGATCACCGTCAGTTGCCACGACGACCTCACCGCCTCCGACCTGGTCGGGCGCTTCCTGGTCAAGGGCGGCGAGACCAGCTGGGTGGATGGTCCCCTGGCCCTGGCGGTACGCGCGGGCGGCATCTGCTATCTGGACGAGATCGTCGAGGCGCGCAAGGACACCATGGTGGTGATCCACCCCCTGGCCGATGATCGCCGGGTGCTCCCGATGGAAAAGCTCGGCGAACTGCTGGAGGCCACGCCGGAGTTCTGTCTCGCGATTTCCTACAACCCGGGTTACCAGAGCGTGATGAAGGACCTCAAGCAGAGCACCCGCCAGCGCTTCGTGGCCCTGGAGTTCGATTACCCGGACGCCGAGCTGGAGCAGCGCATTGTGGAGAGTGAGACCGGCATTGCGCCGGAGCAGGCCCGTCAGTTGGTCAAGTTCGCGCATATGACGCGTAATTTGAAGGGTAGCGGCCTGGACGAAGGTGCCAGCACCCGGCTTTTAGTGCATGCGGCCAAGCTGATGCACTCCGGGGTCGAGCCGGTGGCCGCCTGCCGCAGCGCCATCGCCCAGGCCCTGACCGACGACGCCGACATGCTGGCGGCCGTCAACGAGCTGTCTTCTTCCCTGTTCTGACATGGGCCGGGCGACACCGCTCAGTGCCGCCGAGATCGAGGCCATCCTCGATCAGGCGTTCGAGGTCGAGTTCACCTTCCGCAACAGCGCCAATACCGCCGCCGCCCTGGCGGCCCTGGAGCGCGGACGCCAGGACTTTATCCTTGACTGGACCCGGCGGGTGGCCACCACCAATATCGAGGTCGGCTACCAGTTCGCCATCCAGGTGGTCTCCGCCCTCGAGGCCCTGGAGCGGCGCACCATCGAGGCCTGGGCCCTGCACGCCATGGACTGCTACGACCGCTCCGGCCTGCGTCCGGCCCTGGCGGTGATCGCCGACATCGACCGCTTTATCGAGATGGGCCAGGAGCGGGCCGCCGGCGCGGTGCTCGAAGACCAGGCCGGGGTGCTCGCCCACTTCGTGCACGGCCTGTCCGGGCGCAAGCTCAAGATCGCCGAGGGCGAACAGCTCTATACCGACACCGAGACCCTCTACTTGCCCCCGGTGGTAGCACGATTCCCGGACGCCCGCGACAACTTCGGCCTGTTCAAGGCGATGGTCGCCCACCATTGGGCCCAGGCCCGTTTCGGCACCTTCAACCTGGATCTGGACGCTGAGCTGGCCCGCTTCGACGACCCGGAGCACGCCCTGGCCTGCTTCCACCAGCTGGAGTTGCTGCGCCTGGACGCCTGTGTGCGGCGCGAACTGCCCGGCCTGTTTCGCGAGATGGCCAGGTTGCGGGAGGAACTCGGCCAGCCCCTGGTGCCCGAAGGCTGGCAGCAACCCGCCGAACGGCTGCAGGCCCCGCGGGTCGGCGCTGCCCACTCTCTGCAACTGGTTGCCCGGGTCTATGGTTGGCCCCTGCCGGGCCGGGTCTGCTACCAGGGTGTGTTGCTGCCCTCATTGGTGGCCGAGGTCCGGGCCCGCCGCCTGGAGCGAGAGAAGGCCTATTTTCGGGTCAAGCTGGCGGAGGTCGCCGAAGAGCTGGCCGAGGGCCGCGACCAGCCCCTGCCCGAGCGTTTCGGGTTGAAGGAAAAGAAGCGGGCGGCGGAAGACGATTTGGGCGGGCGCTTCGAGATCACCCTGGACGACCGCCCGGTGCCGGTGCCCGAGACGGTGGTGGACCTGATGAGTTCCATTATCGTCGACATGGGCGAGATCCCCGACGACTACCTGAGCGCCGCCGGCCCCGGCGAATACGACCTGCGCCAGTACGACGAAGAAGAACTCGACCCGGACGAGGTCTGGAAGGGCGCCTACCACGAGGAAGGCGCGCACCTATATAAAGAGTGGGACTTCAAGCGCCAGCACTACCGCAAGAACTGGTGTGTGCTGCGGGAACTCAAGATCGACCCGGTCTACGACCGCTACGCCGAGCGGGTGCGAGATAAATACCTCGGCCTGGTCAAGCACCTGCGCAAGACCTTCGAAGCCATGGCCGACGAAGACCGCCTGCTCAAGCGCCAGACCTATGGCGATGGCATCGACATCGACGCCCTGGTCGAGGCCTGGGCCGACGTGCACAGCGGCCTGGAAATGACCGACCGTCTGTTCACCCGCATGCACCGCGAAGAGCGCAATATCGCCGTGGTCATCATGGTCGACATGAGCGGCTCCACCAAGGGCTGGATCAACGACGCCGAGCGCGAGTCCCTGATCCTGCTCGCCGAATCCCTGCAGGCCCTCGGTGATCGCTATGCCATCTATGGTTTCTCCGGCACCACCCGCAAGCGCTGCGAGCTGTACACCGTCAAGACCTTCGAAGAAGACTACGACAGCGAGGTGCAGGCCCGCATCAGCGGCATCCGCCCCAAGGACTACACCCGCATGGGCCCCGCCATCCGCCACCTCAGCCAACTGCTGCGCGACACCGAGGCGCGCACCAAGCTGCTGATCACCCTGTCCGACGGCAAGCCCGAGGACTACGACGGCTACTACCTGGGCGAATACGGCATCGAAGACACCCGCCAGGCCCTGTTCGAGGCCCG